>CAYMHJ010000037.1:0-30887 GCA_964390165.1 uncultured Prosthecobacter sp. | reverse complement strand
AGCGGCTTGATGAGCAGACGGGTTTTCACCTTCACTTTACCGAACTCATTGCCGACGGTGAAGGTGATCTCGTCGCCGAGAGTCTGGTCCTTCGAGGCGACGGTGGGGATGCCGTAAATGCGCCCGGTCTTGGGGTCCAATTTCAGCCCTTTGGGCATGGTTCCAGCAAAGGAATTCGGCATCTGGAAGGAAATGGGCGGGAGTGGAAACTCGTCGTTGTACTGACCTCCGACGATGCCAGTGTCGAGCGTGAGGTCCACGCCGGTGTAATCAGGCTTCGTGGTGACGACGAGGAGGTCGATATTGCCTGGATCTGAGTCTCCAGCGGTGAACCAGTAGCGGCCGCTATCCTGCACATCGACATTTTTGATCTGTAGAGATTTCGTGGTGGCACCGGAGTAACGTCCGCCGTTGGAGAGGCCGGCGTCATTGAACATCCACGTCACGGGTGGCAGGTTTGCAGAGGCTGGGATGAGTAGCGTGGCGGTCTTTCCCTTCCCGACGACGACGCGTGGTGAATACGGAGTTAGCACAGAAATCACCGTGCTGTGAGTCCGCGTATGTCCTGGGTTGGTGATCTTGACCGTGTAGGTGCCGGCGTCCGCCAGGGTGACATCGAAGAGGCTGAGCGTGGGGGTAGTGACGGCTGGCTTCAGCGGTGCATTGTTTTTCAACCACTCATAGTTGATGGGGCCTGGGCCGGTGGCGGTGGCATCGAGGAAGGCAGAGTTATAAAGGTGCAGAACTCGGCTCGCAGGCAGTGGCGTGTCGATGATGGGCGGGTCCGTCTGATTGCTTAATTTGAGCGTCCAGGTCACCTCTTCAACGACGAGCGCGGTGGGATCACGCCGCACCCAGTCGGTGGGATCACGGACGACGGCTTTGATCTTGTGCGTGCCGTTGCCGAGGTCTTTGGTATTGAAGCTCAGGCTGTCGCCGGTTTCGCCTTCGATGGGCACATCATTGAGCCGCCACTCCACGGTGAGTGCTGGAAGCGTGGAGGGCACCTTTGGCGTGACACTGAGTGTCAGCGGCGCAGGGGCCGTAAAGGTCTGCGTGAGAGCAGTGGGAGTGATGGAGTCGATGGGACTGACTTTGCTGTAGTAGGTCAGGATGAAAGCCTCGCGCGTGACGTGTCCAGGCGGCTGCAGCAGGTTCCGCATGAGCGCATTATCATGCGGGCGGTAAAAACCAGTGGCCCGGTAATTTGCTCCTTCAAAAAGACCGACGACAGGATGCCCGTAACTAGGATGCCACTCTGGCGTGGGCAGTGGCGTTCCAGAGTCGATCCACACATTCCATCGGATCTGAGAGCGCACGGTCTTCGCCGTCGCATTAGGAAATTCTGTGGCGGGATAGCCCGAATAGGCCTCGTCATATTCATCGGTGAGTTTGGCAAAGGAATGCCCCAGCTCGTGTTCGAGAATCGCTGCACTGAACTCATTCGTGGTAGCCAATGCCAGCGGGCCTCCACTGCCGCCATATTTGGCGTCATTGATTAATACGATGGGGATATCAAACTCAGGCACATGTTGATTCAGCAGGCTGTAGGCACGACTGCTGCCTGTGCTGGAAAGGGTATTGAGCTGAGGGATATCAGGTCTGTTGAAGCCTGTGTGAAAGTAGGTGTCCTTGTTTCCGCCAGCATCGCCATTGTCCGTCCCGCTCTCATTCGAAGCGATCTGGATGCGGTAGATATTAAAATAGCTGCGGTAGCGGCTCCACGGCTCCTTCGTGAACAGGAAGTCCACACAAACCTGCACATCGGTGGCAAAGGCACCCATCTCCGTGCTGCGGTATCCTTCCGATAGGAAAACCATGTTCAGCCGCGTGCCGCGAGTGCCGTTTTCCTCCACGGTGGAGAGTGTTGAGGTCTGGGCCTGTAATGCTGAGGCAGAAACGCAAAGCAGAGTAAGAAGCAGCAGGTTTTTCATGACTTAGGCAGTGAGATGGAACCGAGCAGGCCTTCAAGCGGCGGCTCGCCAGGCTGGATGATGCGGATGATGTCGAGACGAGTCGCGCCTTTCACCCGAGGAAGACGCACCTGGAAGATGACCGGACCTGCGACGGTGTATTGCACAGGTTTGTCGCTGCCAGAAGTGGGGTCCAACACGGCACAAAGGTGATCGGGCGCGGGCAGCAGTTCCTCGGCCAGGACGGTATTCGTTTCCGAAAGCAATCGGCAGCGCAGCATCCCGGACCACTCCTCGGGCTTCCTGCGTTTCGGGGCGAAGTCACCCTCAATGTCCTGCTGTTCGAGGAAAGTCAGCGCCCCCTTGTCCAGACTCAGCATGTAGGCGCGCTTGAAGCGCGGACCGGTCTTGTCATCACCTGCCGCTGCAGGCGCTGGTGTGGCAGGTGGAGAAGCACTTACTGCCGCCTGCGTCGCTACCTCCGGCACCTTTTCCGGTGCCTCCTCTTTTGTTTCAGATGTCGAGGACAAGGCTGCTGTCGGCCTCGCCACGGCGATCTGCTCCTCAGCCCCATCCACATGACGCAACTCCCACCAGGCCAGCAAGCCGGCCAGGAGACAGAGGATCAATACCAGAACAGGCCGGCGCATGGTGCGAGAGTGCCACACTCGTGCTGTCCATACCAGCGCAAATCCTGCTGCGGGCTTGCACTCTCGCCTTCTCCCGTGGCAAAGTGCCATCCCATGATGAAATTCACCTCACGCCGCCATTTCCTCCAACTCGCAGGCTCTGCCCTGGCAGCCACCGTCGCAGCTCCAGTCCGTGCTGAGAAAAAAGAACCCTTCAAGATCTCCCTCGCCGAGTGGTCGCTGAACAAACGCATGTTCAAACGCAACGGTGCCGAGCCGCTGGACCACCTCGACTTCGCAAAAACCGCCCGCAGCTTCGGCATCGACGGCGTGGAGTATGTGAACCAGATGTTTTTCGACAAGGCCACCGATGCCGCCTACCTCGGCGAAATGAAAACACGCCAGGAAGGCGAAGGCGTCACCGGTCTGCTCATCATGTGCGACCGCGAAGGCAACCTCGGTGATTCCGATGAAGCCAAGCGCGCGAAGACCATCGAAAACCACCTCAAGTGGCTCGATGCCGCCGCCACCCTGGGCTGCCACAGCATCCGCGTGAATGCCGCCAGCGATGCGAAGCTCAGCTTTGAAGAGCAGATGAAGCTCGCCGCAGACGGCCTGCACCGCCTCTGTGTCGAGGCAGACAAGCGCAAGCTCTACGTCGTCGTCGAAAACCACGGCGGACTCTCCAGCAACGGCCTCTGGCTCACCGGCGTCATGAAAGCCGCCGATCACGAACGGGTGGGCATCCTGCCCGACTTCGGCAACTTCTACACTGACCGCAACAAAGGCGAACTCTACAACCCCTACAAAGGTCTGCGCGAGTTCATGCCCTGGGTGAAGAAAGGCATGAGCGCCAAAGCCTACGACTGGGACACTGGCGCTGGCAAATTCTACACTGAAGATCGCCGCGAAGGCCGCGAGATGACCCTCGATTTCCAGCGCCTCATCGACATCGTGGTGAAGGCTGGCTACAACGGCTACATCGGCATCGAATACGAAGGTGACAAGCACAGCGAGATGGAAGGCATCGCCCGCACGAAGCAGGCGCTCGATGAGCTGAAGGCACTGATAAGTGCATGACATGGCGGATTCGGAATCTCTCTTTCACGAGGCCCCTGCCGCTGGCGGACAAGATCGCCAGCGGCTACGGAAACCAGCACCGTGCTCAGCCCGCGGCTGCCAGATGAGTTTCAGGATGTTCTACCACTTTCAAGCCTCTCGTGAAACTCGGAGTCACGAGCCAGGGCGCTATTTACCGAGCAACCCACCGCCCAGCCCCTTGAGGAGGTCGATACCCTTTTCAGCAGCTTCGGTAGCACTCTTCATGACATCACCGGGTTTTTTGGCGAGGTCCTCACCCACCACGGGCTTGAGCAGTGTTTCACCGGCTTTACCGACGACTTCCGCTGGGGCGTTGAGCAGGGCTTTGCCAGCACCGCCGATGAGGCGCTCGGTCAAATCTTCGCGCGGTGAATCGACGCTGCCGCTGATGCGCAGCGGGGTCCAGATCATGCCGGCGGGTGCGGTGGGATTTGTGCTGGTGAAGACGTGCTGCTGAGCACCAGGAATCCAAGACAAGGTCTCAGGTGTGACACCGACCATGAAGTGCCCGTCGATCTGCCCGGTCTGGATGGTGACGCTGCCTTCAAGGCGCATGAGGCCGTTGGACTGGATGACGATTTTATCGAGCTGGCGTGTCTGGCCGCTGCCACGCACATGCGCGGTGGCGATGTCGAGCACGAGGCGCTTGAAACGATCCACGCGGGTGTAGGTGGCGAGCTTGTCGAGCACGGGGATGGCGGTGAGCACGGCATCCTTGAGCTGCACATCGCCATCGACTGTGGGATCGGTGCCGTGGGTGCCGGTTATGTTCAGATCTCCCTCCAGCAGACCCGTGAGGCGGAGCTTCCAGTCATCGCTGACAATCTCACGCAGGGGGATGCCGGTAAGGTGGGTGCTAAGCTCCCAGGTTCTATCTGCGGGGCGGATGTGGCCGTGGGCGGTGATTTCACTGTCACCAGCCCAGCTCAGCGTGGCATTGGTGAGGTGGAGGTCTTCGCGGCTCAGACGCGCGGTGGCGCGGGTGAGATTAAACTTCATGGGATGAAGCTGCGCGGGAAGCTGCACTGGAGTCTCGAAGATGCCGCCGTCCACAATGGCCTGCACGGAGGTCTCCCCCTGCTGCCAGGTGCCGAGACGGAGTTTGGATTCTTTGAGCTGCCATCCACCTGGATATTGCAGGGTGAAGGCGTCAAAGCGGAGGCCGTCGATGATGGTTTGGCTAGGCAGGTAGGCTTTAATCCAGGAAGGGACGGAGCTTGAGTTGGGAGTTGGAGTCCCCGCTTCAGCCGGTTCTGAATGGATTCCTGTGGAAGCCGGGGCGGTGAACTTCAGATCCAGGTCATCGGCACTGGCATTGATGATGCGCCACTGACGATCTCGGAAGGCATTCCAATCCAGCGCGAGACGCAGGCTGCTGATGTCCGCTTGCCAGCCTGTGGCGGTGGTGGCGGAGGTGCTTTGCGTGGTCACTTCATCGCCCGTCCAGCGCAGAGCATCGAGCGTGACGCTGCCCTTCATCTGCATTCCGAGGAACTGCTCCATCTTCCCACGGAAGGCTTCCGTTTGCAGATAACCACGCACCCAGCTCATGACGAGCATGGGTGCCATCATCAGCGTCACGATGACGACGATGCCGAGCCCGATGAGGGCGAAGAGCCAGCGGGATGACTTGCGAGAACGGCGAGATGAACGAGCGGCCATGACAAGTGGAAGATGAAGCCTTTGGCCGATTCGGCAAATGGAGAGCGGCAGCTTATCGGCACGGTCTTGGCACGGATAAGCTCGCGGAGCCGATCTCCGGCGGGGATGCTGTCTCAAGCGGCGTAGGCGACTTCGAGAAGATCTTTGCCGCCGAAGTGCTGGCTGGAGCTCTCGATGGCCGCATCGATAACGGCAGCGCCGCCTGTGAGATTGTCGGTTTGTCTGCGCTGCGAAGTGAGCCGGTTTGCTGGCATGGAGACAAGCTTAATTATTCGGACTTCGATTCTTCAGCGCGCACTTGGATGTGCGGCAGCAGGCTTTCGATGATCTTTGGTCCCAGGCCGGGAACTCGCAGAAGATCATGTGCGGACTGAAATGGACGTGCGTCCATGATGCGCCGTGCTCTCACTGGGCCGATGTTGGGAAGTGCCTCCAACTCGGCCAGACTCGCCGTGTTTAGATCGAGGCGATGATCTCTGGCTTCCACCCTATGAACTGGGGGTGATGCCACACGCGCCAGATCCATTTTCATGATCAGACAGATCGTCATCATGCCTAACATAGCGACAAGGGCTGCATGCCATGACCAATGAAATCTGCCCGCTTCTGCGAACGGGTCGTCTGTCTCGAGACCTGGTGGCTGCTCGCGATCATTCATGATGCGATGCGGAGCACGGATCGCGAGCTGCCGCCAGTGTGAATTCAGACATCTTGAGTCACTCCCACCTTCACCGACAGCGGCAAAAAGACTCTCGACAACTGCGGTGGTGATTCCGCATGATCGCCGAATGTGCTGCTTTTCAGGAAAAAACTCCGTCCAGGAAGTGAAGAACACCCGCATCTTCGCCAGACTCGGCAGGCAGGGAAATCAGGTGCTCATTTACTCGATGTCCGTCCATGCCAGACAGGATGTCGCCATGGTGTTACCGATTCCCATCAAGTCAGGCAGCGTCGAGGACGCCGTGAAGTTTTTCGACTTTTCCGGCTACCCCAATTTGTTTGACCATCTGTCTGCCTGCTTTCCCGCGATGACTTACGCGGAACCATTTGGCTCAGGCAGCCCCACTCGAAGTCGCGCAAAACTCCAAGTCGTCCAAGTCGGGGCTTATGATGCCAGCTTCGTGCCTAGCATCGCCGACCTTAGCCGTCTGGATGAACGATTTCGTCTGCCAGCAGATGTGTGGGACAAGCTGCCCGGCTACAAGGACTTCGGCTTCGCTGTCTTCAAGCTTCGTGCGGGTGTTCAGAACGTGCATCCTATGGCGTTCTCCTTTCCGACGGCACGCCCAGGTCATGTCTTCTTCCCCACCTTGCACATTCATGATGGTGAGGTGCATGAAGTGGAGGAGTTTGACCACAAGCTCTACCTGCAAGGTGAAGGACTCCAGATGAGTGATGCCTGGACAGTGTCTCCAGGTATTGCCGTTCAGAAAGTGAAGTGTGCCCTCACGCACGGAATGGTGCGCCCCGAGATGCACATTCATTGTCGCACCATCCGTGGCCATCACGACAATGGTGACATCGTGATCAAGCCTCGCGCGGCCTGATCATTTCACGGGCAGCAGCAGATGCAGCTCGGTGAAGCTTCGATAAAACTCCAGCGCGGGGCGAGTCCGATCGACTTCATGCTTTGAGGCCATCTGGGCGAAGATCTGACCGAGTTCCGTGATGTGGCTCTGCCAATCTTCGAGCTTGAGGCGTGCACACGGACCGCCGGGGACTTCGAGCACGGGCAGGCCAGTGACGCGTTCTTCGAGTTCTCCATCGGAGACGAGTCCGGCAAAGTATTCGCCTTCGCGGATCACGCCGTAGGCTTTGCGGCCTTTGATGTTTCGTTTCGCTTCGATCTCCTGCCATGCGGCGCGGATGCCTTCGGGGAAGGACCTGGCTTTCACGGTGATGAGCCGGAGTGGCGGCTGCTGGATGATCGTTGATTTCATGGCGCGGCATCTTTGAGGATGACCTCCTCGGGCAGCAGGAGCTCGCTGGCATCTCGTGCGAGACATGGTGGCACGGTCATGAGGTGGCGACTGCCTGCGCTGTGCTTGAAGCTCCAGATCTTGCCGTCTTCGTCGTTAGGCACGGGGACGCTGAAGTAGCCGGGTTTGTCGGAGAAGGTGTGGACGGTTTTGCCGGCGGGATCGAGCAGGAAGCCCGCGCCTTCGTTAAAGCCGCCGATGATCTTCGTGCCTTTGGGAACATAAAAATAGAGATGCCAGCGGCCAAAGAGCTTCGCGGGCTGCTCCTGGCTGCTGATGATGGTCATGGGCGTGCCATCGGGCCATGTGATGAGGGTGCCTTGGGTGGCATCGCTAACTTCGATGCGGTGCAGGCCGGGGAACTTGGTCGGCAATTCGATGGCGTGATCAGCCTTGTCCGGCGGGATCTCGAAGTGGGCCACGGACTTGAGTTCGGCTTCGGCGAGTGGGAAGAGGGCGACCTTTGCCGTGCCGCGACTCGGGTAGATGATGCCTGCCTGTCCGGTGAGCTTGATCGTGGCGGGCTCCTTGTCGATCCACGTCCAGAAATCGCGCACGCCGCGCAGGTAGATGCCGGCATTGCCGCGCGGCACTTGGGGGAGTTTCAAGGCCGTCGCGGGGATGAGTTTCGAACTGAAGGAGACGGGCGTGAAGTCGAGCAGCTTCCGCTTCGCGATGCCATCGCGGATGAAGGCAGCGATGTGATCGGCAGTGAAGGCTTCGTCGGACTTCCAAGGGTTCGTGGCATCGGGATCGCTGTATTTGGCGAGCGCAGGCAGGGCGATGGATTTGTCTCGATTCGGCAGATCACGCCAGAGGGCTTTCACATGCACCATGCCGGTGTGGCGGATGCGCCAGATGAAGCGGAAGAGTTGCTCGAAGGCGGCCTGTCTCTCTTTACCCTGGGCGGAGGCGTAGTCGTGATAGAGCTCGACGTAGCGGGTGTAGAGCGTGAGATCAGCGAGTCGTGCGCGGATGGCGGTGTCGCTGCTTAAAGAGCGGGCTTCATTGAGCAGGCGATACATTCTGCCGAGCAGGTTATCACTGAGGGCCTGGCGCTTCGTGCCATCGAGCAGGGTGTAAAACTTCGCCATTGGGGCGCTGGCGGGACCGAAGGATTTGTCGATGAAGTCGGCGGCGAGGGCTTCAGCGTTCTTTGCCTCCTTCACGTCCCACATCATGCGCGTGGCGAGGTAATAACCGAGGCCGTTGGGGCCGAAGTTGTCACTCGCTTCCGCCGACATGAAGCGCGCGCCGCTTTGATGGAAGTGCGGGATGGTGGTGCGCAGGTAGTCGAGGTTCCCGCCGCGTGCAGCGCCGGGCAGATCACGATCCCAGGTGTTCACGCTGTAGTATTCGCGGATGCCGAGTGTCTTCGTTTTGGCCTGCCATCCGGAGATGAGTTGGTCGATGGTGTAGCCGCCACGGATGAAGCCAGTGGCCACGCTGATGACGACCTGCGGATGAGCCTCGATGGAGGGCGGCGGCGAGTGCTCGTTGTAGGCATACATGCCGACTAGCCGGCCCGGATGCTTCGCATTCACCGCCTCGGCGACTTCATTCGCCAGCAGCAATGCACGATCACTCACGCTGCCAATCTTCGCGCAGTCGCTGCATTCACACCAGCCACCGCCATCGCTCGGATCGCAGGAGATGGAGTCGATCGTCGGGTCTTTGGCAAACTGGGCGATGGCATCCGCTGCGACGAGTTTCCGCAGATCGGCGTTCGCGGTACAGAACTTCGGCTTCTGCCGTTTGCCCTCCACGAGTGCGAGGTATTCGGGGTGCTTGGCAAACTCGGCCTCGTGTCGTTTCATGATGCTATCGTAGGCATGGCCGGTGCTCAGCGTGATGCCCGAGGTGGCCCGGTTGCGTCTATTCCACTGATCGTAGTCCTCCTCGCGTTCTTTGAGATAACCAAATCCAGCCCAAATCCGCCGCGAGTGGTAATCGGGAGATTCAGTGACGTCGATGTCGATGCTCAGCGATGGCTGATGCGGCACGATCTCCCAGGTTTGACCAGGAAAGAACTGCCGGAAGCCGGTGCGGTGCAGCAGATCCCACACGGCGTGCTCCACGGCCTGCGGTGTATTGCCGACGATAACGAGCCGGTCCTTCTCCGAGCGGATCGAGTAGTCCTCGCGGGCTGTGATCGGAAGGGTGGCCGGGCTGAGACTGAGGAGAATGCAGCGCGGCACGACTTTTGTTTCCACCATGAAATTTGCGCCGGTGATGCGCTGGAGCATGGCGGCGAGTTCGTCAGCCGCAGGCTTCAGCGTTTCTTCGAGCGTCACCACCGGCATCAAGGCTCTCCCATCCTGCGTAAGCTGAATCGTTTCGGCTCGAAGAGTGGCCGCCAAGAAGAACGCGAGGATGAAGGTGCGGATCATGCCGAACATACGCTGATCCTGGGTGCCATCCTGCCACAGCTTCGCCGACATGAAATGCGTCAAAACACTGGCGGCAGAACGATGCCGCGAGTTTGTGCTTGGCAGGAATCGGGAGCACTGCTTGAAAGCGCGGATGGAATTGCCTGATGAGTCGATTTTAAGTGAGGTGAAAAGGCTGCGGAGGGAAGGCCGCATCCTGGATGCCTGGAAACTCGTGCGCGATCTGGCTCCGCCGGAGCAGTGGCCCACGGTAACGGACCGACTCGGCGGCGCGCTGCTTTTAGAAAAGCTGGGTGCCGAAGCTCGTGCGCAGAAGATCGTTTTCAAAGCCTGGCACGATCCCGCATCACGAGCGGATGCCAGGTCGGACATGTTTTGGGAGGTGCTTCAGATGCGCGGGGCTTTTGTGACCTGGAAATGGCTGCGTAAGCATGCGCCCTCCCCAGACGAACCGGAGGATCGTCACGCGGATCATGAGGCATACATGGCCGTGGTGCTGATGCGTCTGCGGGACTTTGAGCGTGCCCGTGCCTGCCTGGATCGTGGGCAGAATATCCAGAAGAAGGAGCGCTGGTTCTCCCTGCTGCGGGCGGACATGCTCCAGGAACAGGACTTACGCGAGGAGGCCCTGGCTCTTGTCGAGGAGGTGGTGAAGGCGGAGCCGGACTACATCACGGCTCATATTTCCAAAGCAGAACTGCTCGTCGAACTCGGGCGGGATGAGGACGCGGTGCAGGCCATGCGATCCGCGTTGGAAGTCGTGCAGTCAGGCTCCATCGCTCGGCGTCTGGCGAACCTGCTGACGGAGCTGGACCGCTATGACGAGGTCGAGCCCGTGCTGAAGCTTTATGAGGAACTCATGCCGCTGCGCGATGAGTCCTGCGAGGACTGGCTGTCGGCCACGCGATGTGACATCGCCAGTCATGCACGTGACCATGATCAGACCCTGCACTGGGCGCGTCAGGTAAAGGAGAGCGGCTTCCATAAGAAGCTGGTGACGAAGCTGGAATCTGCAGGCTCGAAGGAATGGCGTCGTGTGATCCTGCCGGTGCCGTTTGTGCAGCAGCATCATCACACCTGCGCTCCCGCGGCGCTGACGAGCATCGCCCAATACTGGAAGCGCGGGGTGGAGCATCTGGAGGTGGCGGACGAGATCTGCTACGACGGCACCCCCGACTATCGCGAGCGTGACTGGGCGGAGAAGGCGGGCTGGGCGGTTCGTGAGTTCCGGGTGACGGTGGAGTCCGCCCAGTGCCTGATCGATACCGGGATGCCCTTTGTGCTGAACACGGTCTATCCCGGCGGGGCTCATGCGCAGGTGGTGATGGGTTACGATGACCACCGCGCTGTGCTATTCATCCGTGATCCGGGCAGCCGACACACCTCCGAGTTTCTGGCGCTGGAGTCCCTGGAAGAGCAGCTTCCTTTCGGGCCTCGTGGTTTTGTCATGGTGCCGCAGGAGCAGGCGGAAAAGCTGGCCTCCCTGCCCCTGCTGGACTCGGCGGCCTACGATTGTCTGCACCGGCTGCATCTGGCGCTGTCACGCCATGACCGGAAGTCGGCTCAGGCGGCCTTGGAGGATCTGAGAGCCGCTCATGCAGACTCGACACTACGCTCTTTCCATGGCCCGCTATGATGGGCAGCAGTCGCAGCATCTGGCGGCACTCGAGGAGATGCTAAAACGACATCCGAAGGTGGAGGACTGGCGCACCAGCCATCTGCACCTCATCAATCAAGTTCATGGCCGAGAGGCGATGCTGGAACGCCTGCGGCAGCTCTGCGAGGAAAAGGACAGTCATCCGCTCCACTGGCAGATGCTGGCGCTTGAACTGCATCACGACGAGCGCCACCGCCCCGAGACGCACCGCCTGCTCCGCCGCATCGAGCGCCGCCGTGTGGACGCCTCTATCTTCACCTGCCAGGCTGACATGCTCTGGCGTGAGCTGCGCTACGAGGAGGCGACGGAGCTGTATCGGCTGGCGGCCTGCTTTGACTTCCGCAATGAGGACACGGTCCTGACTTACTTCAAAGCCAGCCGCTGGGTGAAGAAGACGGACGAAGCGCTGCAAATGATGCGTCAGCGTCTGGAGCTTGAAGGCTCGCGTTCAAGCCAGCCTGCGGTGACGCTTTATCGTGCGCTCGACATGCTGAAGCGCACTGAAGAGGCACTGCAAGTGCTCGAAAAGTCGCTCAAGCAGCGCCCGGACGACGCCGAGCACGCTGTCTTCGTGGCCGGGGAGCTGGCCCTCTGGAACCGCCGCGAGCGAGCCCAGGAGATCCTGGATTCCGTCACCAGCGGTGCCCGGGCAGCGGAATGGCATCGTGCGAAGGCACGGCTGGCCCGGATGCAGGGAGACCGTGTCACGCAGATGGAGCATCAGCGCGCCATTTTGGAGGATAACCCACTCGACACCGACGCCCACCGTGCCGTGGCCAGCCTGCTGGACTTCCAGGAGGGTGGGCAGAGCGGTCTGCGCTTTCTCAAAGAAGCCTGCGTGCGCTTCCGGTGGAACTGGCATCTGCATCTGGCCTGGCTGGACTGGGCCCGTGGAGAGGGGCCCAAAGAGTGGGAGCTACCCGTGATCGAGCTGCTGCGCATCGATCCCCATGATGCCTGGGCTCATCGTGAGCGGGCCGATGCCCTGCGTGCTCAGGAGCGCTTTGAAGAAGCTCATCGCGAACTGGACGAGGCCGGGCGCATCGACAGCAGTTCTGTCAGCCAACACAACGTGCGTGCGAGTATCTTCGAGGACGAGGAGCGGCTCGACGAAGCGCGTGAAGAATACCGCCGAGCAATCTGTCTGGATGTGGACCAGGATTCCGCTCTGCGCGGACTCGTGCGCGTCAGTGAAAGCCAGGAGCAGCGAGTAGAGGCGCTGCGGCTCATCCAGGCCGAACTAAAAAGGCAGGTCACGATGGGGGACGGCGTGCTGGAGTTTGCCTCTCTCACCAAGGCCGTGCTGGAGCCTGACGAGGTGGAGGCCTGTCTCCGTGAGGCGGCGCAGGAGCGGCCTGACCTCTGGCAGACGACCCTCATGCTGGCCGAGCACCTGCGGCAGAATGATCAGGAAGACGAAGCCGTCGCCATCTCCGAAGCCACAACGCAGAAGTTCCCGCTGCTTCCCCGAATCTGGATGGAGCACGCACTAAATCTGGAGGCTGCAGGCCGCCGCCCTGAGGCCATTCAGGCCGGTCAGAAGTTGCGCGAACTGAACCCCGGCTGGTCCTGGGGCATGCGCTCCCTTTCTGAAATGATGCGCAAGCAGGGTGACTATGAAGATGCCCGCGCCGTTTTGGAGGAACTGCTGCGCCACGAACCCCAGGACGGCCTGAATCACGGCTGGCTCGGCGAGGTTCTATGGGATCTGGACGAACGCGAAACCGCCATCACCCACCTCACGCGGGCGGTGCAGCTCGATCCCGGCTACAACTGGGCCTGGAATTCTCTGGAGCGCTGGGGGCCCATCGCTGACAAGCCCGAGGCCGTGCGTGAGGCTGCCCAGCGGGTGATGGATGAACGCCCTGGCGAGGCCCGCACCTGGATGATCGCGGCGGAGCGGCTTTACCACCCGAACGATCTCACCGCACGCCTCGCCGCTCTGGACAAAGCCATCTCGCTGGCACCAGATTCCTGGGGCCCTGTCGATGCCAAAGCACTGCTCCTCGGTGAAGCGGGCCGCTTTGATGAGGCGCTGACACTTTGCCGCACGCATCCATCAAAGAACCCGAATATCCGCTTTCGCGAAGGCTGGCTGCTCAATGAAAAAGGCGCACGCAAAGAAGCCGTCAAAGTGTTGGAGGAAGCGGTGGCCCAAGATCCGCGCTACTCCTGGCCCTGGCGGATGCTCATCGACTGGTATCAGCAGGATGAACTCTACCCTGAAGCCGAGCGCGCCTGCCGCCAGCTCGCCCGCATCGAGAATGATGAACCCGTGCCGCTGGGCTATCTGGCCAGCGTCCTCGCCTCTCAAAAGAAGCTCAAGGAAGCCCGCGAAGTTTTTGAGGAAGCTGTGGCTCGCTTCCCGCACTACGAGTTCGCCTTCCAGCGGCTCTTCTGGCTTCACATTGAGGAAAAGAGGTGGGATACCGCCGCTGCCCTGCTGGAGCAGCAGGCCGATCACTACTCGGACACCCACCTTCAGTCCCGCTGGTTCATCCTGCACTGCCGCCGTGAAAGGTGGGATGACGCCGGGAAAGTGCTCACCACGATGCTGGCCGAGCCCGAGGACGACGAAAGCGCCTTTAACCGAGTCCGGACGGAACTGGAGAACGTGCCCCTCTGGGAGCGTGGCCGACAGCTCAAAGCCTTCCACGCCATCACCCACGAGGCCCTCCAAAAACCCGTGTGCAACCCACGCACTGGCAAGCTCCATGTCGAATTCTGCCGCCTCAGAAACCTGCTCCCGTCCTATCACCTGCTGGCGGATCTCAACGACGATGACGGTGCCCGCAGTCTGGCCTTCATCGAGATGCTGCACTGGATCGGCGAGCGCTGGAAAAAGAGCGCCGAGTCGCCGCTCCGGTGGCTGAAGCTCAATGCCCTCGGGGAACGACGCCTGCTGCAGCGCATCCTCACCGAGAATCGCGACTGGCTGCGCGCCGACCCCGCTCTCTACGGCGCAGTTTGCTATACCCTTCATGCCACGGGGAAGCCCCGAGAAACCATCGAATGGCTCTCCGACTGGCGGGAGCGTGGCATCCATATCCAGCCCTACATCCTGAACAACCTCCTGCTCAGTCTCCAGGAAACCAACCAGCGAGCAGAGGCGGAGGAAGTCATGCTACACGGCACCACGCTCGCTAGCCACAACGGCATCAAGATGCGCTTCCACATCTGGTGCGCCATCGACCGCCTCCTCGTCGCCGATGTCGAAAAGGCGGATAGCTTTATGGACGCCGTGAACCCCGCCCAGCTCGATGGCTACGGGAACACACTTCTCGACTTCCAAAAAGTCCTCCGAGAGCATCAGGCCGACCACTCGCCCACCGCAGCCTCCTTCAGCGCGACCGCCGTGCGGCTGGAGAAGTTCATGAACGGACATGTCGGCAATCCCGTCATGCTCGACAGTGCCCGTCGCGCATGCAGCCTGATCGGCATGCGCATCGGCTCAGTTCGTCCGTTTCTCTGGCACATTACGTATCGACTGCGACGGTTTTTGAATACGCGACTGTGATAAAAGGCTGAAAATTCAACCTTTGTGATTGACGTCAGGGTCATCATGGGCTGAAAATTCAGCCCATGAAAAATAATACCCATCTCAGCCGCCGCGAACGCGAGGTAATGGACCTCGTCTTTGCCCAAGGTGAGGCCACTCTCTCTCAGATCCTGGAGGGCATGGAATCACCGCCGACTCGGCCCGCGCTACGCTCCATCCTCACCATTTTGGAGGGCAAGGGACACCTCAAGCACAGGCAGGACGGCCGCGAGTTCATCTACCAGCCGGTGCATTCACGGGAGGAAGTGGGGCAGTCCACCCTTAGCCGGGTCATCGGCACCTTCTTCGGCGGATCGCTCACCCAGGCCATGGCTGCCTACCTCAGCCATCCGCAGACCCAGCTCAGTGCCGATGAAGTCGCTGAGCTCCGCCGCTTCCTCGATGAGGCCAAGCCCAAAAAACCCTGAAGCCGAACGCCATCATGACGACCAGCCAACTCCTCTCCTCCATACCGGGCTGGCTGCTCGATGTGGCTCTACAAACCACCGCTCTCCTCGTGATCGCGGGACTGGTGACAGCCTGTATTCCGCGACTCTCGGCAGCGCGGAAGCACTTCGTCCAGGCATCAGCGTTGATTTTGATCCCTGTCGTCATGCTCAGCAGCTTCTTCGCGCCGAGCTGGCGGATCGAATGGAGCGGGAAACCTGCACAGCCGCCCGCTGGGATTCACACAACCACGGAACTCGACCAGCAAACCGTGCCGCCGCGTGTGACCTCGACGATCTCGATGACCGTGGCGCAGGCCGATGTGCCGTATTCGCCAATGTGGGCGCTGCTGTGGCTGGCAGGCATCGGCATCGGAGGCATCGCGCTCGGGTTTTCTGCTCTGTCGCTCAGACGGCTGCGGGCTTCATCTCGACCAGTGACGGACTCGTCCATTCGTCGCTGCTTTCAGGAAGAAGAGGCTGCCTATCACCTGCATCTGCCTGACTCCAGCCTGCGCATGAGCACCGACTGTCAGGTGCCGATGACCTGGGGAATGACGCACAAGGTCGTGCTGCTTCCCGAACAAGCCAGCGAGTGGCCCGAGGCGCGACTCCGGCTCGTCCTGCGGCACGAACTGGCGCACATTGCGCGTGGAGACATCCTCGTTTCCCTTCTCACCACGTTCGCGGCGTTGATGCTTTGGTTTCATCCGCTCGTCTGGTTCATGCTGCGCGCCAGCCAGCGCTCCCGCGAGCAGGCCAGCGATGACCTCGCGCTCGCCCACAGTGGACAAAACGCGGGTGACTTTGCCGAAGAGCTGCTCGCCGCCGTTGCCTCGCTCGGAGCACAATCCGGCCGCTGCTGGTTGCCGCTCGCCCTCGCGATGTCCGTTTCCGCCGGAGCCAAAGCCATGCGCCAGCGGCTCGCGAATCTCGTGCAAACAGGCCGGGGTCGCCTGGGATACTCAGGACTACAAAAACTGGCGCTGCTGCTGCCGATGCTGGCCGTCGCTTTTGGTTTAGCCGGACTCACCGCCTGTCGGAAAGCTGAGCCGGCCCGAGACGCGATGATTCTAGTCAGGAGTCGCTTCATCAGCATCCCCGTGGGCTCGCCTGTGCTGGTAGAAGCCGGGCTCGTGGTCGATGACGCCGCAGGCTTGCAGAACCTCGGCATCCTCAGCGCCGATCAAGCCAGTGCCCTGCTGAAGAAACTCACCCAGCAGAAAGGCATCGACCTCATGAGCGCCCCTTCAGTGACGACTAAAAGCGGCCAAAAAGCCACCGTCGAAGTCGTGCGCGAGTTCATCTATCCCACCGAATACGAACCCGCGAAGCAGCTCGGGAAAGACCAGCCCATCATCCCCACCACACCCACGGCTTTTGAAATGCGCCCCGTCGGCGTGCGCATGGAGCTGAACCCGACTCTGCTGGAGGACGGAAGCATTGATCTCACCCTCGCGCCTGAAGTGACCAGCTTTGAAGGATTCATCGACTACGGTAAGTCCATTGAAAAACAGGGGGATACCCCGGGCGCTGTGCTCACGGAAAACAAAATCCAGCAGCCCATCTTCCACAGCCTGAAGACCACCACCACGGTCACCCTGCAGCCCGGCCAAAGCATCGTCTTCGGCGGACTCGGCAGCCCGGAGAGCGCCCCGCTCACCGACCGCCTGCCCAAAACCAAGGACCTCGTCTTTTTCATCGTCGAAGCCACGACCGTCGATGCCGCCCCACCCACCCCACCGAAGGGAACCCCCGAGCCTGCTGTCACGGTTTATGGTCAAGTGAAGCGCCAGGGCAAATACACCCTCAAGCCCGGCATGACCGTCAAAGAACTCCTCGAAATGGCCGGTGGTCTCAGTGACCGCGCAGACGGCTCCCAAGCCGAACTGAAACGTGGCAACAAGCTCTTCGTCATCCCCCTCCCCGAAAGCACCAAGCCCCTCGAAGCTGGCGACGTGCTGACGGTTCCTGGGAAGTGAGTGCTCTTCATCGGCAGCCACAAAGAGAGCGGCAGGCCCGATAGAGATTGGCTACCTCAACAGCATCTCCAAAGCTGACTTCATCTCCGACCAGGATTGCGGTTTCAAGCATTGAGCAAGCAATCCGAATCCCGGCCACTGTGGACCACAATGGCGCAGTAGAGTGATGAGCATTTCGCGACTGACGATTTCTTTCCATGGGCGGTCGCGGTCGCCATGACGGAGAAGAAAGATCCATGCGGGCTTGGCCGTGGCTGGCAGTGGGCCAACCAGCCTCCCGATCATTGTTTCACGATCCACCAGCGCAGTGAGTTCACCGCGCTGGTTAGTCGGTAGCCGGGGGAAAGCACGCTGGGCCAGCCGGGAGGCTAAGTCAGGACTCCAAGGGCCGAGGGCCAGGGCTGCCACAACCATCGCATGAGCGCCGGTCTCAGATTCCGACAGATTACGCTGGCGGCTGAGTGACACACAGAATTCATCAAGTCGTTTGGCCTCGCCCTGCGCGCTCCAAATGGTTGAGACTAGCCTGAGGAGCCGCAGATCATTTAGTCTGAGCCAAGCTAGGATGAAGTCGTCGGTGCAGGCACCTGCCAGCAGATCCATCTGTCCACTGAAGGCGTCGATGAATAGTTCCCAAACTTCGTCAGACAAGGAAGGATGGCTGACGCAGGCTTTCTCATAAGCCGCCCAAGCGATGCGAACCTTTTGACGTGCTTTCGAGCTCACAGCTTGTCGCAGGAGTGAGACAGCCTCCAAAACGGCGGGTGGCAATACAGACGGGGCGGCAGATTCCTGGGGCTTCGCATATTCCGCCGTTGGGTGAAGGCGGTGATCGGAAGCGGTGTCGCTCTTGTCCGAAGTGGTCCGTTGTTTGATTTGTTGGAGCGCTTCATCGTAGGCGGCGCGCAGACGCATGAAGCCTTCTGGATCACGGTCTGGACGAGTGACCTTCAAGAGTCGTGCGTAGGCACTCTTCAGCTCAGCCAGTGTGGTGTCGCAGGCATTCAGTCCAAACAATTGCCACGGAGAGGGTTCAGTCTTCATCGGCAAAGTAGGGCTTCATGAAGCTGTCCAGATGGCTGCCCGCCACGGCGATATGCTGCGGATCCTGGGAGGCGAGAGCGGACTCAAACTGATCCAACACGACATCGAGAGTGTCTCGAAGCGGACCCTTGAGTTCGGTAAAGAGCCTAGCTGCCCGTTCCAGGCGGGCACGGTTGGGCGGCGATTCTCGTGGGTGAATCTTCAACGGAGCCAGCCGACGCAAAGCTTCGGCGATCTGTTCACGGTTAAAGGTGCCCGGGCGCTGCTCAAAGACCTCGGTGAGCTTCACCTGCGTGGCGAGGATGGTCACGTCCACCTCCAGGATGCCGTTCATGTCGTAGGTGAAGCGGACTTCGAAGCTGCCGCCCTTGTCATTGCCGGGTAGGCAGCGCAGGCCGGGGATGCGAAGTGTGCCAATAAGGTGGTTGTCTTTCACCAGCCGACTTTCGCCCTGGTAGATTTTAAGCAGTGCCTCATCCTGCTGCGGATGGAGCGTGTAATAGGTGCGGCTGCGGCTTACCGGCACTGTGGTGTTGCGGTCCAGGATCGGATCAAAGTACCCTGGCTCCGTGTGCCCAGGCAGCAGGGCCTTGGAAATCTCCACACCGAGCGAGTGTGGGCAGACATCGGTGAGCACAAGATCGCTCACCTCGTTGCCACCAGCGCACAGTGCCTGCTGCACCGCCGCGCCCAGGGCCACCACGCGATCTGGGTCCAGGCTCTTCTGCGGCTCCTGGCCTAGATCACGCCGTACCATCTCCTGAACGGAGGGCATACGGCTTGCACCGCCCACCAGTAGCACAGCGTCAATCTGTTTGGATGTCAGTCCGGCATCCTGCAAGGCGCGACGGACGGAAGGCCAGAGCCGGCCAGTGATGCTCTCCGTCGCATCCATGAAGTCCTGTCTGCGAACCACAGCCTTCGTTTCGCGAACCGGGATTTCCGTAGTTTCATGGAGCGTGAGCTGCCGTTTGGCTTGTTCGATCGCCAAGCGCCACTTCGCTTCCTCGCCCGCCGCAGGCACATGGCCAAATTCACGCTGCACCCAGTCAGCAAAGGCGTCGGTGTAGTCTTCGCCCCCGAGGCGGCCATCACCTGTGGAGGCCTTGACCTCGACCACACCCTCGAAACATTCGAGGACGGTCACATCAAAGGTGCCGCCGCCGATGTCAAAGACCAGCAGCGTGTTCAAATCGTCCATGCGGTTCCAACCATAGGCCAGCGCAGCCGCCGTCGGTTCGTTCACGAGGCGCTCGACTCGCAATCCAGCGATCTTGGCCGCGTTCACCGTGGCTTGGCGCTGGTGGTCATGAAAGTAAGCGGGCACGGTGATCACCGCAGAGTCCACCTCCTGTCCCAGATGCTGCTCGGCGATGCGTTTCAACTCCCGCAGAATTACCGCCGAGCACTCCACCGGGCTCCAGCTGCGGCCGCCAAACTGGTAGGTGGCGTGCGTTCCCATGTCCCGTTTGAAGAAGGCTTTTCCAGATTCCGGAGCCATCAGCATGCGGTCTTTAGCCGCCCTGCCGACCAGCAGCGTGCCATCCTCCGCTACGGCCACAGCGGACGGGGTGAGATCCTCGCCTAGCTCATTCTGCAGGGTGTGGGGCACACCTTCTTCAAAAACAGCCACGAGGCTGTTCGTCGTTCCGAGATCAATGCCAATCATGCAAAAGGGGTGTTGGTTTGGGAATCAGGATGGCGACCGCTCCTCCGAGAGGAGGTGACTACAAAAAAGGGAGGGTAAGCAGCGCGTGCCAACACAGTATGAACTCCGTTCTAACTAGCCTTGAGAGCGATAAACTGCCTAAAACAGCGTTCCGATGCAAACTCTGGGGCAAGAATTGCGGCAAATAGTGATTTTGAATTTCATCCCATGCTCACCGACTCCACCCGCCTCCGCGACTTTCCTTCTCTCTCCGGCATCACTTATCTAAACACGGCGGCGGAGAGCATCCCGCCGCTGGCGGTGAAGGAGGCGCTGGAGAGTTACTGGGCGGACAAATCGCGCGGGATGCGTGGACGTGAGGGCCACTTCGCAGCGGTGGAAAGTTGCCGGGAGATCAGTGCGAAGATGCTGGGACTCACGACGGAGGAGGTGTCGTTTTGTTCATGCAGTTCGGAGGCTTACAACCTGCTCGCCTCGGCGCTGAATCTTGGTGCGGGTGATGAGGTGGTGGTCACTGATCTCGACTTCCCCGCCGGCGCCACGCCCTGGCTGCGCGCGATCACACCGCCAGTGTCGCGACTTTGGAAAGCCGCAGGCGGTGAGCTGAATGTCACGGATCTCGTGCCTTTGCTGAATGAGAAGACAAAGCTCGTGCAGGTCTCGCTGGTGAGCTTTTACAACGGGCATCGGATCGACTGGCAGCCAATCCACAACACGGTGCGGAGACTCGCACCAAACGCGCTGATCTCCGTGGACATCACGCAGGCTTTCGGGCGCGTGGTTTTGAACTGCGACGGCGCGGACATCCTCATCAGCAGCACGCACAAGTGGACGCTCGGCGTGCATGGTGGCTGCGTGATCGGCATTCCGAAGCGCAACGCGGATCGTCTGACGACTCACGCAGGTGGCTGGTATCATCTCAGCAATGCCTTTGATGCGGATCGCTTCGAGCGTGCCGTGACAAAAACGGGCGCGCTGAGTTTCTCTGTCGGGATGCCCAGCTTCGCGGCGCTCTACGCGCTGAACGCGGCACTTCGTTATGTGGATGGCGTCGGTGTGGCAGCGATCTCCGCTCATGCGGACCCACTGGTCAAAGAGGTGCATGATGGCCTCGTGGCGCTTGGATTCAAACCCATGGCCCCCCTGCATGCGGTCCGTCCGACGGGGATCGTGGCCTTCATGCACGAGCGCAGCACGGAGATCCATGCGGCGCTGGAGAAGGCGGAAGTCCACGTCATGCACAATGCTGGCCGCATCCGTCTCGCCGTGCATGGCTACAACACGGGCGACGATGTGAAGCGTGCGCTCGCAGCTCTGAAGGTGTAGTCTTGCGCCATGAGCGCCCATCTCACTCTCATCGCCGCCGTCTCGGCGGACGGTTTCATCTCGCGTGGGAAGGGCGTGCCGTGGGATCTGCCAATCGATAAAGCGCACTTCCGCGCTGCCACGCGTGACAAGTGGCTCCTCCTCGGGCGACGCACCTTTGAGGAGATGCTCGGGTGGTTTCAGCCGGGACATCATCCGCTCGTGTTGACGCGCGATGACTCGCTGATCGTGCCTGGCGGACAAGCCGTAAGTTCTGTTTCAGAAGCCGTGCAGCTCGCCAGTGTGGCAGGCGAGCCCGAACTCGTCTGCTGCGGTGGCTCAGAGGTGTATGCTGCTGCGATGCCTCACGCACAGAGGCTCATCATCACGCACGTCCTTGAGATTCTCGGCGGCGGCCTGCCTTTCCCCGTGATCTCACCACGCGATTGGGAGCCGGTGACACGACACACGCACGTCATGGATGAGCAGCACGCGTTCGATTTCGAGATCGTGACTTATCAGCGTGTGATGCGCCGGGAGTATGACCTCGCGGCTTAGCGCTGGTTCGTCATCGAGCCGCGCAGGGCGGTACGGTAGTTCACCACGGCATCGGCGATCGCGCTGGCGACGGAGCTCCGGTAGGTATCGGAGGCGATGAGGCGACATTCGTTGCCGTTTGTCACGAAACCACCTTCAAAGAGAATGCCGGGGCGTTTGCAGCCGGTGAGCACACTCCACTGGGCGCGTTTGATGCCGCGATCCACGAACTTGAAGCGACTGATGACCATGGCATGAACGGCGGTGGCGAGGGCGATGTTCGCGGAGTCGTGGGAGTTGCCCGTGAGGCCGTTGTAATTGAATCCACCACCACGCTCCAGGCTGGCGGCACTGCCCTGCGGAGTGAGGGCAAAGGTTTCGATACCCGAGGCGGCGCTGCCGCCGGAGTTGAAGTGCAGGCTGATGAAAATGCTGCGCGGGGTCGCATTGGCGATGGCAACACGTCCGCCAAGGGAGATGAAGGTGTCGTTCGGGCGCGAGAGGATGACTTTGAAGCCCTTTTTCTGGAGCGCATCCTTCAGGACGTAGGACATCTTCAGGGCGAAGTCCTTTTCATAGCCATAGACGCCACGGGCTCCGGCATCATGACCGCCATGACCGGCATCGACGATCACCGTATCGAAGGGCTCGCCATCCGTGATGTAGGTGGGGCGCAGGACGGGGTCGATCAGTTTGCAGAGGTCGAGCCGGGAGAAGAGCGCGCGTCCGCCAGACTCCAACACGGGGAAGCTGAGGGTGAACTTGATATTGTTGATTAGCATCTCCTGGCTGCCGATGCTGGCCTTAAGAATCAGGTTGTTCGAGCGCAGCCAGACGTGCTTTCCGTCAAGTTTGTAGGAGCTGAAGCGGTAGAAGCTGTGGACGCTCTCGGCGGTCACATAGTCCCGGCCATTCACCTTCACTAGTTGCCAGCCGGAGCCCTTGCTGCTGGTCGGCAGTGGCTCGCTCGGCGTGGAGGGAGCAGGAGACGGAGTGGGTGCCTTGGCGGCTGCCGTCTGGCGGTCATCGTCATCCGTGCCGAATTCTCCGTCGCCAGACTTGCTCATGGCTTTGGCAGGCTCCTTCTCCAGGTCCGCGGGCTTCACCGGCTCGGGTTTCTTCGCCACGGCAGGGGCTGACTTTGCGGGAGTGGACTTCTTCGGGGTCGAGGAGCCTGACTTGCTGCTGCCGCTGGAAGACTTCGTGACGGTGCCGGTCTTCGGCTTGATCGTGATCTTCTCCCTCTTGGCCGAAGATTCGGCTGGCTTTGCCTTCGGAGCTTCTTTGACCTCGGCCGGAACAGGAGGTGTTTCCTTGGAGCCGCCGCCGAAAATCCTCTTGAGGAAACCGGGCTTGCCGTCCTCCCCAGTGGTCACATCGGCCTGTACAGTCGCGATTGAAAAGGCAGTCAGAGCCAGCAGGAAGCAGGCAGCGCGGGAGGTCTTGGGCGAGGGCAATCTTCTCATCTCGGGGGGCAGAATGAAACGTCGCGGCCGGGCCGCCAGGGTCACGAGAGTAGTACAGTCCTCACATTTGGCAAATCAGGAGATTGTGCCCTTCCGCCCGCATGGTGCCTGAGACAGGACTCGAACCTGCACTAGTTTCCCAACCAGATCCTAAGTCTGGCGCGTCTACCAATTCCGCCACTCAGGCATTGAGGGCTTGCGCGGCCATGATTCCAGACCTTGCGCAGGCTGCAAATGAATTGTCAGCGCTCCTGCCGTGGCAGCAGAAGAAAAGCCAGCCAGCCGGTGATGAGCACCATGATCAGGGGCATGAGGCCGATTTTCAGGTTGGGGCCGATCCAGGGGAGCCAACCTTTTTGATAAATCATGAGCCCGCTGAACCATTTCAATCCAAAGACCCAGCCGCCATGCAGGCCGATGCCCGCCCAGAGTGAGCCGGTTTGCATCCGCGCCTGGGTGAGTACCCAGCCCACGGCGAAGAGGGTGGCGAATTCGGCGAGGAGGAAGTCGATATCGCCAAACCCGCGGGCGATCTGCGCCAGCACAGCGAAGCCGCTGTGCCAGACGACCTGATCATCGGCGATCTGCCAGCCCTCTGGGGGCTTCATGAAATGCACGATGGCGAAGATGAAGGTGGCCCAAAGCACCGCTACGCGAGTGGTCATGGTTCGCAGCAGGAGGCCAAGCAGGAGGGCTCGGAAGAAGAATTCCTCGACGATGCTGGCACCGAGGGAGGCGGTGATGGGCTCGCTGAGCTTCATCCAGCCCGGCTCGGGGCGGAGGCGATATGCGCCGAGCTGGAAAAAGATGAAGCCCATGAGCAACAGCAACCCGGCGGCGAGGAAAAAGCCGAGCAGCCACTGGCGCAGGCCGGACGCGATGGGTTTCCACGTCGGCAGCAGGCTGCGGTCGATTTTGACGCTGCGCAGGAAGGGCCAGATGAAGACAATGGCGCAGACGAGGACGGCGCGGTTGAAGTAGCGGGTGAGATGGGCGCGCTCGATCTCTTTGGTGAGCCACTGCCCGACACCGCTGCCGCCCATGGATGAGCTTTTCAGCCAGGCGAGGGTGCTCTGCCCCAACTCAAAAAGCGGAGCGGAGAGCAGAGCCCCTCCGAGCATGACGGCGAGGAGGTAGAGGAGCAGCTTTGGCAGCGCGGAGACAGGTGGGGTGATGGCGGGTTGCATCGGCGGCAAGCTAGCGCATCCTGCGCGCTCTCAATGACCAAAAACCAAATCCACGAATGGCACGAACGTTTGGAAGACGGGCGGAAGCAATACATCCGCGCCCACTGGAATTCCCGCGAGTGGCTTTTCCGCCTGGCCCACCCGGACGGCGAGGCCTGGATGCCGATGACACCCACCGTGGAAACCTGGCTGGCGCTGCGTGACGTGCTCTTCCGCAAATATCAGCGGAAGCGCCTTCCCATCAAACATCTGCAAACCGTGGACAACGTGCTCGAAGACCTCGGCTGGCGCGTGGATGAAAACGGTGAGGCGGTGAAAACAGACTCGTGAACATTACGGTTTCACAGAGGGAGGTGCGCATGAAACGCAGGGATGCTTAAACCCCGATTCCTCTCTTGGCGTTGGAATTATTGGCCATGCTATTCATTTCCGTCCGCATCGCCTGTGCCTGATCTTTAGCACCGAGCTTCTCGAGCTTGCGAAGTATTTTTTCTCCCTCATCAAGCTTTTCGTTAATGTTAGAATTCATGTTCTTAACATTTTTTTTCGCCAAACTAACAACTGCTTCGGGCACTTCGCCTGCATTCAATTCCCTCTGCATTTCTGCCTTGGATTCGACGCGCACAGCGATTTGTTTCTGGACGTCTTTAAACTGGTCGGTCAGCTCGGCAATTTTTTCAGCGTTGGACTGCATAAGCTGATGAACTTTAGCTTTTGCTGCATTTTTAGCGGCTTCGATGGTTTCTTTTACGGATGCCATGATGTTAGTTTGGTTTGGGGTTCATCAGAGATTAGCCCTGACACGGACGGCTGTGACAAACTTCTTTGAAACTCGTTTAATTCGGCAGCTTCACCTTCCCATACGGCACGCTGACGTGTGGGTGTTCTGCAGCGAGGAATCGCCAGGGGAAATCCACCGCCTGACTAATGCCGACGCGGATGTCCGTGACCACGCGCGACTTCTCTGAGGCGGCGAGCAAACCACAGGCGGCAGGCCTGCCACGGCCCGCCATGATCGTGCCGTGATGCTCGCCGGTGATGCCGAGAGCTCTGCCAAGCTTGCCGGGGCCGGAGCAGAGTTCGTGAGGCTTTTGTTTGTTACGCCGCTGCTGCATCGCCTCGATTCCCCGAAGCGGCTCCAGCGCCCGGATGAGGATGAGGCCATCTCGATCACCGCCTTTGACGAGCAGATTGAAGAGCCAGTACATGCCGTAGTTTAGATACACGTAGGCCGTACCGGGCGGCTGCTTCTGCACAAACTCACGCGCGCTTGGCCGGGATGCCGTGTGGCAGGCGGCGTCTCCTTCTACAGCATAGGCTTCCGTCTCCACGATGATGCCGGAGCAACCCTGCCACTCCAGTTCCACGCCGATCAAGTCGTGCGCGACGGTGAGGACATCGCGCTCGAAGAAGTCGGGCTTGAGGAAACCACAAGGCATGCTCACAACCCGGTCGGATGATCCACGAAACTCCAAGGCAGTCCAAACTTCTCCTGCATATGCTGGGCCAGCGCCTTCACACCGAATGTTTCGGTGGCGTAGTGGCCGCCGTAGAGGACGTTGATGCCAAGTTCTTCGGCGAGTGTGTAGCTCCAGTGCGGGCCTTCGCCGGTGATGAAGGTGTCGATGCCCGCTTTGGCTGCGGCGGCGATCTCGGAACCGGAACCACCGGAGGAGATGCCGATCTTTTTCGTGATTCGTGGTCCGCCGGCACAGACATGGATGCGACCACCATCGAGAGCCGTGGTGAAGCGGGCGAGCACGTCATCGAGCGGCAGTTCAATCTCGCAGGTGACACCGACGGACATGCCTTTGTAATCGAGGAAGCCGCCGTTCGGCGTGAGTTGCATGGCTTTGGCGATGCAGGCGTTGTTTCCGAGCGCGGGATGCACATCCAGCGGCAGATGTGCGCTGTAGATGGCGAGGTTGTTTTCCAGAGCGAGCTTCATGCGCTCAAAGGTGCCGCCCGTCCATGGCTGGAGCCCGCTCCAAAACATGCCGTGATGGACGATGAGCAGGTCCGCACGCGTGGCGATGGCCTTTTTCACCACAGGCAAAGTGGCGTCCACGGCAGCGGCGATGCGGGTGACCTGCCCGCTGCGGTTTTCGAGCTGGAGCCCGTTCACCGCGTTCGAGTAGTCCGGCAGCTCCGCGATGCGGAGAGTGGTGTTGAGATGGGCGGTGAGGTCGGCGAGCGAGGGCATGGCGGTGGGGAATGACGAAACCCGAATGAACGAATGACGATGTCGGCCGCGCCAGTGCGTCTGGCTCAGTCGTTGAAGAAGTGACGCCCGGTCTGGCCGGCTTCGGTCTTATTATCGACTTCCCAGTATACATCTTCGAAGATGGACTCGGGCTCGGGGTAGGGACTGGCTTTGGCAAAGTCGGCGGAGGCGTCGGCTTCGGCCTGGGCTTCGCGGTCGATCTTTTTCAGGTCGGCTTCGGTGGCGACGCCTTCTTCGATCAGCACGGCTTTCCAGACCTGGACGGGGTCGTGCTCCTTCTGGAAGCGTTCGACTTCTTCCTTGGTGCGGTATTTGAGCTTGTTCGCATCGGCGACGGAGTGGCCTTCCCAGCGGTAGGTCGAGATCTCGATGATGCTGGGCTTGCTCTCGTTGTGAGCGCGGTCGAGCGCTTGACTGACCCGGGCGCGGACTTCGTAAAGGTTCTCACCCATGAAGTGATCCCAGGCCATGCCGTAGCTTTCAGCGCGCTGGGCGAGGCAATCCGGGAAAGCGGAGCTGCGCGCCTGGCTGGTGCCCATGGAGTAGCCATTGTTTTCGATGACGTAGATGACGGGCAGATCCCATAGTTCAGCGAGGTTCAGGGATTCATGAAAGGCGCCCTGGTTCACTGCGCCATCGCCGAGGAAGCAGAGGGCGGCACCTTTGAGTCCGCGATATTTCAGGCCGTAGGCGAGGCCAAGTCCGAGCGGAGTCTGGCCGGCGACGATGCCGTGCCCGCCCCAGTAGTTTTTCTCGGGAGCGAAGTAGTGCATGGAGCCTCCTTTGCCCTTTGAGCAGCCGGTGGCTTTGCCGAAAAGCTCCGCCATGCACTCGTTCATGCCCATTCCGACAGCGAGGGCGTGACCGTGGTCGCGGTAGGCAGTGATCATGTGGTCGTTTTCACCTAGCAGGGAGGCACAACCGACGGCGACGGACTCCTGGCCGATGTAGAGATGGAGGAAGCCGCCCATGCGGCCTGCCTGGTAATGCTGGAGGGACACCTGCTCGAAGCGGCGGATGCGGACCATCTTGCGATACAGCTCGATTTTATCATCAGCGGTGAGCTTTTGATTCACGGGGACGGCGGCGGGATTCGGCGTGGGGGCTTTTGCGAGGGCCATAAATGGGGCGCGATGGTAGCGGTGGATGAGCGGGACGCAAGCGGCGAGGGCGGTGACAAAGGGCTTGTCGTGGCCTCACCCATGCTGTTCACATGGGAGAGAAAGCAGAGAACGCACCATGAACGAGTGGGATCGCCGCATTGTGGCCGCACAGGGCTATGTGGAACTCGGCCTCCATGAAGAGGCCCGAGGCGAACTTTCACACCTGCCGCCTGAGCTGCATGAGCGCCCTGATGTGATGGAGCTGAACGTGCTCTGCCACATGAATGACCACCGCTGGGCGGAAGCTCTGAATCTGGCGCAGGAACTTTGCCGCGCTGAACCAGAGGAGCCGGGTGGGTTCATCCACGCGGCTTTTTGCCTGCATGAGCTGGGACGCACGGAGGCGGCGCTGGATCTTCTGGCCCGTGGCCCGGCGACGCTGCGGACGAAGCCGGTGTATTATTACAATGTGGGCTGCTATCTGGCACGCCTCGGCCAGGAGGAAAAGGCGCTCCAATTGCTGAAGCAGTCTTTCGAGATGGATGGCGACCTCCGCCGTGATGCACGCAAGGACCCCGATCTGCTCTCCCTGCGCCAGAAGCTGGAGACGATCTGATTTTGAGATTCCTATTTTGATGCATAAACCAACGTCCAGTCATCTCGCCGCCGTCACTTCGTGGTTTGAGGACAACTTCCGCGAGCGCGGGGAGCTGGGGGCGTCTGTCTCCATTTGGCAAAACGGGGCGGAGATTCTCGCGCTGAGTTCGGGGTACTCCGACCGCGCCCGGACACGAACCTGGTCAAATAACACTCTCGTGCCGGTGTGGTCCGCCACGAAAGGACCCGCTGCGGTCTGTGCGCTAATGGCTTTGGATGAGGCGAAACTGCCGCTCGATTGCCCGGTGGGTGAAATCTGGCCGGAGTTTGTCGGCGCAGGAAAAGGCGAAATGAGCTTTGCCCACCTTTTTTCCCACACGGCGGGGTTGTGCGCCCTCGATGAGCGCGTCTCGATCATGAACTACGAGGCAGTGGTGGAGGCTCTGGAGCGTCAGCGCCCGCTCTGGGAACCGGGGATGAACCAGGGCTACCACGCGCGCACCTTCGGCTTCCTCATGGACGAGATCGTCCGCCGGATCACGGGGGTGGAGTCGCTGGGCGAGTATTTCCGCGAGATGATCGGCAGCCAGCTCGGGCTGGATTTCTGGATCGGTCTGCCCACGGCACAGCATGATCGCGTGGCCACCGTCTATCCGGGAAAGATCAGCATCGCGGATGGTGACCGGCCTTTTCTCAAAGCCTTCAGCACAGCGGGAAGCATCACCCAGCGCACCTTCGGCTCTCCGCTCGGGCTCAATGCCGTTCAGGATTTCAATCAACCTGCCACATGGCAGCACGGCTACGCGAGCATGGGTGGCGTGGGCAGTGCCAGCGGGCTGGGCAAATTTTACGCCATGCTCGCTCAGGGCGGCACTTGGAATGGGCGTGAGATCGTGCCTGCCACAGTGACGCGCCTGCTGGGTGAGACGCTCTCCGAGCAGGAGGATCTGGTGCTCTGTACACCCATTTCTTTTGGCGCAGGGGTCATGAAAGATCCGCTGCATACCAGCCCGGACCTCCCGCCCGGGAAGCTTCGCCAGCACTACGGGCCTTCTTTGTCAGCTTTTGGTCATCCGGGGGCAGGCGGCTGTCTGGCATTCGCCGATCCAGAGAATCAAATCAGCTTCGCCTACACCATGAACCAGATGGAAACCGGGGCTCTGCCAGGGCCGAAATGCGTCGGAATGATCGAGCGACTTTACGGCGGAGCAGCCTAAAAACAGAACGGGCCGGGATTCCGTCATCCCGGCCCGCTGCGGTTCTTGTCGTGAGTTTTGTTCTTCTCAAGCTCCCGGGCAAAAGAAGGCAAATGGCTCAGGACGAATCTCGTGAAAAGCGACCTGAAATGTCAGACCGAGGGTGATGAGATCGGTTCAAACAATTGAAAAACTTTTTTCAGGA
Organism: uncultured Prosthecobacter sp.; assembly: GCA_964390165.1. Taxonomy (GTDB): domain Bacteria; phylum Verrucomicrobiota; class Verrucomicrobiia; order Verrucomicrobiales; family Verrucomicrobiaceae; genus Prosthecobacter. Next base: position 1,057 of record CAYMHJ010000037.1, on the reverse strand, counting down.
TTCTTTTCGCCTTGGCCTCAAGTCGCAAAAAAGAACGGGCTGGAGATTTCTCTCCAGCCCGCTCATCGGGGGTTTTCGGGTTTTTTATCCTTCGTTTTGTGCCAGCTCCCGGCAAGCGCTAGACTCAGGACAAAAGCTTTGAGGTAACAAAGGGCGGCCTGGGCGTGGTTTAATCGCGTCAAGCCGCCGTGGTAAGAGGCACAAGATGCCAATTTGTTCAGATTACATCATGCCGCCGTGGTCATGGCTGTGACCAGCGTCTGCCTTTTCCTCTTTCGGGATGTCGGCGATGAGGCACTCGGTGGTCAGAAGCAGACCGGAGATGGAGGCGGCGTTCTGGAGAGCGCTGCGGGTCACCTTGGCTGGGTCAACGACACCTGCCTTGATGAGGTCTTCATACTTGCCGGTGGCGACGTTGTAACCTTCGTTGCCTTTGCCTTTCTTGACTTCAGCGACGATGAGCGCGCCTTCGACGCCTGCGTTTGCAGCAAGCTGACGGAGGGGAGCTTCGATGGCACGAGCGACGATTTCAGCACCGGTCTTTTCATCTCCGACGAGACCGAGGTCACCGATGGAGGCCTGAGCACGGATGAGGGCGACACCGCCGCCAGGGACGATGCCTTCTTCGACGGCGGCACGGGTGGCGTGCAGGGCGTCTTCCACGCGGGCTTTCTTTTCCTTCATCTCGGTCTCAGTGGCAGCACCGACGTTGATGACGGCCACGCCGCCAGCCAGCTTGGCAAGACGCTCCTGGAGCTTCTCACGGTCGTAGTCGGAGGTGGTTTCAGCGATCTGGTTCTTAAGCTGGGAAACGCGTCCGGCGATGGCGTCGGAGGAGCCTGCGCCCTCGACGATGACGGTGTTTTCCTTGCCAATGGTGATGCGCTTGGCCTGGCCGAGGTCAGTCAGCTCGATGTTCTCGAGCTTGATGCCAAGGTCTTCGGTGATGCAGCGACCGCCGGTGAGGATGGCGATGTCTTCGAGCATGGCCTTGCGGCGATCTCCGAAGCCAGGGGCCTTCACAGCGACGATGTTGAGGGTGCCGCGCAGCTTGTTC
>CAYMHJ010000036.1:0-30950 GCA_964390165.1 uncultured Prosthecobacter sp. | reverse complement strand
CCTCGGCACCAGCGTTGATATTGCCGACATTCCACTGGGTGTCCGTCGTCACCCCCTTCTTGTCTTTCACCTCCTTGAAGTAGGGGGAGAAGGCATTGCTGGCGGAGTCAAAGCGGGTACTTTGTGGCAGACGGCTGTTAAGGAGTACCTTGGTGGCCGTGGCCGTGCCGATGTTTTTGCATTTGATGCTGTACGTGATGAACTCGCTGGGTTTCACCGTGAGGCCGGTGGGGTCGGAGTCGGAGGCCACGGTCATGGTCAGTTCCAGGACAGGGGCTGCTTTGATAGTAAATGGGCCGACGACAGGTCCGGCATTGCTGCGGTGACTAAGCGCGTAGGTGCGGGTGCGGAAGTAGAGTTTGCCGACAGGGAATTTGCGCGTTTCCGCCACCCAGGTGAGACTGGTATTGGTGGAGCGTGCGAGCAGGGGCTCGGGAAGGTGTAACCAACTGGTAGGATCTTTCGGGTTTGTGCTGTACTGCACCTTCACCTGGATGCCGCCGAGATCCCAGCCCTGCTCCTGACGGGCTTTGAAGGAAAGTGCGTCTCCTGACTTGGCCGTGCCGGATTTGAGGAGCTTGCCATTCACGGCGACCGTGAGTTCATTGCTCGGTGGGGCAAAGGGCTGGACGCTGCTGTCGCTGTCATTGATCGTGATGGTGGTGCTGGGGATGCCGCCCAAGTCCACATCGAGCGGAGCCACCAAGGTGAGCACGAGGGTTTCATCGAGCTCCTGGTCCTCGGCATCGAGCAGCGGTGTGACGATGATGGTTTTCTCAGACTCGCCATCGGCAAAGACGAGGGGGTTTTCGGAGAGGGTGAAATCCAGACCCTCAATGGCTGTGCCATCAGTGACGGTGAACGATACCTCAATCTCACCAGCGGTCAGCCCAGTCCTAACGACGCGGACGGTGATGGGATCTTCATCATCTTCATTGCCCGCATATGTCGAGGCCTGGAAGGCGACGACCTGTGAGATGGCGAGGGCAGTTTTGGGCTGCTGGAATGCTGGTTGGAAGGCATTACCTTCACTGCCAGGGAGGGTGAGTGGGACGAGTGGGTTGAGTGTTTCGTCGATCACCTCAGGCTTGATGACCTCGATCCGATGGGTGCCTGCGTCATCGGTCTCCAGCGCCAGCAGCGTGCCATCAGGACTCCAGGAGACTACCTGTGGCCTGTTGGTCGAGGCAAAGGCAGGCATGCCCATCTCGTCCAAGAAAAGTGAGACTCGCTTGTTGGTGGTGCTTTCGGGCAGGAGTCCTTCTGCGTTATTGTCCACCGTCAGCAGTGCCACCCGTGACTCATCGAGGCCGGGTTTCATTTCGACGAAGGCGATCTGCGAGCCATCCGGTGACCAGGCCACGGACTTCTTCTGCGTGGCGAAGTCTGATGGCAGGGTCAGAGTGACCGTGGCAGACTCACCTGGGATGATGTCACCAGCACCATCCATGACCTGAAAAGCCTGGATAAGGCTGCCCTCGGTGAGTGCGAGATATTTGCCATTCGGGCTCCAGGCGAGATTGGGCTCACCGGAGAAGCTGGTGAAGACATCGACCAGTGGATTCGTGGATGCATCGAAGGGTAAAGGAGCGCCATTTTCATCCAAGGCTGCAATCACTTGAATGTGGGAACTGGAGTCAGCATATGCGATGTGGATGCCATCTGCCGACCAGGCCGGGATGGCATTGAATTGGACCTCTGAGCTTGAGTCTTCGAGGATGTTCACCGGGACATTGGTGGTGCCGTTCATGAGTTCCGCCTTCATCACGAAAAGCTCACCCGCAAAGGTGGTGAAGGCCACCATCAGGCCATCTGGACTCATGGCACAGCGGAGTGGGCTGACGGTGTTGTCAGTCAGGACGACTTTGCCCGAGCCATCGGCCTCCATCAGCACCAGCTCCGACGAGCCAAACGAGCCGCGCGTGTAGAGGATGCGCCCAGGTGAGACAACCTCGAATGAGGTGGAGAACTGAGTTTTTGTGTCCTGCAGACCGGTCGCCGCTGCGATGACTCGGAAGAAGCGGGTACCCGCAGGAATGAGGGCGGCCTCCAAGGTCCAAAGGCTGCCGTTCCGAGTCATTTGCCCTCCTCCTGGAAGATCGGTCCAGCTCCCTTCGATGTCCGGTGTTAGCGAACTCTGCACCCGGACAAATAACCCCGCCGCTGCCGAGTCGAGGGTGGCCGTGAAGGTCCATGGATCACCGGGTTCTCCAGTGACAATGAAAAAGTCCTCCGGCACTGGCAGCACGGCGGGCGGGCCGCTGACCTGACCAGGCTGGAAGGAGGCGCGTCTGCCACCAGGCAAGCCTGTGCCAAAGTTGGTGATCTCGGTAAGAGCCACGCTCGGATTGGTGATCACATTCTCAAGCGCCGGGTTGATCGAAAACAGAGTGTTCAACTCCGGCACTCCTGCGAACCGATAGCCATAGATGACCCGGCTGCCGTCCGTGCTCCAGGAAGGTTCCGCGACGTAGTTCGGCGACTCGTGAACGTAATCTGGATTCCAGCCTCCAGATTGGTCGCGGAAGATCGATACTCTGCCGTCATTGAAGCCGTCGTCAGCCACGGGAAGGATGCCCCCGCCCGCCGCCAGCGGTTGTCGCACGGTGAGGAAGGCGATGTCCGATTTTTCCGGAATGCCGGGAGGTGCAGGATGCAGGGAGGATAGAATGATCCGTGTTCCATCAGGACTCCATGCCGGGAAATCGTTGCCGACATAAATGCCGCCTGTCAGTTTCTTCGGAGCGTTGGTTTCCGCACTTTCAGGCGTCAGCGTCCCAGCGCCATTTTGAACCTCCAGAGCCCAGAGAGATTCGCTATCGGAGTAGGCCAGGAACCGCCCATCTGGGCTCCAGGCGGGATTCTGCGCCTGGAGATTCACACTGGTCACCTTCACGGCCATATTGGAAACGCCTTCCGGCGTGATAATGCCGCCGACACCCACCGTCTCCAGCACGTAAATCTGCGGGTCCAGGGAGTCCGCAAAAGCAAGACGTCTGCCATTGGGCGACCAGCAGATGCGACTCAGTGGACTGACATTTTCACGCACCATCACCGCGGGATTATCCACCGGGTCCAGCGGCTCCGCCTTCATGACCCACAGTTTTGGGCCATCCAGTCCCTGCTTTGCCACAAAGGCCACGTGAGTTCCATCAGCCGTGAGGGCCGCATAGCCGTAATCGGAGAATTCCGAAGCGGCGAGGACTGTGCGGTTGCCTCCGCCTGCGTCCATGATCACCAGTTCCACGCCACGTCCATCCGTGTCATTAACGAAGGCGGAGGTGAACTGCTGATAGACGATTTTCCCACTTTCTCCGCCGCCCAAAGGAATCACAGCGACGCCGTCCAGCGCCCAATTTTCAGAGAGGCCGGCGGTAACGGTGGTATCCGTAAATGTCAGCCGGGTGGAGGTGGAGGTAGCTGTGAAACGGTATGCAGTTCCCTGTGACCATTGGTTTTCATGAGGTGGGATGGAAGTCTCCACCATAGGTGCCAACGACAGGCCGAAATCCTCATCAAATGCCTCTACCGCGACCGCCTGATCTGTGGGGTCTTCTCCCAGCGTCTGGGTGATCCAAAAAACCACTTCATAGGTCATGCCTGTCACCGTGGCGAAGGTCTGTGACAACTGCCCACCAGTCTCCCCGGCGAGACCAAATTCGACGAAGTGCGTGCCAGTCAGCGCGTCGGTCCCGGCGGCATTGCCATTCTTTACATAAGCCAGCCCGCCTGAAATCGGGACATCCCATCCTTCCACAATGTCACTTCCTGTAAGCGCCTCACTAGTGGTCGCACCCGGCAGTCCCGGGCTTTCAAAGCTCCCATTCATGAAGGGTGCACCATACAGGTTTGCTCCGCTGCAGAACGCACTGGCAATGATCAGAAATGAAAGAATTCGAATTGTTTTCATGCAGGATTAGGAGTGATTGATACTTTCATTACCCGGCAGGCACAGATTGTTTCAGACCGTTTTTAAAAAAGTAATGCCCGAACCATCCCTCAGCCCCGACTTCCCCTCCACCCGCTGGACGCTCGTGCGTCAGGTGCAGGCTGGCACCGAGGCGGATGCGCGGCTGGCGATGGAGGAGATCTGCCGCACCTACTGGTATGCCATCTATGCCTTCGCCCGGCGTCAGGGTTTCTCGGCAGCGGATGCGGAGGATCTGACGCAGGTGTTTTTTCAAACTCTGGTGACTCGCGAAACCATCCAGGCTGCTTGCGAGGAAAAAGGTAAACTGCGCACCTTCATGCTGGCGATGCTGCGGCAGATCATCTCGAAGCAACTGCGCCACGACAATGCCGAGAAGCGCGGCGGCGGTGCTCACAATGTCATCTCCTTTGACGATGCTCTGGCGGAGCGGCTCTACTCCATGGAGCCTCCTGACAGTCAAGATACCGACCTCATCTTTGACCGCGCTTGGGCCGCCAGTGTACTCAATGCCGCTGAGACAAAGCTGCGCGCGGATTACCAAAAGGCCGACAACACGGAGGCATTCGAGCAACTGCGGGAGTTCCTGCCGCTGGGCGACAACGCCACGCCCTATGCCGAGGCAGCGAAGAGTCTCCGCATCAATGAGGCGACCCTGCGACTGCAAATCCACCGCATGAGGAGGCGCTATGCGAAACTCATCGAGGCGGAAATCGCCCGCACTGTCAATGATCCCGCCGAGTTGAGGTCAGAGCTGACTCATCTCATGGTGGTGATCGGCAAAATCGGCTAATTGGGCAATATGCCGAGAGTCGATTCTTCATGCTGGTTCACGACGCAATTCGGCAGCGCTGACTTTAGCTCAGCCATCGCCTCGTCGCTGAACTTGGTGCGAATGCCAAGGCCGACGGACTTGAGGTGCTTCAGCGTCTTAAGCTGCCGAAGGCCGGCATCAGTGAGCTTTACCGCCCCCAGAAAGGATAGTGTTTCCAGGCCGGTGAATTTTGCGATTTCAGCGAGACCAGCGTCTGTGAGATCGGGGCAGTTGTTGATGCTGAGCGAGCTAAGTTTACGTTTGTTTTTGAAGGCGGCGAGACCCGTGCCGGTCATGCCGCTCCAGCCTTCCAGGCGCAGGGAGTTAAGGTTCACCAGATCGGCCAGAGATGAGAGCTGGATATCGGTGAGTTGGCGATTTTTGTCTGTCATGGCTTTGAAGACGAGTGTGCCGAGGCGCGTGAGGCCGCTTATGCTGATGATGGCATCGGCATGCTCGGCCGCGTAGATGCGCAAGTCATACAGCCGGGTCTGGCGGGCAAGGATGTCTAGGTGACGCCGGGCCGTTTCGTCCATTGGCAGCGGGCCTATGCGTATACGCGCGAGCGCAAAGGGTGTGGCGGGTAGCTCTGAGAGCCTGCGAAAATTACGATTGCTGCCCTCGATCATCACATCAGGCACCTTGTGCTCTTCATGCGCAGGCTCGGACGACAAGGGCAGGCTGAGCAGCCAGGCGACTAACTGGCGAGTCTCGGTTTCCGGAGAAACTGTAGGCATGGGATATTCCCATTCCACCATGAAGCCGCAGCGGAGTGAATAATGCAGGGATGACCAGGCGCTGAGGCTTCCGCCGCCGCCATTGTCATGCTGGCGCAGCCGTGGCACGCGAGCTGGCGGTGGTTTTGTCAATGCCCAGCATGTGTAGTCAAAAGGTTCACCTGTGACCCACTGCCAGCCGCTGCCTGATTCGCCCGGCTTCCCACCGATCCACCATCCGCGTTCGGTCAGGTGGGGTTTTCCATGCCGCAGGATATATGGGGAGAACTGTCTCCATACCCAGTGGTTTCCCTCCTCGCTGGTCAGCGTCGCGAGGTGCCCGCCCAGGCTCGCAGCATTTGCTTCGGCTTCCGTCCATGTAAAGGTGCCGGAGATGAACTGGTAGCGGTGACCGTTGCCGGGAAAGACTGCCTGCGGTGGCGATGTAGCTGCGAAATCCACCTTTGCAGTTTCTGCCTCCACTCTGGCTGAATCATCCTGCTTGACGGGGGAAAGCCACATGATGCCTGCCAGAGTCACGCAGGCTGCGAGCGCCAGCCTCCGCCAGTTTAGTTTCAAGCGCGTTGGCGGCTTCAGGCTCTCCGGCTCCTCGATGAGGCACTGATCATCTGCTGGCAAGAGCGCCAGCACCGGTGAGGTGGAGATCTCCACCAGCTTATCGCGCATCTCTTCCACACTCTGTGGCCGATCCTCGCGGTCTTCCTCCATGGCCTGACAAATGATGGCATCAAAGCGTGTGTCGAGCCCCGGCACCTTCTGTGATGGCAGCTTGAACATCCCGCGTGGCAGATCGCCCGTGAGCATCTGGTAAAGCAGCACGCCCAGCGAGTAGATGTCCGCACGATGGTCCGCCGTGCTGGCTTTGGCAAAGACCTCCGGCGCGGCATAGCCATGGCTGCCCATCGTGGTGCCGGAAAGCGTCAACGAGACCGTCTCCGGCGCGTCGATCTTTGCCAGCCCGAAGTCCGCCACCTTCACCTTGCCATCACGGCTGATAAGAATGTTCGAGGGTTTGATGTCACGATGCACCACACCCTCCGCATGAGCACATGCCAGGGCATCACACACCGCCAGCATGATGCGCAGAGCCTCCTCCGCCGACAGTTTTCCTTCACTCTCGATCCGCTTCGCCAGGTCCGTGCCCTCGACGAACTCCATCACATAAAAAAGTTGCCCATCACTCGCCGTCCCAAAGTCATGTATTGGCACGATGCCAGGATGGGAAATCCGCGCCATGGCCTGTGCCTCCACCTTGAATCGGGCGGCGAAATCCAGCCCGCTCTGTCCCATCTGCACCGACAGGAGCTTTACCGCAACGATGCGATTCAGCGTCACCTGCCGTGCCTTGAAAACCATTCCCATCCCACCTCGCCCGATGAAATCGAGCACCTCATAGTTCGGCAGGATGTCAAACAACTCATCAAGTCTCACGAGATCGTGAGGAGTGGCCGAGGATGCGTGCGAGGTGGACATTTCCTTGAATACAAAAAGGGAATGCTGGGAGTCAGCCGGAGCAGTCAGCCCTTCTCATGCGGCAAACCAGAAGAATACGATGGCGATGGCCGTGGGCGGAAGTGCTCCGAGAAAAAGGCCCAGTGGGCTGATGCCCTCAGCGCCGAAAGCCCTGGCATTTTGCAGGATGCCGACGCCCGCAGGATTCGGAGCATTCGCGATGACCGTGAGCCCGCCACCTGTGACTGCTCCGGCAACGAGCGCGTATTTCAGATCCGCGCTGATACCCTCCACGAGTGAGCCGAGGTAGGTCAGCGCGGCGTTATCCGTCAATGCAGTCAAGCCAGTCGCACCAAAATACAAAGTGGCTCCGTCCATGCCTTCGATCAGCGGTTTTAGCCACCAGGACTGGAGAGAGCCGAGCGTCACGAGTCCTGCGAGGAAATATCCGACGAGGAGTCCCTCACGCAGCTTCAGGCCATCCTGATACTCCCGTGTGGCTGTCACGAGGCCTAGGAACATCATGAACACGCCGAAGAATACATCCGGATGATGGGCAAAGCCGACGACGGCACCGAGGAAGCCGAGATGCGCCAGGGTGAGCCATGCAGGGATGGGCTCCGACTTCACATGCTGCGGCTCCAGAGCCAGCAACTCCTTCCGAAATACATACGCGACCAGCGCAGTAGAGACGAGACAGCTCGCCACCGCCTTCCAGCCGAAGTGCGTGAGCATGAAGACCGTGTCCCACTGCCATTTCGAGGCGACCATCAGCACCGGAGGAGCCGCGAAGTGCGTGAGCGTGCCGCCGATGGAGATATTGACGAAGAGCAGGCCCAGCGTTGCATAGGCAAACTTCAGGCTGATGCTGCGGTCGAAATAGCGGCGCTTCAGCAGGATCGCCAGCAGCGTCATCGCCGCCGGCTCAGTGATGAAGGAGCCCAGCAGGCAGCCCACGGAAAGTGCCGCCAGGTAGAAGGCTACACTCTCCCGAAAGGGCAGCAGCCTCGCCATCATGGAGATGAATGACTCCGCCAGCTTCACCACGGGACGCGTAGCTGCCACCACCATGACCACCAGGACAAACTTCGGCTCCGTGAAGTTAAGGCTTTCGATGTACTCCACCGCGTCATGCACCGAACCTTTCATGGCCGCGATGCCGACAAACAAAGCCCCCGCCCACAGACCGAACACCACCTCGGTCTCCGCCAGGAAATGCAGCATGTTTTCCGTGATGGACCCCTTCGGATACTTGTGCGCCCAGTGGGCGAAGCGTTTGACGGAGAAGGTGTGCAGTACGGCCAGGGCGAAGAGTGCGCTGGCAAGGATTTCGATCGGGGTGGCAGTCATAGAGAATAGAAGGTGTTTAGTGGGCTGATCCGCCCGCGCTTAGCGTCATCGCCACATACACAGCATACATGCCCAGCAGAACGAAGCCACGCCAGCGGCCCAGATTGCCGCCTTTGCCAGGCAGGATCATGAGGGTGGTCACGATGCCGAAGCTGAGACTCGGCACCAACTCCGGCGGCTTCACCGCATAAGGCTGGATAAGCGCTGCCAATGCAGCGATGAAAAGTGCATTGAAGACATTGCTGCCCAGGATGTTCCCCAACCCTACATCATGATGCCCACGCAGCCGTGAGATGATCGTCGTCGCCAGTTCCGGAGTGCCCGTGGCCATAGCGACGACCACCGCGCCAACGACAAAGGGGCTCCAGCCTAGCGCCTCGGCCACGCCCCTGCCGCCATGCACCACGAACTGCGCTGCTCCGATCAGCATCGCCAGTCCACCCAGAACGAGCAGCACCGTCTTGAGTAAAGTGGCACGGCCCGCTTCGATGACCTCCTCCACATTGCGTGCCGCATGATTCCGCGCATGGCGTACCACGATGACCAGCCAGAAAATGAACAATCCCATCAGGATCAGCGCATCCACGCGGGAGAACCAGCCATCCCACAGCACCGTAGCCATGATGACGGGCACAGCCAGCGCCCATGCCCAGTCACGCCGCACACCATCATCCTCCGCTTTCATTCCGGAGAGGGATAGCACCAGTGCCAGAATCAGTGCGATGTTGACGATGTTGCTGCCGAGCACATCCCCGAGTGAGATCGCGGGCACACCGTCGATCGCCGCCTGAATCGCCACCATCAGTTCGGGTGACGAAGTGCCAAAAGCCGCCACTGTCACCCCGATCACCGCGACCGGCCACCGCGCCCAGCGCGCCAGTCCCACCGCACCATCCACAAAAAGCGTGCCGCCAAACCAGGCCAGTACCACCCCGGCCAGAAGGAGAAAAATCGATTGTGTCATAGAAGATGATAAGGTCGTCGAGACCGCACCCATGCTGCCCTGCACAATCCATGAGGCAAGCGGAGTCGAAGAAATCGGCGGCAGCCATCTAGCTGATCCGTTTTCCCCAGGTGAGTGAATTTCACACAGTTGAAAGAGTGGCATGAGGGGTGCGTTAAGGGGCGGCGAATCCCCCCATTCACCTGATGAAACTGATCCTCACTTCCCTCCTGCTCGCCGTGTCTTTCACGAGCGCCAGGGCGCTATCCCTGGCTGAAATCCAGGCCAAGGCCGCCCAGATCGACAAGCTCGTGTCCGCCAATCTGGAAAAGCAGAAGCTCCAGGCCACCGCGCCTGTGACCGATGACGTCTTCGTCCGCCGTATCTACCTGGACATCGCAGGCCGCATCCCCTCGCTGAAGGAGACGAACGACTTCCTCGCAGACAAAGCTACAGACAAGCGAGCGAAGTTAATCGAAGAACTCCTCGCCTCCGACGGCTACACACAGAACTTTTTCAACTACTGGGCCGACATCCTTCGCCTCCGCAGCCAACTCGCGCAGGGGAACAGCCAGCCCGCTGGCGCTGCCTACTCGAACTGGCTTCGCGAGGCCCTGGCCTCTAACAAACCCTACGACGCCATGGTGCGCGAGATGGTCACTGCCGATGGCAAGACCTATGAGAACGGCGCGGTCGGCTTCTACCTCCGCGACTACAACATGCCGCTGGATAATATGGCCGTGACGACGCAGATCTTCCTCGGCACGAGCATGGTCTGCGCGCAGTGCCATAATCATCCCTTCGATAAGTGGACGCAGATGGACTACTACCAGATGGCCGCCCACACAAACGGCATGACCGGCACGAACGGCCTCAGCAATCCGCTTCTCGCCCAGGCTTTCTATGGAAAGAGCAGCAAGGTGACGAAGAAAGGCAATGCGGCCATGTCCGCTAAACTGCCGGGCGGCCTGGAGCGCAAGGACCTCGGCAAGGCGATGACAGAGATCCTCCGCCCGCTGCGCTACAACACCGTGCTCGACCAGACGGATAAGCGGAAGCTTGCTCTGCCCCATGACTATCAATACACCGATGCCAAACCGAAGTCCGTCGTCGAGCCGGTGATCCCCGCTGCTTTCTCCAAAGATGGCAAGATCGCCAAGGACGGTGAGAAGCCCGTGCTGGCCTACGCCGACTGGATGACCTCAAAGGACAACCCGCGCTTCACCACGGTGATCGCTAACCGCCTTTGGAAAAAGGCCATGGGCTTGGGTCTCATCGAACCTGTGGACGAGATCACCGACTCCACCGTACCGAGCAATCCGCAGCTCATGTCCTTCCTGGAGCAGACCATGAAGGACCTGAACTACGACATGAAGGCCTTCCTCAGCATGATCTACAACAGCGCCGCCTACCAGCGCAGCGCCTACACGAAGGATGTCGAACTCGGCGAAGTGTATCACTTCCCCGGCCCGCTCCTCCGCCGCATGAGCGCTGAGCAGATCTGGGACAGCATTGTCACCCTTTACAAACCGAACCCCGACGCCCCGAGCATCGACGCCAAGATCCAGCGCGACTCCACCATTCGCGAAGTCGAGTGGCTGGACCGCTCCCTCAATGCTCTCACTCCCGGTGAACTCGCCAAAGCCGCGGCCGCCATCGCCGCCAAGCAGAAGCAGCTCTCCGCCGATGTGCGCAAGGCTCAGGAAGACCTCACCGAAGCCACGAAGAACAAGGACGAGGACGCCATTCGCGCCGCGAAACGTGTGGTTAGCAACCAGCGCAAGGCCATCGATCAAGCCGCCGAGGAGATCGTCTTCACCACAGGCTTCAAAAAATTTGCCGAACTCGCGAAGGCTGGAAAGCTCGATGAGCAGGTAAAGGACTCCGAGTTTGCCAAGGAGATCGCCATCGCCATCAAGGGGAAGGAAGGTGCTGATCTCGGCATTGATGAAGCGCTCGCCATCTACAATAAGGGCGTCCGCACCAAACTCGAGGAACTGCACAAAACCCGCCTCAAGCGTGATGCCGAGCAGCTCAAGGCCGATAGCAGGGAAGAACTCACTTCCCTGAAAGCCTGGGAGAATTTCCGTGATACCTACATGATCCGCTCCGCCGATCTTCGCAGTCCCGCACCGAATGGCCACTTCCTCCGCGAGTTCGGCCAGAGCGACCGCGAGCTCGTCGAGAACGCCAACGAAGACGCCACCGTCGGTCAGGCGCTCATGGTGCTGAATGGCAAGACCTTCACGCAGCTCATGAACCCCTACACCATGATCTCCCGCAGCCTTCGCAAGGCTGCCGATGCCGACTCCGCCATCGACACGATTTATCTCGCCCTCTTCAGCCGCAAAGCCACTGCCGAAGAGAAAGAGCTGCTCAAACCCGTGATCGGTAAGAACACCGTCACCGGCAAAGGCGATGCTCTCTGGGCCGCGCTGAACACCCGCCAGTTCTACTTCATCCAGTAAACGAGCGGTAAGTCATCTCTCCAAGCGGAAGGCCTGAGCCTTCCGCTTTTTTATTCCCCCGCCAGCTTCCGCGCATACGCCAGCGTGTCGATCTCTGTGGGCGACTTGTCACGGCGGATGGCTTTGATGCGTGGGAAGCGGAGTGAAAGGCCGCTATCATGGCGTGAGCTGGCCTGGATGGAATCAAAGGCGATCTCCAGAACCGTGTCGGGCACCACGGATCTTACTCGACCTTTCTCCTCCAGCGTGTTTGCGGTGAAGTGCTCCGTCAGTTCCTCGATCTCCGCATCCGTCAGCCCGCTGTAGGCTTTGCCGATTACGCGCAGCGCCCCGGTTTCGTCTCGGACGGCAAAGGTGTAGTCGCTCAGCACATGCGCCCGTTTGCCGTGGCCTTGCTCCGCCTTCACCACGACTACATCCAGTGTGGCAAAGGCCTTCTTCAGCTTCAGCCAGGACTTGCCTCGTCTCCCCGGCGTGTAGGCACTGGCCGCGTCTTTGATGATCAGCCCCTCATTACCACGACGACGTGCCGCCATGAAGAGCGCCTCGATATCTTCCGCCGACACTGCCTTCTCCACCGTGATGAGCGCCATGCCCTCCGGCATCGCCAAAGTCTCCAAAGCCTGCCGCCGCTCGCCCAAGCTGCGCTCCAACAGCGACTCCTCATTCATCCACAACAGATCAAAGACGACGTAGCGCACGGAGATGTCACTCGGCATGAAAAGGTCGGCCTGATCTCGCCGACCCAGCCGCTTTTGCAGATCAAAGAAGGTCAGTTTCTTCCCCTCGGCATAAGCGATGATCTCGCCATCGAGGATCACGTCGGCTTTCAGAGCATTCACCGAATTCAGGATCTCAGGGAACTGAGCCCCGATGGGCTTCAGATCCCGGGTGTAGATCTCCACGCGTCCGCCCACCCGATGCACCTGCGCCCGGATGCCATCGTACTTATCTTCTACCCAGACCGACTCCGCTGCCATTCGCTGCCAGATATCCTCCGCTGTCTCCTCAGGTGATGCCAGCATGACCTTGATCGGCACAAAGGCTCGCGGTGTCGCTTCATGAAGCCGAGCCGACTTCGCCAGCAAGGCCGCACGACCAATGTCGCCGCAGAGCATCGCCGCCTCACGCACGGCATCCGCCTTTTGCTCAAAGGCCGCCGCCACAGCTTCCTCGATCAGGCCTTCCCTCGATCCCATGCGCAGATCGCTCGTCATCAGCCGCACCAGCCAGGAGCCATCATGGGCGGAGAGCTTTTGGAAGCAGGCTTTGAGCAAACTCACCCGCATCACCTGGCTGCCTGCGTTTCTCAGCCGGTCAAAGAGCTGCGTGACCTCCGCCAGTGGCATCTCGGCAGGACTTCGCGCCGCTCTTTGCAGCACAAGATAGGCCGTGCGCCCGGCATCCGCCTGACTGCGCGAGATGGCGCGATACTCCACATCACTCATGCCGCTGACCTCCAGCAAAGCCCGCCGGATCAGCGCCCAACCCGTATTCAGCGGAGCTTCCCCCGCCGTCGGATCACTCGTCATGCCTGCGCAATACCTCACTGACCGAACTAAATCCGTCTCATCCAGCTCCCGAAGATACCCAGAGAGCTTTTCCACCTTCTTCAGCCTCGACGACTCCTCCGCCGTGGCGGCACAAACCGAAGCCCAACGTGCAAAACCATTGCCAGGAAGGTCAGCGGAGCTTGCCGAAGGTCCGTCATTCGTCATTCGAACTTCGTCATTCCTGCCAAAGCCCATCTCCATCTGATCCGCCTTCTCCAGCGTCCAAGCCTCAAGCCCCCGCGCCCGTAGATCCGCCGCGAACTCCTGCGTGTAGCCATGCACGAGATAGACTCGTCGTGGCTTCACGACCTCCACGGTCTCGATCAGCTCGGGGTAGTCCGCGTGATCACTCAGCGGGAAGATTTCATCCACCTGATAGCGATACCTCGCTCCCGGTTGCAGCGCCCAGCCGGTCATCATCGCTGTGCGGCACACTTTGAGTTTTTTCAGTGCCAGCGACTTCCCATTGCTCGGCGGGAAGAGCAGCACATGCCCGCGTGCCTCCGCTGCATCGAAGAGCCGATACTCCGGCAGTTTCCCGAGGATCGGCTTCACCGCTTCCGTCATCTCCCAGACCGACTTGTGAAGCATCACAGGGAAACCAGCTTCCGCCAAGGAGCAGAGGATTTCCTGCGCCTTTCCCAGCGAGTAGCCGAGCATCACCGGGATGCCGCCATCTTCCAGAGTCTCACGCACAAACTTCAGCATCTGGGAGATCACCTCACTCATCGGCGGAAAGCGGAAGTGAGGCAGCCCAAAGGTCGTCTCCATGATCAGCGTGTCGGCTTGCAGAAGCTCGCACCGCTCCGAGCTGAGTCCCTGGCGCAGCTTGTAGTCGCCCGTGTAGAGCAGCGTCGCGCCATCGCTCTTCCGCGTGAGGTGCAGCATGGCGGAGCCGAGGATGTGCCCCGCAGGCAGCAGCCGCAGTTCCCAGCCTTCCCATTCAAAGCTCTCGCGCATCGGCAACGCATGAAAGGCACCGCCTTTCTTCAGCCCATAGCGCTCACGCATCAGGTGCTGTGTCAACTCGGAGCAAAAGGTCGTCTGATGACGCGCCACATGATCCGAGTGCGCATGAGAAATAAAGGCCCGCTCCACCCCGAAGTGCGGGTCCAGCCACAGGTCCGCCTCAGGCAGGTAAATCCCGTGGCGATGGGTGACGGTGAGGAGCGATGGCATGAGTAGCCAGTGGATACGACGAAAAGGGCGGAAGCGGAGAAAAAGAGATTTGGATTTGAACCTCCATTCCTCCCCATCTCCTGTTTCCCAATGCTCACCCTCATCTTCGCCACCTCGAACGCTCACAAAGTCCAGGAAGTCGCTGCCATGCTTGGCGAGCCGTGGCAGGTGCATGGGCTTCGTGATCACCCGAATGTCATCCTGCCCGAAGAGACCGGCACCACCTTCGAGGCCAATAGCATCCTCAAAGCCGAGGCTGCCAGTGCAGCGCTGCCCGGCGTGTATGTCCTGGCAGATGACTCCGGTCTGGAAGTCGATGCACTCAACGGCGAACCCGGTGTCTATTCCGCCCGCTATGCCGGCCCAGATGCTACCGATGCAGATAACCGCGTCCGCCTGAAAGCCGAGCTAGGCAAACTGCCTCCTGCCACCTTCACCGGCCGCTTTCACTGCTGCCTCGTGCTGGCCAAAGATGGACAAACCCTGCACGTCACCCACGGAGCCGTCGAGGGCACGCTTCGGCTGGAAGAGCAGGGTGTCGGCGGCTTTGGCTATGATTCGCTTTTCCAGCCTGATGGCTATGCCGATACCTTCGGCGTGCTGTCTCCAGAGGTGAAAAACCAGCTCAGCCATCGCGCACGCGCTTTAGCTCAGATGAAGGAATGGATGGGAGTGCATCTGAGTTGAGATGTGGCGAGCCTTTGCACACCTCACCCTTGTGATCGGTCTTGCTGCGTGTGCCCACACGCCAAGCTCACAGCATCCGCTGCCCCATCCCGAGCCTGCGCAGCACGCACCGGAGCCTTTTCAGCCGACGCCTGAGCCCACGACCTCTTGGAGCACGATCCGTGAAGAGGTCACGCCGCTCTCCCATCATGCTTCCTGGCTGCGACTGCGTGTGCGAGGCAGTGAAGGCGAGGTTGCGATCTCCGTCGTCCGCTTCGACAGCAGCTCCTGCACTCTTCGCGTGATCGATCAGCCGCAGTCCTGGTCCTTCACCGATCTCCTCACCGACTCCATGCGCTCGGTGAATGCCATCGCTGGGGTGAATGGCGGCTACTTTCATCCTGACTTCACCCCGCTCGGCCTCATGATCGCGAATGGCAAACGCCAGGGCCAGTTCACCCGCTCCGGCCTCGTCTCCGGCATGATCCTCGTTCGCAGTGGTGAGCCTGCTCTGCTCTGGAACAGCGAGTCCCCCGACACCTCGAATGCGAGTGATCTCCTGCAAGCCGGGCCGCGCCTTGTGGATGCCGGCCAGCCTGTCTCCGGGCTCAATCGCACGAAAGTCGCCGCGCGAAGCTTCATCGCCACCGATGGCCAATCCGGCTGGCTCATCGGCACTGTCCACAGCACCTCGCTGCATGGGCTTGCCGACCTTCTGACCTCCCCCGGACTGATTTCCGGCCTGCGCATCCAGCGTGCGTTGAACCTGGACGGAGGCCGCTCCACCGCGTTCTACGCCCGAACCAACGACGAACGCGAAAACGGTGCTCCAGGCTGGAGCACCGTTCGGAATTACCTGGCCGTCGTGCCGAGGTGAGATCAGGCGGAAATGCCCACCACTCACGGCACCTTGTACAGCAGCACGCTGCCGGATTGGATCGGCGTGGTAGTGGGAGTCGTCGCGGGTTTGGGTGGGGCGGCGTCTTGCGGCATCTCGGGCAGGAGGAAGTGGCCGGTGCCGACATCTCCCACGATGGGGGCACGGGTGAGGATGCCGCTGAAGGTAGCGGTGCGTTTCAGCATCTTGCCAGCAAAGGCAGGGCCGGTGCGCTGCTCGAAATCATTGAGCACGAAGGTGCCGGTGAAGAGGCCGGTCTTGGCATCCAGCTTGGTGATTTTCACGCTGCCGGGATTGGCAGGGCTGAGGGCGGCGGGCAGCTGGGGTTTGTTCCCGGCCAGCAGGTCAAAGCTGAGCACGTTGGGATTGATGCTGGCGGTGAGCAGACCGCCATCACTGAAGCTGATGCCTGCTTTGTCCCCGAGCGCCATGTTGAGCACGAGCGCGGGAGCCACTGGCGGGGTATATTTGGAACCGAAGGCGTTGAGGTCGGTGGGGCCGAAGCCTTTCGGATAGACTCGGGATTTGGCATTAGCACGGCGCAGCAGGGTGGCGTTGCCTTCGAGTGTCTCTTCTAGAAACACGCCGTCGTTATCTGTGTCGATGTCGAGTATGCCATGAAGGGAGCCAGCAGGGGTGAGCAGGGTGCTGAATAGTATGAGCTGACCGTTTGGTCCGACGAAGGTGGCGCAGGTGTAACTGACGCCATCATTGGTTTTACCAGCGAGGGTGACTTTGCCATCGGGATTCAGGGTAAAGGAGCCGTAGCCATCGCCCGCAGGTTCGCCCTTGTTCAACATCGTGGTGCGCAGGCCGAAGGTGTATAGCTTCGGAGTGCTGGTGGCCACAGTACCGACCTTTTGCCACTTCAGTCGCCAGCCGGAGATGGCGGCTTCATCGAGCCCGGAGGCGACCTTTGACCCAGCAGCGAAGGTCTGCGTGGCAACATCAAAGAGTAGCGTCAGGGTCAGAGGGTTCAACTTCGGACGAGTGATGGTGATGATGGCGCGGCGTGGAGTGGTGCTGACATCGAGTTGGCCGGTGAAGGGATACTTCACGTTGCCCTGGATGAGTGAACCGCTGATGAGCGCGGTATTGGCGATGGTGAGGTCAACCCGTCCGCCGAGGTCAGCATTCAGCGTGGTATGACGGGCAACGATGCCGGTATAGCTGCCCATCAGCGCATCTGCCAGCTTGGTGATGATGACGGTCTCCTTCGTGCTGCTGCTGCCACCGAGACTGTTTTTGGCACTGACGATGACATCATAGCTGCCTGCCTTGGTGGGGTAGCCTGAGATGAGGCCGCTGCTCGTGTTTAAGGTTACGCCTGGGGGCAGGCCGGTGGCGGAGTAGCTGGTGGGGATGTAGCGGTGTTGGGAACTGGTGCGGAGGATTTGATGCGTGTAAGGCCAGCCCACCGTGCCATCTGGCAGACCCTGGTTCGGTACCACGGTGGGTTTGGTATCAAAAACACGCAGGTCGAACTCTGCGGCGAGCAGGGGGCCGCCGCCAGGACCGCTGGCGTAACAGCGATAGATGCCGCTCCAGCCGAAGGTCTGGGCAAAGACACTCAGCGTGCTCGTCGTGCCTGCAAAGGGCTGGCCGCCATAGGTCCAGGTAAAGGTGGCGGGGCCGCTGACGGCAGCATTCAGCTTCACGGTGGTGCCTGCTTTGGTGATGAGGGTCTGCGTCACGGACTTCACAACCACCAGCGTGGCGCTGCGGCGTACGGTGGCTCCGTTCGTGGTGATGTCCACGGCGTAGGTGCCGCCATCGGCGATCGTGGTGCTGGACTTGGTGTAGGTGTTGGAGGTGGCACCAGAGATTTTGCTGCCGTTTTTCAGCCACTGATACTTCACTGTGGCAGTCGGATGGGTGGCGCTGGCGCTGAACATCACAGGGTCCCCTTCATAAATCACCTGGGAGACCGGGCTGGAGATCACGGCGGGGAAGTCGCCTGCGGTGGCCTTCAGATTGATGTCAAAGCTGGGCTCATCGGCGTCATTGCTGCTGATGCTCAGCGCGGCAGTGCGGATGCCGCTAATGTCGCCAATGTAGGTCACGGTGAAGGTGAGGCTCTGGCCGGGGTTCAGCGTGCTCATGCCCAGGCTGCTGGCGGTAAACTCGGCTGCGTGGGTGCCGGTGATGCTTACACTGAGCCCGGTCAGGGGCAGACCGCCGAGATTGCTCAGGGTGTAGGTTTTCACCGCATCCAAATGAATGCTAACCTGGCCGTAATCGACCACAGTGGCGCCATCAGCCAGTTCCGTGCCTGTAGGCTCTTGCACGGAGATTTCCGGATGGGGTACCGCTTTGACAATGCGCTGATTTTCCCGGTCAGCCAAATAGATGACCCCATTGCTATCCACGCCGAGACCTCGGGGGCTGGAAAAACGTGCTGCCGTGTCCGCACCGTCCTGTGCATCTGCCACACCAGGCCTACCGCCGATGGTTGTCACCACACCGGCTGGGGTGATGCGGCGGACGGTGAAGTTGTTCGTGTCACTGACGATGAGGTTGCCATAAGGATCGAGCGCGATGCCCATCGGGCCATCGAAGCGGGCCGCGCTGCCTATGCCATCTGCCGTGCCACGGGCACCCATCTGGCCGACGAAGGTGGTCACCTCGCCCGTGAGTGAGACCTTGCGGATGCAGTTGTTGCCTGCATCCGTGACATAAAGGAAACCATCCGTCCCTAGCACCAGATCACGCGGCCAGGAAAAACGGGCGGCAGAGCCTGTGGCATCGACTTTGCCAGGAGTTCCCCCCTTGCCCGCCAGTGTCAGCACATCACCCGTAGGTGACACCTTGCGGATGGTGTGATTCCAGTAGTCAGCCACATACAGCGTGCCATCCGGGCCCAAGGCCAGACCCAAGTATGAGCTGAAGCGTGCCGCTGAACCCGTTCCATCTGCGGAGCCATAAGCACCTGCCGTGCCTGCGAAGGTGCTGACCTCAGCCGTCGCATCGATTTTACGGATGGTACCGTTGCTCTCCGCCACATAAGTGACGCCGCTGGCATCCACCGCCGTGTCATAGACGCCGCCAAAGGTCGCCGTGGCCGCAGGGCCGTCCATGCTACCGGCGACGCCTGTGCCCGCGTAGGTGCTCACCACACCAGCCGCCGTGGCTTTGCGCACTTTTCGATTACTACCATCGGCGATAAAGAGGTCTCCATTGGCAGCCAGGGAAAGACTGTCCGGGTTATTGAAACGAGCTGCCGTGCCTGTGCCATCCGTGGTGCCGATGAAGGGAGCCTGCCCAACAAAGGTCGTGACCACGAGGCTGGGAGTGATCTTGCGGATGACGCTGTTGTAGGCATCAGCCACAAAGAGCACGCCTGAGGCATCAAAGACGAGTCCGAAGGGACCGCTGAATCGTGCTGCTGTGCCGGTGCCATCCGAATGACTGTAATCGCCCGCCACTCCAAGTGGGGTCGTCACCTCCCCTGCCTGAGTCACGCGACGGATGGTGGTATCGTTCGACACCCAGAGATCGCCATTCGAACCGACAGCCAATGCACTCGGATACTCAAACTGTGCGGCGCTGCCCGTGCCGTCCATCACAGCACTCACGCCCACAGTGCCTGCCAGCGTGCTGACCACACCCGCCGGAGTGATCTTGCGGATCGTAAAGTTACTTGTGTCCGCGATGTAGATGTTCCCAGCAGCATCACGTGTGATGCCAGTGGGGTATTTAAATCGGGCGTCTGTCAGACTGCCATCCGCACTGCCACTGACACCTGGCAAACCAGCGTAGGTGGTTACCACACCAGCCTCGGTGACCTTGCGCACAGCATGATTGTAGGTGTCCATGACCAGCAGGGCGCCATCCTGAGCCAATGCGATTCCCTCGGGGCGGTAAAACCGTGCTGCATTGCCCGTGCCATCCGCAGAGCCGTTCACTCCCACCTTGCCCGCCAGCGTGGTCACCACGCCAGCGCGGGTGATCTTGCGGATCGTGCTATTCCCTGAATCCAACACATACAACACCCCACTGGAACCGAGAACGAGTCCTTTGGGTCCATTGAAACGCGCCTCTACTCCCGTGCCATCCGCGCTGCCATACACCCCTGCCTTGCCCGCGAAGATCGTCACCACGCCTGTATTGCTTACCTTGCGAATGGTGTGGTTGAAGTGATCGGCCACAAAGAGTGTGCCCGTCGCATCCACGACAACATGGGTGGGAGTATTGAACCGAGCCACTGAGGCCGTGCCATCCACATTGCCCTCACCACCGGGCATACCGGCGAAGTTCGACCATTCATAAGCCGCGCCATGCAGCAGGGAGCTGATGGACATGACCAGGAGCACGCTGAGGTGCCGGAGTGATGAGTGATGTTTCATGAGGTGTGTGATTTTGGGTTCCGCTTTGTGCGTGCGGCATTCCTCTCCTGGCTTCAGCAGACCGGGTATCGGACCTCAGTCGGATGGGCGGCCCCCGAAATGGGCATTTATATCCGACTTTAGTCGGATGCGGTCCGAGGCACTTCTGTGGTAAATGAAGTGGATTATTCATGACTGAAGCCGCCAACCCCATGCACCGACTGAAATTTCATGCCGGTGCTGCTGTCGCGCTAGCGTTGCTATGTGCAGCGGCGAGCGCGCAGACTAGCGCGCCAACTTTGATCGAGACCGCAGCGGACGTGCTCAAACTGCCGCCGATGGATGCGATGGGCAAGGTTCCGCGCCCCGTGCGGCTCAGAGGCGTGGTTCTCGCGGTGAACGCGAGCAGGAGCACCGTCTACATCCACGACGGCACCAGCGGCATCGGCGTGATGCTCAGATCACAGACGACCAGTCCCGCTCCCGGTGATGAGGTGGTGATCGAGGGCAGAGCAGTGCTCTATCGCGTCTTCAGCTTCACACATACGCGGGTGCAGGCGAATACGATCACCATCGAAGGCAGGCGTCCATTTCCATCCCCGGCGCAGATTGACATCGCCACACTCAACACTTTTTCCAACTACGATCAGTGGATTAGCCTGGAAGGGTATGTGATCGAGTGGAAGCACGTCGGCTCCACACTCTCGATCAAGTTCGTGGATGATCGGGACTTAAGCACGGCTCACGTGAGTGTGGGGAGCGCGGCGGACATCCCACTGAATATCATCGGCGCACGCGTCCGCCTCACGGGTGTCAACACAGGCGATCACACGGCCTTGAATGCGCTGACCGTGCCTGATCGCGCTCATATCGAAGTTCTCACACCGGGCTATGCGGGTGTGTTTGATGCTCCGCTGGCATCCTTCAAAGACGTCATCAGCCGCAAGGTGGAGTCCGGCAAACGCTACCGTGTGCAGGGCGTCGTGGCTGCCATCAGTGGCAAGTCGCATCTCTATCTCAAAGGCAGCGATGGCGCGCTGACGTGTCTGCTTTACCACCGCGCGAATGATCCGCGTCCCGGTGTGATCTATGGTGACGCCGGGCCGCTGCCGACGATAGCACCAGGAGATCAGGTGGAGGTCGAAGGATCAGCCATCGGCGAGGACGCTGGTTTGATGTGGAGTCATGTGCGAGTGACTGGCAAGGGCGAGGCACCGAAGCCCGAGGCAACGGACATCCGAACCCTGCAGAGTTTTGCAGGCATGGATCACTGGATCACGCTGGAAGGCATCGTCCACGCATGGACCTCTCGTAAAACGCAGACTTACATCGCCCTCAGTGATGCAACGGGATCCATCAACGTCCTCCTGCGCGAGTGCCCGCCAGACACGCTGCCGAAGGATCTCTTCGGCGCGCGCGTACGCCTCACAGGCATGAGCCAGACACTCGCACGCAGCAGTGGTGCCGCGCTGCTCCAGGTGCCTGGCCTACCTTTTTTTGAGATGATCAAACCTGGCTCCGCGGATCCATTCGATGCACCGGATGCCCCCTTGGCAAGCATCAAAGATCAAAGCGTGCCAGCCGTCGAGCGAGTGCGCACCAAAGGTGTGATCACGGGACTGAATGGACCGTCGGTCTATCTGCGCAGCGGCAAAGCCGCTGCGCGTGTGCAGATAGAATCGCCGTGGCCGCGACCAGAGGGTGACACCCAAGGCATGACCTTCGCCGATGCTGGTCCGACGCCGCCGCTCGTGGTCGGTGATGAGGTGGAGGTTGTCGGCACGCCTCTGCGCTTTGCAGGAGATGCTGACCAGTCGCTTCATGATTTGGTTCATGCCTACGTGCGGGTAGCCGCCCATCAGTCGCCGCCCGAGCCCGTGGCCGCCACGCTGCCAGACATCGTTCGCGGAGTGCATGATGCTGACCTCGTACAAGTAAGCGGACGTATGATCAGCCTGCAGCCAACTCCACTAACCCATGGTGAATGGCAGTACAAACTCATGCTTGAGGCAGACGAGGCTAGACTACCTGTCACCTGCCTGACCCGCAGCGCGACTGCGTTTGCCACGCTCAAGGTAGATGATGAAGTGGTCGTTCACGGCTTGGTGAACCGAGCGACTGCGCGTGAGCCGCGTGGTCTCTGGCTGTCGGCAGCAGAAGATGCGAAGTCCATGGGCCTCTCACCCGTCGTGCGGATGCGTCAGCGCTTGCTCTTGGGCGGGGGTATCGCGCTCGCCTTTGGCGTGCTGGCCGCATGGGTCTTGCTGCTGCTGCGTAATCAAAGGATGCAAAGCGCCGCCGCACATGAACTCAAAGCCGCCGCCGAAGCCATGCGCGCCAGTGAGCAGCGCTGGAGGCTGCTCTTTGACCAAAGCCCGCTCAGCGTGCAGATATTTTCACCGGACGGGCAGACGAAGCTCTTCAACCAAGCCTGGAAGAATCTCTTCCTCCTCAATGACGAGCAGGGCTACGCCTTTAACGTGCTCAAGGCACCTGACCTCATCGCCTCCGGCGCGGTGAACCACATCCGCAAGGCATTTGAGGGTCAGGTCGTCCACGTCCCGCCCGTGCCCTACCCCATTCCCGGTGATCCACCGGCGACACGCTGGATTGGCGGGGTGCTGTATCCTCTGAAAAGCGATGCCGGAGAGATCACCGAAGTCGTCGTCATCCATCACGATATTACCGAGACTAAGCGCGCGGAGGACGCCATGCTGGCCATGAACCAGACTCTGGAAATGAGCGTCAATGAGCGAACAGCCGAACTGCAAAAGACCCAGGCCGAACTCGAAAGAGCCTTGGAGCAGGAGCGCGAGCTCGGCGAGCTGAAGTCACGCTTCGTCACCATGGTCAGTCATGAGTTCCGCACGCCGCTGGGCATCATCATGAGCGCTGTGGAACTGCTCCAACACTACTCCGACCGCCTGCCGGCTGAGGAAAAGCAGCGCCAGCTCCAGGAGATACAGTCCAGCACGAAGCACATGGGCGGACTCATGGAGCAGGTGCTGCTGCTTGGCCGTGCTGAGGCTGGCAAACTCAGCTGCAAGCCCCTCCCGCTCGACCTCGCGTGCTTCGCCGAGCGCATCATCGACGAGACCCAGTCCATCTCGAACCGCAAATGCCCAATCACCCTCCAAACCGAGGGAGACATCGCAGACGCCAGAGTAGATGAAGCATTGCTGCGCCATATCCTCGGCAACCTCGTCGCCAACGCCGTCAAGTATTCACCCGAGGGCAGTGAGGTGGCGCTGCGCATCCACCGTGAAAGTGCCGACGTCGTCTTCGATATCATCGACCAAGGCATCGGCATCCCGGAGAAAGATCGCGCCCGGCTCTTCGAGGCGTTCCACCGCTGCTCGAATGTTGGCGACACACCTGGCACCGGCTTGGGACTCGTCATTGTGAAACGTTGTGTCGATATCCACGGCGGCACTTTGGATATTGAAAGTGAGCCCGGACGTGGAACCACCTTCACCGTGCGCCTGCCCGTCTTTTCCTGATTCCCCATTATGTCACACAAGATCCTCATCATCGAAGACCAGGCCACCATGCGCCGGAACGTGGCCCTCATGCTCCAGCTCGAAGGTTACAACGCACTCACGGCCGCGAATGGAGTCGAGGGACTCGAAGCCGCCAGGCGCGAGCTACCAGAACTCATCCTGTGCGATGTGATGATGCCGGAGATGGACGGGCACGACTGCCTCCGCGCTCTTCGTGAGGATGAGGCCCTCCGCCACACGCCCTTTATTTTCCTCACCGCCAAAGGTGACCGCAACGATGTGCGAGAAGGCATCGGCCTCGGTGCTGATGCCTATCTCACGAAGCCTGTGGTGCGGGAGGATCTGCTCGCAGCGGTGAGTCATTGGCTGAAATCTGCAAACACCGAAGAGAGTCCGAAGTAGGGCGCCAATGCCACGCATGTCTGGAATTGCGGCCATGCCGAGTCACTCCGCTATGCCATCAGTGGATAGACCATGACAGCCACTCCGGGCGAACCGATCACGTGATCCGGCGGACGAGTCGGTGAGGCATAACCATTGAGGCGGAAAAGATCCGCATCCCACGACTCCAGCTCCACCTCCGCCAGTGGATAGGGTGAATGGTGCACACGTCCAGTGCGCAGGCCGCGAGGTGTGTCAGAGAAAAGCAGATAGCGCTCTGCCAGAAAAAACTCCAGGCTTTCTGGCTGCGCCAGTTTCGGCCCCTCTTTCAGCCGGTAACGAAACGCCGACCGGTGGGCATCACCACGGCGCTGTGAGCTGTATTGGATCATCCCGTCCTGCGCCTTCATCAGCGACATCTTGGCGTGTTGATAAGGTAGATGAAAAAGCGTCCGTGCCGTCCATACAGCCAGAGCTTGATCACACTCCAGCGAGTCAAACCACACCCCCGGCCTGCCTCGATCATCGTGGACATAGGTGCGGAGATTCATCTCCAGGAAGTCGCTGATGCCTGGCACGGGCGGACAGAAGCGCGGGCGGATGCCCCGCATGGCAAAAGGCACGATCGCCACCCAGGCCTTCCCGCCGAAGGTGTCCACTGTCAGCCCCGGCGGCAGCCTTTTCTGAATTTCCACCGGGTCCCAGGCCCAGTGCAGAAACAGTAGATCCTCCCAGCGCTGATGCATGACCACCGGCTGGTCGAGTGGTTTGTCACGCAGGGCTTGGCGTTGAGCGGGAGCAGGTGGGGACATCCATGATTATACGCTGAGGCTGAAAGGATCGTCTCCTCCTTTTGCTTGCCCTACCGTCTTCTGTCACGATAGACAGGACACACACCCATGAAGTCCCTCTTCCTCACCAACGAATACCCGCCCTACATCTACGGCGGAGCAGGCGTCCACGTCGAATACCTCACTCGCGAGCTAGCCAAGCTGATGGACGTGGAAGTCCGCTGCTTCGGTGATCAGGAAGGCACGGAAGGCGGGATCGAAGTTCATGGAGCTGGTCTGGAGGCCAGCCAATGGACCAGCCCCGCGAATCTGAAGTCCGTCTTTGGCGCTCTTCAGAGAAATCTCGATTTTAACACTCGAAATATCGACGCCCAGGTCGTCCATCTTCACACCTGGTACGCCCACTTTGGCGGCATCCTGGCCAAGCTGAACTATGGCATCCCCATGGTCCTCACCGTCCATTCTCTGGAACCTCTGCGTCCCTGGAAGCGCGAGCAGCTCGGCGGTGGATACGACTTTACCAGTTGGCTGGAAAAGACCGCCATCGAGATGGCCGACGCCGTCATCGCGGTCTCCGAGGAGACAAAGGTCGATGTCATGCGCCTCTTCCACGTCGATCCCCACAAGATCCACGTCATCCACAACGGCATCGACCCCGGCGAATACAAACGCACCGAGTCCCCCGAAGTCCTCCGCAAGCATGGAGTGGACCCAGAGGTGCCTTACGTCCTCTTCGTCGGCCGCATCACTCGCCAGAAGGGCATCGTCCATCTCGTCCGCGCCATCGAGAGCATGGACCCCGGCTTCCAGGTCGTCCTCTGCGCAGGTGCTCCCGATACTCCCGAGATCCTTGCTGAGATGGAGGCCGCGGTGGCGGCTGCTCAGGCCAAGCGCGGCGGCATCGTCTGGATTCAGTCCATGCTGCCCGTGCCGGAAATGATCGTCATGTACTCCCATGCCAGCGTCTTCTGCTGTCCCTCCATCTATGAGCCCTTTGGCATCATCAATCTGGAGGCCATGGCCTGTGAGACCGCCGTCGTCGCCAGCGCCGTCGGAGGCATCAAAGAGGTTGTTGTGCCCTATGAGACCGGCCTCCTCGTCCAGCTCGACCAGCAGACCGAGAGCCCCTTTGAGGCCACCGATCCTGCCCGTTTTGCCAAAGACCTCGCCGAGGGGGTGAACAGCCTCATGGCTGATCCTGAAAAGTGCCGCCAGATGGGTCTCGCAGGCCGCAAGCGCGCCGTTGAGCGCTTTAGTTGGACCAGCATCGCTGAGCGGACGAAGGCACTCTACGACACGTTGCTGAAGTGAGGGGCAGGCTCAGTGCTCAGTTTTTAGAAAAAAACGGCCCCGATTCTGGTGAATCGGGGCCTTGTGTTCTTGGCGGTTCAGCGTGGGAATCAGATCACTGATAGGGCACGCGGAAGATTTCGCCGGTCTCGGGATCTTTGGCCTTGGAGCCTGGGCGGAGACCTTCGACGGAAATGACTTTTTTGGGATCCTTCGGGCTGTAAACATACCCTGGTTTGCCTGGCACAGCACGGGCGAAGGGGACATCTCCCGGAGCGGGAGGGGTGACTGCTGGTGGTGTAGTGCCTGGAGCCGGTGGGGTGATGACATCTCCAGAAGGAGGGGCAGGTGCGGTCCCTGGAGGTGTGACAGTGAGACCAGGATCGACTCCTGGCATGCCTGGAGCGGTGATCGGTGGGATGGTTCCGGGGGTGGTGATGGGACCGTTTGGCCCGACGACGGGACCATTCGGATCAATCATGGGGCCAGGAGGCGGGGCGATGGGCTCGACGTAGCGGTTCGGATCTCCGTAACGTGGGGGCTGGTCCAGAGAACGGCCTCCACGTCCAGCAAAGGGACGCGGCGTGTCGTAGGTGTTACAGGCCACCACTGCAAAAGCGGCCAGGGCGAGGAGGGGAGTGAGGCGGGACATCGACATGAGGAGGTGTGAGATCAATGACTCAACTATTCACGCGCATAGGCATGAGGACGTAGAGGAAATTGGTGCCGGTGCGGATCACGCCGGGGCTGATGTCATCAATGAGATGCAGGGTGATCTCATCCGCGCTGAGGTTACGCAGCGGTGCCATGGTGAACTCTGGGTTGAAGGCGATGGTGATGTCCTTGCCTTTATAATTGATGGCGATGGTCTCGCGGGCTTCACCGATGTCGGGGCTGCTGGCGATGATCTCGACCTGACCGTTGGTGAACTGGAATTTAACGGAGTTCGACTTGTCGCTGGCGAGCAAGGAAACTCGGCCGATGGCGCGCTGGAAAACTTCGCGTTCGAGGACGATGCGCTCTTTGGCCTCGCCGGGGATGACCTGCCTGTAGTTGGGGTAGTTCCCATCGATGAGCTTGCTGATGAGGAGACTGCTGCCGAGATCGAACCCGACCTGACTGCCGGTAACACGGATAACGACATCGCCAATGTCGCCACAAAGGCGGGCGAGTTCATTGACGGCCTTGGTGGGCACGATGATGTCAATTTCCTGACTCTGGGGAAACTCCACCTCTTGTTCGACCATGGCGAGGCGGCGGCCATCAGTGGCCACCATGGTGAGGGCATTGTTTTTGAAGGAGAAAAGGATGCCGTTGAGGACGTAGCGGGTCTCGTCAGTAGAGATGGCGTAGCTGGTCTTTTTCAGGCAGTCACGCATGACGGCCTGGGGGAGAGTGAACTCACGGGCATCGTCAAAGCGGGGCAGGGCGGGGAATTCCTCGCTGGTAAGGCCGACCACTTTGAAGAAAGAAGGGCCGCTGCGGATGGAGGCGTAGTTTTTCTCATCTACGCTGACGTGGATGTCCTCGGCTGGCAATTCGCGGACGATGGTGCCGAGGCGGCGGGCTGGCAGGGTAGTGGCCCCCTCTTCTTCGACCTCGGCGGGGACCGTGCAGGTCACGCCGACATCGAGGTCGGTGGTGGTCAGTTCCAGCACGCCGTCTTTGGCACGAAGCAGGACATTGGAGAGGATGGCCAGGGTGGTGCGCGTGCTGACCACGTGCTGGACCTGGTTAATGGCCTGTTGCAGGGATTCCTTGCTGATCGAGAACTTCATAGGGGGCGTGCCGTCGGAATGGGTAGAATGTGCCTTTTTAGCCAGTGGCTACCAGCGTGGCAAGGAGTTATGCGGGGAAATGTGAGATGGCTGATTCTTCTGGAGCCCCCTGATTGGACTTTTTCAGACCCCAGGCTGAGGCGGTAATGAGGCCGCCTATACTAGTTGATGAATGGGGGCTTGTGTGGGACTTCCTAGCCCTGCAGAGTCTCCACCCGCATCCAGCTTGGTTCACCACGGATGCAGTCGAGGGAGCGAATGGCGTCAAGGGCTTCCTTCACATCACCAAGACGGGCGTCGTGGATCATAAGGACAAGGCTGGTCTGGCCGCTCGTGTCCTCCAGGTCCTCCGGTTGGATCATGGAGGAGATGCCGATGCTGCGTTTGCCCAGCTCAGCGGCCACCTTTGCCAGCACGCCGGGCACATCGGCGACGGTGAGGCGGAGATAATAGTGGGAGATGGTGTCATCCACGGGCTTGCTTTTCCCATAGAGACCGTGGGGGACGAAGCCGCTGTGGCGGGCTCCATAGACGAGGGTGGCGGCTGCTTCACAAAGGTCGCTGATGACGCTGCTGCTGGTCGGGTCCTGACCGGCGCCGCGTCCATAAAAGAGCGTCTCGCCGACGATGTCGCCATGGACGAGCACGGCATTGAAGCTGCCGCTGACGTTGGCGAGCACGTGGCTCAAAGGCACAAGCGTGGGCTGCGTGCGCACTTCCACGAGGCCCTGGGCATCCGCACGAATGACGGAGAGGAGCTTGATGGTGTAGCCGAGGCGCTTGGCAAATTTGAAGTCGGCGAGGTCGATCTTGTCCACGCCTTCGACATGCACGCAGCTTTGCGGAATCCAGAAGCCGTAGCTCAGCGAGGCAAGGATGATGGCCTTGTGCGCGGCATCCCAACCGCTGACATCCAGCGTGGGGTCAGCCTCGGCGTAGCCTTTGTCCTGCGCTTCCTGCAAGGCATCCGCGTAGCTGAGACCGGCCTGGCTCATACGGGTGAGGATGTAGTTGCAAGTGCCATTGATGATGCCGTGGATGGAGAGGATGCGATTCCCCACGAGCCCTTCCTGGAGCACTTGGATGATCGGAATACCACCAGCGACAGCGGCTTCGAAATAGATCGGCACCCCGCATTGCTCCGCGAGCGCGAAGAGCTCCTGCCCACGCTCAGCGAGGAGGGCTTTGTTCCCGGTGACGACGATCTTCTTCGCCCGCAGCGCCGCACACACCAGATCATACGCCGTGGTCGTGCCACCGATGAGTTCCACCACGACCTGGATGTCCGTGTCCTCGATCAAATCCTGCCAGCGTGTGCTAACCATCTCCGCCGGCACGGCCACATCACGGGCGCGCTTGAGATCGCGCACGATCACGCGCTTTACCTGGATGTCGGCCCCCGTGCGCTGCACGATGAGGTCACGATTGGCATCGATGTTCTTGAAGACACCCGCGCCGACATTGCCCAGCCCTGCGAGGCCGATGTGAATGGTGCGTGGGGAGATGGTGGCGGACATGAGCGGGATATGACGGGTTTGGGAAAAGGGGCGCTAGTCATGCAGCGCCCCGCCGGAAGATCAAAGAAGAAAGTGCTCCCCACCGCCCGCGGCTCCCCGCTTGCACTGCCCACAGGGGCGGGCTAGGTGCGGGTACATCACCATGAATTCACCCATCGTCGGCATCATCATGGGCTCCAGTTCAGACTGGCCCACCATGCAAAACGCAGCGCAAGTGCTGGAGGACTTCGGCGTGCCTTTTGAAAAGAAGGTTGTCAGCGCCCACCGCACGCCGCAGCTCCTCTACGACTACGCCACCAGCGCGCAGGGCAGGGGACTGAAGTGCATCATCGCCGGAGCCGGAGGTGCCGCCCACCTGCCTGGCATGGCCGCCAGCATGACCACTCTTCCCGTGCTCGGCGTGCCCGTGCAAAGCCGCGCCCTCAGTGGCATGGACAGCCTCTACTCCATCGTCCAGATGCCCGGCGGCATTCCCGTGGCCACCTTTGCCATCGGCAATGCCGGGGCGCTCAATGCCGGCCTCTTCGCCATCTCCATGCTCGCCAATGAGAACCCTGATCTTGCCGCGAAGCTGAAGGCCTTCCGCGACCGCCAGACGGCGAAGGTCCTGGAGAGTCAGAAGGCTCTGGAAGCCGAAGCCTAGCCAAGTGCTCAGTTATGATGATCAACCTCTTGACGATCTCTCCCTCTCTCTATTTCTGAGCGCTTCATCACAAGACATGTCCGCCTCCCCCATCCTCCCCCCCTCCACCATCGGCATCCTCGGCGGAGGTCAGCTCGGGCGCATGCTGGCACTGGAGGCCCGGCGCTCGGGGTATCGCGTGGCGATCTACACAGATGAAAAGCCCGGCTGCCCGGCGGGCCACTTCGCAGAGGCGGAGTATAATTCGGCCTATGATGACATGGCGATGCTGGAGCGCTTCCTCAGCCGTGTGGACGTGGTGACGGTGGAGTTTGAAAACATCCCCGACGCCTGTTTGCAGGCCGTCGATGCCATCAAACCACTTCGCCCCGGGCGGCGTGCCATCCACACCACGCAGCATCGTGAGCGGGAAAAGCTCTTCCTTCGGGAGCAGGGCATCGCCTGTGCCGAATTCCGCATCATCGAGGATCAGGCTGGCCTGGAAAAGGCCGTCTCCGAGCTGGGGCGTCCCTGCGTCATCAAGACCGCAGCTTTTGGCTACGATGGCAAAGGCCAGTGCAAGGTGAATGCAGACACCGATCTGGCGGAGGCCTGGAAGCTCTTCGTGGGGCACCACGCCGTCGTCGAGCAATGGGTGCCCTTCGTCTGTGAAATCTCCGTCGTCGGCGCACGCGGTGTCAATGGCCGCATTGCCGTCCATGGCGTGGTGGAGAACCAGCACACCCACCACATTCTCG
>CAYMHJ010000035.1:0-31098 GCA_964390165.1 uncultured Prosthecobacter sp. | reverse complement strand
GATCTGCGTGAACTGCGCGGGGCCGAGTTTTCGCGAATCGGTGCCCAAAATGCTCGCAGAGCCGGAATCAGGCCGATGGAGGTTCAGCAGGCATTTGATGGTCGTGCTCTTCCCTGCGCCGTTCGGGCCCAAAAAGGCCGTGACCTGCCCTTCGGGCACTTCGAGGCTCAAACCGGCCACGGCTTCGGTTTTGCGGAAGCGTTTGTGAAGATCGGAGATCGTGATCATAGGCTTTTCAGGTGCTGGATGACTTGATTGAGCGTGAGATTGAGCTCGGCGGCCTCTTTGAGCAGCGCACGGCACTCTGGCGTGATCTGCGCGAGGCGCTCGGCGAGTCCGGGCTGGTCCGGCTCCGTGACGACCATGCCGATGCCGGGCCGTGAATTGAGCCAGCCGGCATCTTTGAGCTGCAGGACGACCTTGTGCGCCGTGGTGGGGCTAATTTTCAGTTCCTGGCTCAGCGTGCGCACGCTGGGGAACTCATCGCCCGCCTTCATCTGCCCGGTGAGCAACGCCTTGCGCACCGCCAGCAGGATCTGGTCGGACACGGGCGTGCCGTCGGTGAGCTGGATGGAAAAAGGCAGCATGGGCTTGGTATCCTTTGTGTAACAGCACATTTGTTACACTTGCAAATGATTTCCTGTTTAGCATTGTCTTGAGTCCCAATTCCTGCCTTCCTTTCGCATGAGTTCAGCCCCAGTCACCCGCACGCCTTGGTATCGCATTCTTTATCTCCAGGTGCTGCTGGCTGTGGCGTTGGGCATTGCGCTCGGGTTCTTCTTTCCAGAACAAGGCAAAGCTCTGAAACCGCTTGGCGATGCTTTTATCAAGCTCATCAAGATGATGATCGCGCCCATCATCTTCTGTACCGTCGTGCATGGGGTGGCTTCGATGGGTGATCTGAAAAAACTGGGCCGTGTGGGGGGTAAAACCCTGCTCTATTTCGAAGTCGTCTCCACGCTGGCTCTGGTGATCGGACTCGTGGTGGTGAACCTCCTCCAGCCAGGTGCAGGCTTCCATGCGAGTGCTGCCGAACTCGGGAGCAAAGCCGCCGCCACCGCGCATGAGTATGCGAGCAAGACGCACACCCTCAGCACGGTGGATTTCCTGCTGAAGATCATCCCTGACACCTTCGTGGGCGCCTTTACGAGCGGGGAACTGCTCCAGGTGCTTTTCATCGCCCTCGTCAGCGCCTTTGCACTCACCCGGCTTGGCGAGCGCGGCCAGCCGGTGCTGGATGTCATCGAGCGAACGGGCGAGGTCTTCTTTGCCATCATGGGCATCGTGGTGAAACTCGCTCCCATCGGCGCTTTCGGGGCGATGGCCTACACCATCGGCAGTCACGGCATTGGCGCGCTTGGGAACCTGCTCACACTGATGATCGGCTTTTACATCACAGCAGGTTTCTTTGTCGTCTTCGTGCTCGGCGGCATCGCCCGCTGGTGCGGTTTCTCTATCTTCCGCTTCCTTCGTTACATCAAAGAAGAGCTGTTGCTCGTGCTCGGCACCAGTTCATCCGAGACAGCACTGCCACTAATGATCCAAAAACTGCGCGGCCTCGGCTGTGCCCCCGCCACCGTCGGACTTGTGGTCCCGACGGGTTACAGTTTCAATCTCGACGGCACGAACATTTACATGGCCATGGCTGCCGTCTTCCTCGCGCAGGCCACGGACACGCCACTCGATCTTGGCCAGCAGATCAGTCTGCTCGTCGTGGCCATGATCACCTCGAAAGGTGCCAGCGGCGTGACGGGTGCGGGCTTTATCACGCTCGCAGCCACTCTCGCTGTGGTGCCAGGCATACCCATCGAGTCTCTCGCGCTGCTAGTGGGCATCGACCGCTTCATGAGCGAGTGTCGAGCGCTGACAAACCTGATCGGCAATGGAGTCGCCACGGTGGCCATCAGCAGATGGGAGGGGGAGGTGACGCCTGAAATGCTCAATGCCAACCTTAGTGATCCTGTAAAGCTGCCGGAACCGGGATAATCACGAAGCCAGCGGCAGGGCCCGAAGACAGCCGGGAATCCACCCGCCTTATTCCGGCAAAGCCAGTTCAGCACAAATGGGCAGATGCTGCATCTGCCCTGTTTTGCGGGTTTCCCAGCCGGTAATGGAGATGCCGCGGGAGACAAACAAATAATCAAGCCTCAGCCATGGAACTACGAAGGACGGCAAAGAACTGGATTCTGCTGGGAATGTGCCGCCAAACCCATCGCCCCCTTTCGCAAAGGCATCATCCATGATTTGTGCCAAGGCCGCATAGCCCCCACCCCAGGGAGGAGTGTTTAAATCTCCTGCGACTAGCGTGACGCCAGACTCCTTCGCCACAAGTCCTGCCAACTGCCTGACATTGTGTGCTCGTTCCCTCCAAGCCAGCACTCTTTCGTTATGCCAGGAGTCCAGCCCGCTGGAAAGCCAGTGTACGAGACCCAATAAAAAAGTACCTTTTCCGCCATGCCAGCGCAACAACTCACGAGGACTCGGCATGTGGACATTGAAGATCGTCACCAGTCTGCCCGAAACAAGCAGCCGATGGCGATAGACACAGGTCTTTTCACGGCCCCTAATCTGAATGGAAAGCGCCGAACTCCCCGGATCGGCGACCGGATGTTTACTCAGAAGGACGAATTCTCCAGCCTCCTGCCTAAATGGGAACTGGGCGGCACCTGGAGCCACTTCCTTTCGCTTCAACCAACCTCGAGCATCCTGCAATAGTACGATGTCCGGCTGCAGCGCCTGAAGCAAGGTCTCAAAATCAACCTGCCTGGACTGCCCCACATTAAAAGACATCACCCTGAGAGTGGCCTGTGAAATGCCGACTGGCATTACCCCCGGCCTGTAAATCTGAGGGTGGCAGTGGAAAAAGTAATAACTCAGCCCAGAAACAGCCAGCAAGAGGAACGCCCCCCTGCTGAAGACAAGCGCCAGTGGAAACATCATGACGACCGGTATTAAAGGAACCCAGATGGGAAAATAGGATATAACCGCAAGGAAGAGGTTGTCCTCCATTCCAGACTCTATGGACATCCCAGTCCAAAAAATTAAAACAGCCACTGCCGCACTCCCCCAAAAAACCAGCCGACAGAGCCAACGATAGATGAAGACCATCCAAGCCAGGACAGCCGAGGCGTCGATGAATCCAGCGGGAGTCGGCGGACGGATCACCCCACCTCCTCCCCTAGAACCGACACGTTCTTCGTTCATGGCGGCAACTTTAATAAAGTCGGCTACTTCTTGGGCACTTCCACGCCAAACCCTTTGGTCACCCTCTCAAGACTGGGTGGAAGTGTTGGCTTGCCGACATTTGGTGTCTGGTTGGGTTCTGGAGCCTTGTCCTTCACATCATCAGCAGACGGAACTGGCTGTAGAATTGGCTGTGTCTTGACCACATCCGCAGGCTCAATGATCCCATAATGGACTAATATGATCGGCAGAGCCATCCACAGCAGCGACGCAGCAACCACCAAAAGAACCACAGACTCGGTTAGCGTGAAGCCTGAACTGCTTCTGGTGGAATTGAAATGCGGGCAACTAATGCGCCTGATATGAGTATTCATT
The DNA here is from genome assembly GCA_964390165.1 of uncultured Prosthecobacter sp. Classification (GTDB taxonomy): domain Bacteria; phylum Verrucomicrobiota; class Verrucomicrobiia; order Verrucomicrobiales; family Verrucomicrobiaceae; genus Prosthecobacter. Next base: position 27,540 of record CAYMHJ010000035.1, on the reverse strand, counting down.
CGGCTTCGATTTCGTCGAAATTCTCTGATTCGGCAATTGAAAACTAATGCTCAGGCAAGTATTCGAGACGCTATTGCAGCTTCATAGAGGAACCCAACATGCGCATGCCGAGCAATCATTCACAATCCCCCCAGGAAAGCCAAGGCATCCTGTTTGTGTCAGCGAACAAAGGAGGCGGCGGCAGTGAGGAACTCTGGCTCCAAACCGCCCTCATTCTCAGGCAGGAAGGACGGAATATATCAGCACTTACGGCCTGGACACATGAAGCCACAAGGCGGGTGAGACAACTGGATGCCGCCGGCATATCGCATCAGTCTCTCGCAGACAGCCCCCATGTTCTGAATCGCATTCTTGCACGAATCTGGCCGTCTCGTTTCTCCGCCAAAGGAAGGTTGTCTCATCAACTGAGCACGTCATCACCGGATTTCATCCTGTTCAGTTCAGGCACTTCCATGGATGGCCTGGAGTTGCTCGAGTCCATCGCCGCCAGCAAAATCCCCTACGCTGTCGTCACTCACCTCGTCTCAACGGATCACTGGCCCGATGATGCAACTGCCGAAAGAATGATTCGCCTGTTTTCAGGAGCCAGACGTTTCTGGGCTGTTTCGCACCACAATCTTGAACTTCTCGAAACCCAGCTTGCCCATCGGCTGTCTCATGCCCGCATCGCCAGGAATCCGTTTCTGGTCAAAGGGCCGCCATCCCCCATGCCGGGGGAGCCTGAAAGTTCCCTGGTCAGATTCGCCATTCCAGCCCGCCTGCATCCACGAACCAAAGGTCATGACATTTTATTGCGGGTCCTTTCCCAGAAAAAGTGGAAGGACCGGCACTGGGAGGCTTCTATTTTCGGCTCTGGGGCTCATGGGGTAAGGCTGAAGGCCCTGGCCTCCATGCTTGGCATTGATGACAAGATTCGGTTTTGCGGACAAACCTCGGACATTCACTCCCTTTGGGGAAGCCACCACGCACTCCTTCTTCCCTCAAGGCACGAGGGACTGCCACTGACTCTCGTGGAGGCCATGTGGGCGGGGCGAGTGGTCATTGCACAGCCAGCAGGAGGCATCGCTGAACTATTGAATGACGGGCAAACTGGCTTTCTCGCAGAGGGGATCGGAGAGAAGTTCTTCGACGAAGTCATGGATCGTGCCTGGAGCCAGCGCACGCGATGGAAGGAAATCGCGAGTGCGGCGGCTGAGCATGTCAGGACCGTCATACCTGAGGCCCCTGAAAAAGTCTTCGCCCAAGAACTTCTAGAGCTGTCTCAAAGTTCACCGCCGCTGGAATGAACCTGCGGCAGTGCCTGGTCACGCTTTGATCATGTAGCAGACACGACCATTCGTCCGAAGCCTCTCAGTCGCAGACCTCTTGCTCAGAAAATCATGGACAGCGCGTGAACAGCCGTCCCAGGCGAAGTAATCATCAATGATAATGACACCGCCGGAAGCCACCTTGTCGAACAGATGATCGAGACAGACCATCGTCGAATCATACCAATCGCCATCCAGTCTCAGCAGAGCGATCGGTTCAGGGAGATTTAGATGTGGGACAGTATCAGAGAACCATCCTTTGATCAGTTTGAAATCGGTCACACCAGCACGTTGCATGGCTTCGGAGGCATAGCTTTCCTCGGCCTTGCAGTTGTCATAGTAGCTGGCGGCGGTCTTATCCGCCTGCCAATCGATGGCTGTCTTGCCATCCACCTCCTTCGCCGGCGGTAGTCCTTCAAAACTATCGAGGAGAAAATACTTTCTTGCAGGGCCAAGTATGCTGGCGATTCCCCCGCTCATCCCTCCCCGCCAAACGCCACATTCGACGATGCAGCCTGGCAGTGATGATGGCATACGCGCAAGCTCCAGATTATCTACATACGAATCATGAGGGACCATCGTCAGATCCGCAAAACGGCTGTAAATACGATTGAGTGGCATCCGCCTGGCAGAAGAGCGAAGTAGCCTGAGAAATGACATGATGTCCTTGTTCATCTTTATGCGGTGAGTTGCTATGACAGTGTTTCGGTAGTGACCGGCTTTCTTGCAACGATGATGTTGCTGAGATAAAGCCGCTGGTTTCGAGGCATTATCCGGTTTACCACCAATGCTAAAGGGTTCACCAGAGTACACCACAGAGTCTTGCCCACACGATGCAGCCGTCCCTCGCTTGGAAGCAAAGATTGCACGGCATAAGTGAGCATCAACTGGGCCACCGACAATATCCAAGTGCCGGCTTTTTCCATGTGGATCACCTCAAACCCTGCGGACTGCAGCAGGTGCTTCAAAGCAAACGGTGTGTAGCGGGCATAATCATAGGGCTCTTCATGCAACGGCCAGACAAAAGGGCAGGTGATGAGAATCGACCCGCCAGGCCGGAGCACACGATGAAACTCCGCGAGCAACTCGGCAGGATTAAAAACATGCTCCAAAACCTCAGTCATCAGGATACAGTCAACAAATTCATCCTCGAGCGGAATACGGTCACCGCTGTAGAGCAATGTCGAATGAGACTCCTTCAACGGATGACCGGGCGCAGCAATCTCAAGCCCCAGGTACTGATCGATTTGAAACAAGTTTCGATAAGGCGCGGTTCCACAGCCGAAGTCCAGCATCGTGCCGCGCATCTTGGCGCTATGCCTTTGGATCGCCACTCCAAGAGCCTGCCGGATCAGGTAGGAAGAGTTTACCAGCATCCCAAAACGAGATGGACAAAACATCTCTTTTTTAAGCCATTGATAAAAGAATCCCATGTGTCTCCAGATATGCCACTCAAGTCCACTTGTTCAACACTGAAGTCAGCCATTCAAGGAATGCCGATAAACACCGCAAAGTTGATCCAAAATCCTTTCCAGCTTGAAGCGCTGCCCCACAAGACTGATGCCTGAAGAGCCGAGGCTGACGCGCTGCCCGGCATCCATCGCCAGTCCTTCCATGGCGCGAGCCCAAGCGTCCTCCGAGTCCTCTTCAACCACCTGCACAGCACCCGCAAGTTCGTCTGCTGGAAAGCCACGGAAACGCGAGCTTAGCACCGGCAGCCCTGATGCCAATGCCTCAAGCAGGACATTGCCAAAACCTTCCTGTTCGGTAGGAAAGGCGAAGAAATCCACAGCCCTGTATATGTCAGGCATGTCAACCCTTTCTCCCAGCCAACGCACATGAGGATCTTGGGCTGCAATGGCGGAAAACAACTGCTCTTGATAAGCGACGATCTCCGCACCTTCCTGGTTTGAGCCGATCGTAGGCCGCTTGGCGGAACCGACGAGGAGCAGGACAGCGTCCGGAAATTTTTGCCGAAGCTTCCGCCAGGAATTGACTGCCAAATGGGGACGTTTGCGCGGAATAAGATTGCCCGCCAGCAGGCCAACGATCGCACCCTCCGGCAACTGATAGCGCGTGCGCAGCAGTTCGCGATCCCCTGCGTTGGCAGGAGGGTGAAATTTACTGGTGTCAACGCCATTGGGGATGACATGAAGCTTACTGCCGGGAACACCAAACTGCCGGTGCCACGCTGACATGACCTCTGAGCTGGTAATGATGGAGGTGCAGGGCAGCAAACTCAGCCAAGTGGAGCAGCGGAGCTTCCAGCGCTGCAGCCCTGAGGTGCCTTCCAAGCCAGGCTCCACCATGGTGCAAACCTGGACGAGCCTGCGTCCGGAACGTCTGATTTTCCAAAGGGATGGAAGCAGCCTGCGGTCACATTTGATGGTCTGCACCAGCCCCCGCGCTGGCGTGGCTAAAATGTCTGCCGCTGCCTGATAAAGAACAAGATCACGCATCCTGACATCGGATGGAACTTTCATGCGCTTGACCGGCAGAAAGCCATCGATCAATTCGCTTTCTTCGAGGTTCGCTGGATCACGGGCCGTGATGACATCGACTTCAAATCCCGAGCTGTTTAGATGAGGAGCATAGCGCCTGAACCGCTCTGCAGCTCCTGCCAGGACGGGGTGAAAGTGGGGGAAGAGCCATGTTACCTTCATGCGGCCGATCTCTGCCTTTCTGCGCTCAGAGAGGTTTGCGCGCTTCAATGACAAAAATGCTGAGCTTGTCTGGAGACAAAACAGAGTCCGGGGGCAGCGGCACCAATGGCTCCGGCGTCGAATTCAGCACATCCTGCAACGCCTGGCGGGTGCTCGCCACTGACAGTGTCTGTTTACCCAAGGCACGGCGAAGAATGTTCTCCAATTTAACCACCAGCGAACGCTGAAGAGCCAGATCCAGCGCTTGAACATGGGCCGCGAGCACATGGGCAAGTGTCGAGGACTGATGAAGCACTTGTTCAATGGAAAGGTGGCGGCCCATCAGGCTGCGGAACTCCTCCAGAGTCATCTCATTCACATGGAATGGATTGTCGTCCTTCTGCAACTGCCCCATTGAATAAGCCAGACGATTCGGCGTGCTGGCAACCAGACACCCACCAGGCTTCAAGCATCGGGCAAACTCACCAACAACTTTGTCGGCCTCACGAATGTGTTCCAAAGTTTCAAAGGATACTACCATGTCGAAACTAGCATCCTCAAACGGCAGCGCTGTGCAGTCGCCCTTTAGAAAGCGGACGCCTTGGGTCTGAAAATGTTTCTGCGCATAAGCCAGCGCTTCATCATCAATGTCCAGGCCAGTCACCGAAGCGGCACCGCACTCCGCAATAAAATGCGAACCGTACCCAACCCCGCATGCCGCATCAAGCACCTTTTTTCCGGGATAAAGGTGCTTAAATGTTCGGTAGCGTTCTGAGTGATCCGCGTAGCTTTCACGCCAAGCATTAGTTTCTGGTACAATACGTTCGACAGCCATAAAAAAGGTAAAGAGTGCTGGTGTTCATAATCCGGCCAGTGTGGAAATGCATCTTTTTTTTCCGCGAATGCAAATCCTCTCCCAGGATCAACTCAGGGGGTGGCCTCCTTGATCTCAAGTCTCATGAACTTGTTTCCAGAGGAAGAGAGTGCCTGCTTGACACGATAGGTCACCATTTCCGTCAATCCATCCGGCATTGGAACGGGTGATCCACTCAACTCCACCTGGTTTTGCGTCTTGTCCCAGAACTGAAGGTCATCGGACACCGCGACGACATAGACTATGCCATCCCTGGCAATATACCTTGTAAATGAAAGACATCCGTATGCTTCTCCCGAGACAAGCTCCATGTCGGCGACCGGCGGAGACTGGAGTTGTAGCTTTAACTCAACCAAACCAACATCGATGCTCGTCTCGCCACGCACTCGCACTCGGTAAACCCAGCCTCCCTGTGCTTCAAAGAACAGCCTGCTGCGCCCCTGTGCGTCAGAATCATGATTGGCTTCGATCAGGGTCAAGGTCGAAAGACTGGTGCCGGCATAGACTTCTAAAACTGTGTCGAAATTGCTTTCCAGTGTGTCCACTCGAACGATTCCCGAACTAGGTGCCTGCCACGTCCACCAGGCAGTCTTGGCAGGATCAAGTTCCGTGCCGGCATCAGGCTCACCGCTCTCTGCCCCAAACAATGCAGAAAGCTCCACACTGCCAGTGGCTCCAGCCGCAGACCCAAGGTCAACGGCGTTGACAAAATCATCATTGGTCAACACGCCCCCCCCCGTGAGATTGAGCAGGATGTTACCCTGCTCTCCAAGAAAGCCGTTGACTGCAATGTGATAGGTCTGCCCCGGAGCAGCCATAAATACCACCTCGCTCTGGCCGAACACGCTGGAGGATTCATCGTTCACTGCCACTTCCGTGAGTGAACCAAGGCCAGCGCCTGTGTACACTCCGAGCACTGTGTCAAAGTCACTTCCAAAAGTGTCAAAGGTCACAATCGAGACACCCGAAGGCGCGGTCCATTTCCACCAGACTGAGTTGCCACCTATGTCTTCAAGACCACCATCATCCATCCGAAGCTCTCCTGTTTCTCTTCCAGTCAAAGCGCCAAAATTGTTTCCGACAAAAGCGCCAGAAGTAAATATACGACGACTTGCCGCAAAGGCGTCATTACTGGGTGCCGATCCAGAAGGTTCGATGATGAAACTGACCTCGCCTTCAGTATCCGAAGAGGAAAAGAGCTCGCCAAGGGATGCGATTGCAATTTGGAAAACCTCTCCAGCCGATGCATTGAAGACAAGAATGTTGGGCAAAGACGAATTCAGCCAGGTGGTTCTGGCCACCTGAACCAAAGACGAGACATTCGACCCTGTGTACAACCCAACATAAGGCTGTATTTCGCTGCCAGATGCATCAACACGCCAGCGCCCTGAGGAGGGTGCCGTCCAGGTCCACCACACCGTATTCCCCTGGCTGAAGAACGGCTCAACGGTTTCGCCCACTTCCGAGCTGGCGTTCACCGTAGTTCCAGATTGTATCTGGCCGGTAAGGACTGCTAAACGCCCCTCAAAGTTGTCGTTTGCAGGAACTGGTATCACTTCCCCCACAGTTAAATTAAACGGACCTGAAAACCCAAAGTCATTATCTGCGGCAATCGCATAAGTGACACCGGCCGTGACCGAAGCCAGGATTTCGCAGGTAACGCCAATATTTTGACGCTGGACGGGGACTGCCGTGAGTGAATCCAAAGCTGTTCCAGTGTAAAGCGCGAGGGTGGCGAGGAACGTCCCTCCTGAACTGTTAAAGGTGACTCTTCCTGTCACAGGTGCCGTCCAGCTCCACCATACTGAACTCCCTCCTGTGGAGAGGTTCCCATGGAAAGGTTCCCCCAGCTGACGGGTGGCCAGACTCGTTGTTACTGCCACGGTTTGAGGGCCGGAAGCTAAGATGGTTCGATCAGCAAAATGGTCATTGGCCGGAGGAAAAAAGGGACCGTCAATCGCAAGACTGATCTGACCGACAAGGGCGAAAGCGCCGTCCACTGCAATTTGATATGTAACCCCCGCCGTGGCCTGAAAGCTGACATAACTTGTGGTGTCAAAACCGTCTCTGTCATCATTTCGGACGACCAAGGGCAGATTGCCGAAGACTGTACCGGTATAAACTGCGAGCAAGGTGTCGTAATTGCTGCCTGCAGTGCTCACGGTGTACAACCCTGAAGCTGGCGCTGTCCAACTCCACCAGACAGAGTTGCCCGTATCATCATCAGGCCCATGAAACGGCTCACCAGATTCCTTGGTAGATGCCACACTCGTCCCGGTGGTGCTCACCGGACTACCGCTCAGGACGATGCGGGCCGCCAGATTGTCATTGGCTGGAGCAGCAGCTACAGCCACAGGGAGGAGAAGCCAGGATGCCAGCAGCACGAGTCCGTATTCGGCACGCAGAACCTGCCATGAGACATTCAAATTAAGATTCATGGTGAGAAAATGAGAAAAAATTCAGTTTTCAGATGGAGGCACTGGAGGGTCCAGCAAGACCATGTTGTCATCAAAGCGTCCCTTCACCTGATTCCACCAACTGATCGCCTCAGTCGTGTTGGGGAATGGGGACTTTCGCAAAGACTGGACATTTGGAAGTATTTCCTGCCAGACACGCGCGCGGAATTCTGCATCCGGGGAATTTAATCCTTCCATCATGATGGGCACGGCAGCCTTGGGGTTTTCGCGTGAAAGCTCGACCAAGGCACCATCCCTCGTGTCGGCAAAGTCGGACCTGATGGCCGTTTCGAGCAGATTCAGACGCAAGGCCGGGTGTTTCATTCTTGCTTCGTGGAGAGCCAGCAGCCGCATCTCCGCTGATGCATCGGCCAAGGCCCGCCTGATGACAGGTAGCAGATCGCTGCTTTGAAGTTGGTTGGTTGCTGCGAGCGCAGCCTTACGCACATCTTGATTTGGGCTCTCCAGAGCACGCAGCGCCAGATCTACCAGGACAGAGGGAGCAGCCTTTGCCTTTTGTTCATCCAAAAAACTGATTTTCGCCTCATCAGCAAGGGCTTCAAAACGCCCCAGGCTGGAGAACTCTTTTTTCTTTGAAACGGTCGGACTGGATTCAATCCCTGCGTTCGATTTGGGGACACCTTTCCCAGGCTCCCGCAGATAGAAAAGAAGGGCGCTGGCCACGAGAGCCAGCGCCACAAAAAGTTTAAGATTATTCATATCACATGCAGGGCAGAAAGCCTGCTGCCAGGCTTTCTACCCCGACAAGGAACCAAGATTAGAAAACGAAGGCGATGTAGCGACCGGCACCCACATAGGCGACGGCAAAGACCGCCCCCTGGTCATCAATAACCGTGCCATATCCGCCAGTTCCATTCGCGAGATTGGTAAGGTTGGAATTCGTGGCAAGCGTGAAGATCACAGGATCAAGTTCCGTGAGACGATTCAGATAAACTCGACCACCCGAAGCGGCGGCAAGGCGCTGACCGATTCCAGAATCGACGACAAGAGCCGTGCGAGCGTCTGAAAGGGTGGATTGGAACATGTAATTGCCGTTCTCGTTGACTGCGAAATTAGTGAAGATTCGATACGTGGCCGTGCGCTGCCCTAGAGCACGACTGCCTTCACGGGCCAAGATTTCAATGGAGCCAGCCGACCAGCGGCAAATGACGCCATCATTGACGGTAGTAATCGGCCCACCAACGCGAAGGAATGCCTGGAACAACACATCTCCCGCAGCGGTCACGAAGTGACGCTCGAAGCGGTCCCAGATACCACCAACGATTCCTGGCACAGAGCCACCTTCACGAGCGATGATGGTTTGTACACCATTCAGTGAAGACATGAGGATTTGATCATCTGCAGCCGTCACCACATTTTTCAGGAACAGGTCTGCCATAAAGGAGAAGTCCACATCCGAACTGGCTGAGACATTTCTGAAGCTGGAGTAAACGATAGGGTTAAGGCCCGGCGGCTTATCCTGTTTGCGAGCAATCGCAATCAATGCACCGGAGGTATTTCCTGCAAGAATCCCTTCAGTTCCACCCACCCCCCCGGAGAGAGGGCTGACAAACGCAGCTCCAGTGGCGCTGGCAACGAGTGTGCTGATGGTCAGGTTTCCTCCTACGGTTCCATCGGCAGAGGCAAGGAGACCTTCACGCGCGAGTGTTCCGCTGGTGACACCATCCGAAAACCAAACGCCACGCCGCCCAAGTGTAATCGGCGACAAAGTGCTCGCAAAATACACTCTGCCGTTCGCTGCGACAGGTGAACGCTGGGTGTTGTCCACATAAACGATTCCCGGCGCAATCTCATCACCTTCACGGCTGACGAGATTATCCGCAGCGTTTTTCAGAAAAAGGGCTCGGTCTGCGTTTGATGGCGCATCAGCAATCTGATCATGGAAATGCAGAGAACCTGCATCATTCATGGCGACATTGTCGAAGTTGCCTTGAACGATATTTGCCCCGAATGCGCTGCCCTGGCGTGCGGCGACAGCAACGGTTTCTGTCGGCCCATAAAGAAGCAGCTTTTCATTGAGGCTGCTGGTTCCGCCGACACCACGCTTCGCGAAGGCAGGCAGACTGACTACGCCGCTGTCAGCAATTAAGCCTGGTTTGATCAAATCAATTTCTTGAGCTGGATTTCCTGGAACTTCATCACCGGTTTCGATGACAAATGCTCGATAAAAAGACGTGAATGACAGAATTGGCCCGATTGTAGTTGGTCCTTGTGAATTGGTCGCTTTAGCGCGGAAGAAATACTGCGTCGAAGGCAGCAACCCTGAGATGACAATGCCCACCGGAATAGTCTCAGTATTGCTGGAAGTAAACTGCGCTTCGGAAGTCACGATTCCGACCAGAAAGGCTGGGTCTGTCGTATATTCAAAAACCACAGTTGTCTGTTGTCCACCGGCATTGATTTCAGCGTAGATCCAGGCTGAGTTGTCAGTGACTTCAACGGTGCCGCCCGGGAAAATGGACGGGACAGTAAACTGCGCTGAAGCAGAACACACTAACAAGACTAAGACGGAGGCTGTCAGACTCTTCACCAGCAGCCTGATGTCGAATGTCGGCCCGTTAAGGGCGGTTGGTTTGCGGTTCATAATCGGATATGAGTTTTTGATTAGATGTTTGGACGGGGACTTTGATTCTACCGGGGGAAGGCAGAGATTGCAAGCATAAACTATGTCACATTTGCGACCAATTGAATGGTTGTTCTCAAGTGTGACAGGGAATAAGGCGTTTCTTTAGTGAAGCAGGGACTGTGCCGACCACTCACAGTCTTCGAGATAGGCTGCCTCGCCTGGCTCAAAGGCATATTCGAGGCGCTGCTTGCCAAGACATTCCACCTGAAAACCACATACACCCATCAAGGACTGAAATTTTCGACCGCCAGGAGGCTCTGCGAACCGGACATTAAGTGAGTAATTTCCGACGAACAATCTGGCCTTGGGCATTCGACAGACAATTTCGTGCACACCTTCGCTGCGCGCATATGGCAGTTCGGAGTCAAACAGCCAGGGATTGGCGCTGCAGCTCAAGCGGTTGAGATCATTGACTTCGAAACTTAGGCAAGCGCCTCGAACTGGAGACGGGCACCAAATCTGGAACCTGAATTCCAGCGGCTCGAGCATGGAATGAAGGCCGCCAGGCTTGGAAGTCAGGACTTCGACGCGAAGAATTTTGGGCGTATCTCCGCGCTCAGGAGACTCAAAAAGCGGATGGTTTGCCTCGCCCTGGGATAGATACTTGGAGACGACCTCATGCGTTGGGCCATCATTAATAACCTTTCCTCTCGCCAAGTGAATGCACCGAGAGGTCAGCGAACCCAGGGTATTCATGTTGTGGCTCACAAACAGCACCGTTCGACCGCTCTGGCTCACTTCGTGCATTTTACCCAGACAACGCTTTTGGAATTCATGATCTCCAACTGCCAGCACCTCGTCCACGATCAGGATCTCAGGCTGCAAGTGGGCGGCGACAGCGAACCCGAGGCGAGTTTGCATGCCCGAGGAATAGCGTTTGACCGGCGTGTCCAAGAAGCGCTCCACATCCGAAAAAGCCACGATTTCATCGAAGCGCGCACGTACCTCATGCTGCTTCATGCCCAGGATGGCCCCGTTTAGGTAGATGTTTTCACGTCCCGTCAATTCCGGATGAAACCCGGTCCCTACCTCCAGTAGAGAGGCCATGCGTCCGCGCACCCGTATTTCCCCGCCCGTGGGATCAGTGATGCGGCTCAAAATTTTTAGCAGCGTGGATTTGCCTGCTCCATTTCTTCCGATGATTCCCACGACCTGCCCTGCCTTGATCTCAAAAGACACTCCTCCGAGCGCCCAGAACTCCTCCTGTCCCGTATTGGCTTTGTCTGATGGGGCTTTGCGGGAAAAGGGCCTTGCCAGAACATCTCGCAACGTCCCATAGCGAGCCGTCCGCTGATGCTGCAGGCGATACATCTTTGTCACATCTTCGGCGTGAATTACAATGTCTGACATGGGCTTTAGATGAAATCAGCGAATGACCGCTCGGTAGCGCGGAAGTAAGACACCCCAATCCCGAGCATGAGCAAGCTGACAGTGAGTGAAATGAAAATGGATGGGAGGAAAACGTCGTTTTGCACACCAATGCACCAGCGAAAGCCGTCGATGACACCAACCATTGGATTGAGTGAGTAGAGAACTCTGCCCCACCAGCCGAGCCTCTCTTCCACCAGCCCGCTGACGAAGCCCACGGGAGATATGTACAACCCGATCTGAACCACAAATGGGATGACATAGCGGAAATCTCGGTAGCGCACGTTGAGCGCCGTCACCAGAAGCCCTGGACCCACTGCCGTCAGCATCGCCACCGCAGTCATCACAGGCAGCAGCAGCAGGCGTGACCCGACTGGAAATTGGAACCAAAGCAGCAATCCAAAGAGCAGGCAAAGGCTGATGGCAAAGTCCACCAGAGTGGCCAGAACAGCGCTCAAGGGCAACAAAAGCCTGGGGAAATAGGATTTCGTGAGCAGGGCCGAGTTGGCAATGAGGCTCATGCTGGACTCAGAAAGGGCGGCAGCGAAAAAGTGCCATGGCAGCATTCCTCCGAGCACCAGAAGTGGATAGGGTACTCCACCCGGCGTGTCGAGTTTGGCAAAACGTCCGAAGACAATCACAAACACCGTCAGTGTCAGAACAGGTCGAATAAGAGCCCAGAGCACGCCGATCACTGTCTGCTTGTAGCGCACCAGAATGTCTCTCCAGGTGAATAGAGCCAGCAATTCGCGAAAACGCCAAAGCTCCGCCCAGTATTCGGTCTGGCTTTTTTTCGCTCGAATGATGATTTCCTGCTGCATGAGAGGGCCTGCTTAGCTCAGGTCTGTGGGCACACAAGTTGCAATTCCGCTGTACGCCATGAACTGCGGAAAATTTTTAGCCCAGTCCGGACAAATTCAACGCGGACCTTGACTCCATGGATTCCAACGCAAGGCGCAGCTTGTCCACCACTCGCGGCCATGTGAAGTGTCTTTGCGCATGGCTCACCGCCTGACCGCCCAGCCGTGCAGCCAGGTCTGGCTCTGATAGCACCCGGAGCAGGGATTCTTTCAAGCTGGCGGCATCCCCGGCTTTAACATGAAGACCGTTAACCTCGTGGGTCACGGTCTCACCGAGCGCCCAGTCACCCGTGACCACGGCAGGCAACCCATGCAGCATGGCTTCCACAGGCGCGATTCCAAACGGTTCGTATAAAGAGGGCAGTGCCAGCGTCCGGCACTCGCTGAGCAGCCGCTTCATCGTCGCCGCGCCGTCTGGCGATGACTTGTCCAGAAAACCATGCCAGACCACTTTCTCCAATGGCAAGCCTTCGGGTGGCCCCTGGCGTGGTCCGACGATGTGGAGTTCGGCTTCTGGGATCTGCGCCCTTACTCCAGCAAAGGCTTCCAGAAGCACACGTCCGCCTTTTCTTTCAAAATCGGCCCCGATGAAAAGTACCCCCTGCCCTTTTCGGGCCTCGACTGGCACCACCTCCGGCAGCTCATCCAGGTTGGCTCCCGCGCCGATGTTCACGACCCGGTCCGGCGGCACATCGAAGTCGTCGATAAATGAGCGCCGCAGATACTCGCTCATGGTCAAAATCAGGTCCAAGCGATGATAAAGTCGGCGCTCATAGGCCATGGCTTTCTTCACCAGACGATCCGAGACCAGCAGACGCCCATAAGGACTTCGCATCCGCAGCGCGAGATTTCCATCATGGTAGGACGTGCAGTAGCCCCCCGGAGATTGGATGTCCGGACCCGAATAGAGGGCACCGATCTGGAGCAAAGTCCTGCCCGGAGCTGTCGGCCTCAGCTTCTCTGCAAGCAGCCGCGTCAAAGCGTCACGATACGCAGGACGAAGATAATAGGACAGACGCAGCCGCTCTTTGCTGGGATGAAAGGAGGCGGCCAGAAGCAGCCATTTGCGCCAGCCTCCGAGTTCAACACCTGAAGCCCCGGAGAGCAGCCCCTGGCGCTGGCATTCGGTGAAAAAATATCGGCTGCTGCCCGAGTAGCTGCGCTTGTCGAAAGGATCACGTCCGATCAAACCGCTGCCGATGAGACCATGAAAAGGAGAGGGCTGAACGGGGGGCTGGCTCATGCTAAGGTGAATGAGATCGCGAGTGACACGGTTTTGCCAAAACTGCAAATCCTCTTCCCTCTGAGAAGCTAAAATCACGCAGTGCAGGGATTGCGACTTTTCAAATCCAATAGCCTGCCTACTCTCGACTCACATGAAACAGCGATTCCGACAGGTTATTCAGGCACTTCTCGAACAGGCAGGACTACGGCTTCTCTATCTCCGCAACTGCCCGCGCGGAACCGCCCCCTCAAACTATCGCGACATTCTGTCGAAGCTGCCTTCCGATCTTTCAAAGACGGCCATTCTCGATGTCGGTGCCAATTTTGGCATCGTGACCTCCGAGCTTTTGCAGATCTTCCCCGTCGATGTGCATGCATTTGAGCCTTCGCCGGCCGTCTTTGAAGCTTTGCAAAAACGTCATGCTGGCAATCCTCGGGTCCGCTGTCACCGCAAGGCCATGGCGGACAAGCCGGGGGAACTTCCCTTTGAACCCCGTCCTGACGAGCCTGGGCTAGGTCGGCTCGCAGACGCCGCCACCAGCCGGGCCACCATCAAGGTGGAGGTCACCACCGTCGATGCCTTCCTGGACGCGCAGGGCATCGAGTGCGTGCCGCTGATGAAAACAGACACCGAGGGCTTCGAGCTGGCCGTCATGCAGGGGGCCGAGCGCAGCCTGTCCTCAGGAAGGATCAAGTCCCTGCTCATCGAGGTCTCGCCGGCATCCGGCAGCCATCGCCATGTGCCGATGCGCAAGCTTCAGGACTACCTGGAGCCCCTCGGTTTCAAGCTCTTCGGCCTCTATGATTTCGGCTACCGCAGCAGTGGCGAATGCCATTTCTGCAATGTGCTCTTCAAACACGAAAGCGTGCTCGCCCGCTGAGAGATGCCAGACCGCTCAGGCCGGTGCTAACGAATGATCGCATCCAGCGCCTGAAGCTCGCCCTGACGTTCCATGCGGTAGCGCTCACGAGCCTTCATCGTTTCGACGTGATGACGCTCCAGCATTTCCGGTGACAAGACGATCCCAAAACCATCGGGCGGCGCTTGTTCCAGTGCCGGTTTCCAAAGGCGTTCGAGGATGACATCCCCCAGGGCCATCGTGAAGTGGCTGTCTTCATAATACCAACGGCCCAGCCCCGAGGCTGGAACGGGCTCCGTGGTAAAGGCGTTGTAGCCGCTGAAATCGAGCACCTGAAAGCGACTGTCCGAAGAGGATTCCTGCGCCGCGATCTCCGCGAGCTGACGGAGCCATTCTTTTAAACCAGTCCCATGTCCGCTGAGATGCAGCATCTCCAGAAAGCGTGCATGGATGGGCGAAATACCAAGGCGGAGATCGATCCGGCGAGCTTTGGCGAGCTGCAAAATCTCCCTGAAGCATTGGAAAGCTTGCGGCTCCAGCTCGGGCTTTATCCTGGCTAACTGGGGAAAGATGCTTCTCTCGTAAACAGCAAAGGCTTTGGCCGACCCACCTTTTTCGAGTACGCGACGATTCTCAGCCGCTGCCACTCGCACTCCATTGGCCAGGTAGTCCTTCTCCCCGGGCACACCATGCCAGGTTCCCAGGCTGCCAATCAGGGCATCCGAAGTGCCCAACGCCGTGAGCCAGTCCGTCATCACTGCCGAAGGTTGAGGCTTCCCTTCCCTGCTCACAGCCAGCCGTTCCTCGGTGAAATCCGGGGCGGGCTTTGCCGCAGAAAGGAATGCGCTGTAATCCAGCAGCAGAACCGCCTGCCGCACTTCGGCCACCGCCACGGCATGTTGGAAGTAGCGTAGGATCTCATAAATCACGGCCTCACTGAGCCCGAGATTGTAAACCGGGCTCTCTGACCAGCAGGCATGATCGGGAGACAATGCCGTCTCCACCCGCGAGCTGCCCAGAATGACCGCCCTGGGCTGCACATGCCGCACCTGCGCCGCCTTCACCATGCGCAGATGGGTGTAGGTTTCCGGCTTTGATGACCTCGCGATCCAGTCCGTGGCAAAAAGGCTGTAAGGATTGACCGCCCGGTTGATCAGCACCACGGCCAGCAGCACGAGGGCCATGACGAGACCGCCGCGCAGGAGAAAAGTACGATGTGGGTCGGCGGCCATGTCAGAACTGGAAGTAGAGGAATTCGCTGAGCTTGCCAAGATTCAGCAGGGAAAGCGCCGCCAGAATGCCCAGCACCAGCGCCCAGCACCAGCCGGGCTGCCAGGTGAAGGCCGTTTTCCCTTCGGGCAAAGACACCTCATTTGGTGGGGTGAAGCCACCTTTGGTCAGTTGGATGGCATTCGGCAGCACGAGAACTGCCAGCAGCAGAATGCCCAGCGTGGCCACCTGCACCGGCCCCGAGAACACAGCCCAGTCTGACCGGCCTTCGATCCCCAGTTTAGCCAGCGCCGGCAGCTTCACCAGCCATCCGGCGGGAATCTCCCATCCACTCGCGCCGCCCAGACTCAGCAGCATGTGCTTGGCCGCGCGGAGATCGGGCGCGCGGAAAAGAGTCCAGCCGAGGATGACCGCGAGAAAAGTCAGCGCCCATGAAGACGGCAACGCCAGCAGCCGCGGCACACGGGCCGACCAGCCCGTCTGACGCCAGAGATGGTTGATCACCAGACACAGGCCATGCCATAGACCCCAGAGTCCAAAGGTCCATCCGGCACCATGCCAGAAGCCACCGATGATCATGACCAAAAGCAGGTTCACATGCCGACGCACCGGCCCCTTCCGGCTGCCGCCAAACGGAATGTAGAGATAGTCACGCAGGAAGAGAGACAGGGTGATATGCCAGCGCCGCCAGAAGTCGATGATGCTCGTCGCCTTGTAGGGGGAGAAGAAGTTCGCCGGCATCCGAACCCCGAGCATGAGCGCCAGCCCCAGCGCCATGTCCGAGTAGGCGGAGAAGTCGAAGTAGAGCTGGAAGGTGTACGCCAGCACCGCCACCCAGGCGTCCAGCATGGCCACCGGACCAGCCAGCGCAGCATGATCAAAAACAGGCCCGACCCAGGTCGCCACATGATCTGCGATCACCATCTTTTTAAAGAGACCGATCACCAGCAAAGTGAAGCCCACTGAGAGTTCCGACCACTCGAAGGCCCGCGGCCTCGTTGCCCGCAACTGCGGCAGCATCTCATACGGACGGACGATCGGACCCGCGATGAGTTGCGGGTAGAACGTCACATAAAGCAGGTAGTGGCGGAAGCTGGTGCCCTCTGTTTTCCCGGCCCGGCATTGCAGCAGGTAGGTCAGTTGGTGGAAGGTGTAGAAGGAAATGCCCGGCGGCAGTTCCAACAGAGTGGAATGCCAGTCCTGCCCGCAGACCTGCGCGGCCGTGGTCACCAGGAAGTGCCAGTATTTGTAGTAGCCCAGCAGCCCCAGATTCACCGCCACACCTGCCGTGAGCAGCCAGCCATGATTGCCCGTGTCAGGCGTCTGCAGTCTCCGGCCCAGCCAGAAGTTCGCCACCACAGAACCGAGCAGCAGAGGAACCTGCGCAGGACTCCACCAGCCGTAAAAAAAGACCGAGGCCACGGCCAGCCAGAGCAGCACGGCCTCCCGCCCTAGCCAGCGATGCAGCAGCGCCACCCCAGCCAGAACGATGGGCAGGAAAACGAAAAGGAACTCGGCTGAATTAAAGAGCATGGTCAGGACAGATCAGCGGCACCAGCGGCGCGTGGCATTGAGCAAAGGTTTCTCCACCAGCTTGAACAACAGGCTGGTGGCGACGAGCGCGGCGATGCTCGCCACGAAGGCCACGGCATAGGCTAGAGCTGCGGACTGCTTCGACCAGCCCGACCCCACACTGATCACTGCCAGCAGGACCAGCGAATGGCCGAGGTAAATCGAATACGAGGCATCTCCCAGCCAGCATGCCCAGCGAGGCCATGTGGACCATTCCCGGCTCCGCTCCCAGCTTGCCATCTGATAAATCAGCGCTGCAAAACCCGCCCCAAGGCACACGCGCACCAGCAGCGGCTGGTCCATCCCGTCAGCTGAATCATAGAGCCAGGCTCCGCCGACCAACCCAGCAAACGCGAAGACGGCACCTGGAGTTCGGATCGCTCCAACAGTCTGGCTTTTGAAGAAGTAGCAGGCCAAAACGCCGAAGACAAACTCCACATTGTGAGCATCAAAAATGAGCCTCGGCATCGCTTCCAATTTTACACCGCTGCCACTGAAGATCACGATCAGAGCCATCCAGCCTACCATGAGCCAAAGACCGGCACGTCGTCCAAGCAAGAGAGCCAGCAGGAAGAGCGCGTAAAACAACACCTCATGCTGCAAAGTCCACGCCGCCGTGATCACCGGCAGGCCGCCATCAGGTCCGGGCAGCAGCAGATAGGAGGAAAGAATGCGGCTCAGATCCGGTCCGGCACCTCCGCGCTGCCAGGCCACGAGTTCGAGCGCCAGCTTCGCCGTGGTCAGCAGGAAGAGCAGCGGATACACCCGGAAAAACCTCCGCGCCAGATAGCGGGGGGCACAGGCCGGCTGCCCCAGTTCATCGCCATGCACAAAAGCGATGATGAACCCGCTGAGCACGAAAAAGAAATCTACCCCCAGCTCTCCGAAGTGAAAACTTCCACCCAACAAAACCTGCCCCGACTGCCGTTCCGTGAAAAGCCCGGCATGATAAACGACCACCCCCAGCGCGGCAATTCCACGGAAGACTTGCAGGCAGGAAAGATAGGATGCTCTGGCTTGTTCGGACATCTTGCGCGGGGCCTGTAGCGATTTTCACCACCAGCGCCAGCAGCAATCTACTCTGGTTTGTATCATCTGATCTCGGGCGTAAGTTTGACTTTCCTCCGCCGGCCTCCAAAGGGTGGCTTTCATCATGACGCCCCAGTCACCCACCCTGGATTCCAGTTTTCCGAAAGGCTTCGTGCCTGTGCTGCTTCTTTTCATCATCGCACTGGCTGTGACCTGGCTTTATCTCTCCCGGTCTGGAGCACTGACTTCCGATCTCGGCGGTGATCCAGACGAGGCCGCCCATGCCGTGACCTCCCTTATGATCCGGGATTACCTCGCCGAGGCTCCCGGCCAGCACCCGATGAAGTTCGCGAAGACCTACTACGACCATTTTCCCCGCGTCGCCCTCGGTCACTACCCACCGCTTTATTACCTGATCGCCGGCCCCTTGCTGTTGCCAAAGGTCTCCATCCAGGGGCTCTTCCTTCTCCAGGCATTGACACTGGCAGGACTCGCGGCCCTGACCTTCGTCATTGGCAGACGATTGATGCCGGCCCCTCTGGCCGCAGTCGCCAGCCTGGGAGTCATCGCCCTGCCGGTGGCCTTGAAGCTAGTCCAGCATGTGATGTCGGACCTCATGCTGGCTCTGCTTTGCCTCTGGGCCGCCATTGAATGGGCGAACTACCTGCGCTCACCCACGATCCGGCGCGCGCTCTGGTGGGGCCTCATCGCGGCGGCAGCCATTCTCACCAAGGGATCAGGCATGGGCCTGTGTCTGCTGCCTCCGCTGGCCACCGTGCTGGCAGGTCAATGGCGACTGGTGCGCACCTGGTCCTGGTGGTGCGCCGCCCTGCCCGTGGCCGTTCTCGCCGGCCCTTGGATGCTGTATTCCACAGGCATTTCTAAAGAAGGCATGACCCAGCTTTCCCCTCTGCAGTACTTCCTCGAGGCCGTGCCCTTTCACCTGAAGGCCATGCCCGAAGTCTTCGGCTGGATCATCACCGTGCTTGCCCTTTGGGGCATCGCCCATGGCGCCATCCTCGGCTGGAAAAGCCGTAGCCTCAGCCCCGAGGCCGCCTCCCTGCTCGGCATCACCGTCGGCATCGGCTGCATCCTGCTCCTCATCCCCGTGGGCCTGAGTACCCGCTACATGGTCACGCTGGCACCTGTCGTCATGCTGGCGGCCATGGCTGGCCTGGGGCTCCTCCCGTGGCGTTCCATCCTGGGAAAAGCCGCCCTTGGCGCGGTGCTCATCACCGTCTTTGTCGCGAGCAAAGGTCTGCCCGTGAAGGAAGTCAGAGGCTTTGACACCGCCGTGAAGCTCGCTGGCATACCGTCCGCGGAGGCTCCTTTGCAAAACTGGCTCGTCAGCAGCGATCCACGGGGAGAGGGCGCCGTTATCGCCGCCGCTGCTTTTGGATTGTCGCAGCGTGCACCTGCGAATCTGCGCCTCTACCGCGGCGGCAAGGAACTCTCTGCCAGCGACTGGATGGGTCGCGGCTACAAGCTCGCCTTCGACACGCCGGAAGCCCTGCTCAAACACCTGGATGACCGTCAGATCACCTGGGTCTTTGTGGACAAATCCATGCCTGAGGAGCTTCGCCGTCCCCATGACCACCTGCTGGAAAAAGCCCTGCTCAGCGCACCGTCCGAATGGAAACTCGTCCGCGAGCAAGCCATCACCCGCAGGCCGGGACAACACGGCTCCATGCTCATCTATCAGCGTCAGATCACTGGTGACAGCTGATGCCCGAGGCAGGACCGCTTCAGCCTTCCAGCAGCTTCTTCGGAGGCAGAGCTGCCACGACCGCTTTCAGTTCACGCCCAGGCTTGAACCTCACGACACAGCGATCAGGAATCATGACCGCATCTTCCGGTTTGTTCGGATTCCGGCCCACCTTGGCCTTGGCCACGCGGACCTCAAAGGTGCCAAAGGTTCGGAACGTCACATCGTTTCCTTCACTCAGCCGTTTGCTCATCAACTGGATAAATGCATCCACCATAGTGGAGACATCGGACTGCGTGAGCCCAGTCTGATCACTCAAGTCAGACACGATTTCGCGTTTGGTTATGTTAGCCATTTTGTCGGGGGGGTTCTCTAAATGACTTCTTATAGGGATTTCGCAAGCCAATCCTTGAGTCTTGGGTTCCTACCGAGTCTGGGAGCGAGTCCGGTAAATTGGCTGCCCCATTCCAAGCGACAGGTACAAATCTCACCAAGCCCGCCGTATATCTGGCATGTCTCCATTTTCACGCCGCCAACTTCTTCAAAGCTCCGCCGGGGGCTTTGGCTACCTGGCTTTGAATGCCATGCTGGCCCAGCAGGGAGCCGGGGCACCTTCGGCGATGCTGAACCCGCTGCTGGCGAAGAAGACTCACTTCACGCCTAAGGCGAAGCGGGTAATCTTTCTTTTCATGAAGGGTGGGCCCTCCCATGTGGACACCTTTGATCCGAAGCCTCTGCTCCAGCGCGATGACGGGAAGACGTATCCTTTCCAAGTGCCGCGTGTGACCTTTGCGGCGACGGGCAAGCTGCTGAAGTCGCCATGGAAATTCCGCCAGTATGGCCAGAGCGGACTGCCGGTGAGCGAACTCTTCCCCAACGTGGCACAGTGTGCCGACGAACTCTGCGTGGTACGTTCCCTGCACGGCACGAATCCCGCCCACGGCGGTGCACTGCTGAAGCTACACACGGGCAGCGACACGCAGGTGCGGCCAAGCATGGGGTCTTGGGTCGTGTATGGTCTAGGCACGGAAAATGATGACCTGCCGGGCTTTATCACCATCTGCCCCACTCTCGCTCATGGCGGCGTGAACAACTGGGGCGCGGCCTTCCTGCCTGCGTGGACTCAGGGCACGCCCATCGGCAATGCGAGCATTCCTTCCAGCCAGGCTTTTGTGAAGCACATCCGCAATCCGCGCCTTAGCGAGGCCATGCAGCGTCGCCAGCTCGACTTCCTCGCGGAGTCGAATCAGGAGCATCTCAAGCTCGCCGGAGCCGATCTGGCACTCGAAGGCCGCATCAACAGCTTCGAGCTAGCCTTCCGAATGCAGGGCACGATGCCCGAGGTGCAGGACATCACGCATGAGACCGCTGCCACGCAGAAAATGTACGGCCTCGACAATCCGGTGACGGCAAACTTTGGCCGCCAGTGCCTCATGGCGCGGCGTTTCCTGGAAAAAGGAGTCCGCTTCGTGCAGGTGACTCACAGCGACAGCGAGGTGCAGTGGGATCAGCATGGCAATCTCTACAAAGGTCACAGCAAAAACGCCGCCGAGGTGGACAAGCCAATCGCCGGTCTGCTGAAGGATCTGCGCTCGCGCGGTCTGCTGGATGACACCCTCGTCATCTGGGGCGGCGAGTTTGGCCGCACTCCCACGGCGCAGGGCAAGGACGGTCGCGATCACAACCCCTACGGTTTCACCATGTGGATGGCCGGCGGCGGTGTGAAGCCCGGCTATGCCCACGGCGCCACCGACGACTACGGCTGGTTCGCCCAGGAAAACAAAGTCCACATCCACGACCTGCACGCCACCGTGCTGCACTTGCTCGGTATGGACCACGAGCGCCTCACGCACCGCTACGCGGGAAGAGACTTCCGCCTCACCGACATCGCCGGGCATGTGGTGAAGGAGATCATCGCGTAGATGGCGCTACCGGAGTGATCCAGGCCCGCCAGTGCGGCAGCAGCCAGAGGACGATCATCAGAATCCAAAGCGTGCCGAGACAGCAGGCAAGACCGAGGCTGGAGATGCCGCGATTGCCGGCGAAGAAGAGGCTGGAGAAGCCGATCACCGTGGTCATGCCGGAGAAAAAGACGGCGCGGCCTGTGCCGGCCTGCACCTGACGGACGTCGTTGCCGGTGCGTTGCAGGGCGAGCAGGATGTGGATGCCGTAGTCGATTCCGGTGCCGAGCAGGAGAGGAATGGCGGCTAGGCTGGCAAGGTTCCAGCCGAGGCCGAGCAGGCTCATCGTCGCGGCCAAAGCGCCGAGCCCCCCCGCGAGCAGCAGCACGGAGAGCAGCAGGTCCCGCCAGCGACGGAAGGTGATGAAAAGCGTCAGCGCGATCAGGCCGACGATGGGGATCAACTGCTGGTTCAGATCGGCACGGACCAGGGTGGAAAGGGCACCGCCGAGTGTCTCCCAGCCTGCCACCCAGGCACCGGTGTCGGGCGTTAGGAGCTTTTGCAGTTCGGCTAGCTTGATGCGGTCCGGCAGGCCGGGCTTTCCTGGCACGCTCACGGAGGCGAGCACGATGCCTTCGCCCGGCTTCATGCCTGCGGCTTCGGCACGAGTGCCGGTGGCGAGCACACGATTTAAAATGGAGGCGGCGGCAGCTTCGGTATCGCCTTGTTTCCACACGCCGCACACTCCGCGCAGCAGGCCCATGGCGGCTTCGGTGAAACCAGCGGCGTCGATCTCTTTTTCGAGCCTGGGTTGCTCGCGCTGGAGCCAGTCGATGAAGGCGCGATTGGCCGTCTGAGCCTCGGGATCACTCACGAGCATGGTGGGCAGCATGTGGCGGACGAGTGTGCCGGACTTCACGGCTCCATCGAGCTTTTCGCTCAGCGACTGCGTTCGCGCGCGCAGGTCGGCTGCGGGTCCGGTGATGAGCACGGGAAGGCTGGCTTCATTATCACGACCCAACCGCTCCTGCACCCACTGGAAAGTGTCCATCGACTCGCTCTTGGTTGGGCGGAGGGCCTCGGCGCTGGATTGGAAAGCTGGCAGACCTTTCAGGGAAAGAATACCCGCGATGCCGAGCACGAGCACCGATGTACCAACCACGGCGAGCCCGCGATGGGAATGCCAGGCAGGGGCGGAGGTCACGGCTTGTTCGAGCTGCTTCCCAGCGGCTAGTTTGGGCACAAAGAAGACCATCACGCCCAATCCAGCGATGACACCGATCGCCACCAGCAGACCCATCTCCGCCATGCCGGGCAGGCCGCTGAAAAGCAGCGAGAGAAACACCACCGCCGTGGTGCAGGCACCGGCGGCGATTCCAGGCGCAGCGAGCTTTCTCAAAGCGCTGGCATCGAGTTGCGGATGCTGCCGCGCCTCCTGGATAATGAGCACGGCGTAGTCGATGATGATCCCGAGCACGATGGCCGCGAAGCCGAGGGACATGATGCTGAGCTTGCCCACGATGAGCCCGCCAAAGCCGAGCGTCAGCACCATGCTCAGCGCCACGAGCCCCTGAATCCATAGCAGTGGCTTCAAGCGCCGAAACATGATCCAGAACAGCAGGGCGATGAAGACCTCCGTCATACCGATGGTGCTCGACATGTCCTTCTCGATCCCTGCGCCGATCTCCGCCTGGAAGGCTGGCTCGCCCGTGTAGCGGACGATCGTTCCGGCCGGGGGAACGAAGGTGTAATCTGACTGAATTAGGAAATGGACGAGAGGAGCGCTGCAAAACACCACAATGACGGCTGTCCTGACTCGCGGCGACAACCAGCCTTGAATCTGGTGGGAGAACCGGCCACCACGGCCGAGTAGTCTCCGGTCCAGGCAGAGCAGTATTACGATTCCAAGAATACAGAGGGCGACGGCACCGCCAATTCTGAGCCAAGGGCTGCCTGCGGTAGGGGGGGAGATGACTTTCTGAATCTCCTCCAGCCAGGCTCCGGCGACCTTGTAATTGCCCACCTCTGTCGCTGGCGTGACCATCAGCGCACGGAAGGCACCATCCTCCGAGACGAGGCCGAAGAGCGAACCCTCCAGCGCGCCTGCTGCGGAGGTGTCGAGACTTTCCAGGAGCCCGAGTGGATCATACGAAGCCCGCTGCACACGCTCGGCATCGAGCGATGTCGCCACGGCTTGCAGCGCCTTTTGGAGCTGAGCCTTCGCGCCATCGCCCTCCAGCCGCGTCTGCACGGCGCGCAGCTTCGCTGGGTCCGTGTTTTGCAGGGACCACGCCAACAGCGCCGCGCCAGATTGGGCCTGGGCCTCCATCGGTTGCGCCCAACGCACCTCCTTCACCAGATCGGTTCGCTTTTGCAGTCGCTCCGCCAGAGCGGTGGTCAGTTCCTCCGAAGTCGCCTCATCCTCCGCCTCCAGAGCGATCACGAGGTCACTCCCGCCCGCAAACCCATCCCGCAGCAACTTCAGTGCCCTCACCTCCGGCACCTCGCCCGGCAGCGTGGCCAAAATGTCCGTCTCCAGCCGCAGCCGTGCCAGTCCGATGACGATGAGAGGCAAAAGGACGAGCGCGACGAGCCAGGATTTTTTCATGCAGTCTCCATGCTTGGCCGGAAGATTGGGTGCCTACAACAACAGAAAGGCAGGACCATGAAAACTTACCCAAAAAAGCGGCAGGCTGAAGGGCCTGCCGCTCAAGTTAAATCTACGAGCCTTCGTTGTCCCAGCGGCGGGGTTTGAAACCACCGCCTTTATTGCCGAAGCCGCCGGGCTTGCCACCATAGCCGCCACCACCACCGCCGAAGCGAGGTTTGCCGCCGTAGCCGCCGCCACCACCGCCGCCGTAGCCGCCGGGCTTCCCACCATAGCCACCTCCACCACCGCCACCGCCGAAGCGTGGCTTGCCGCCGTAGCCGCCACCACCTTCACCGCGTGGTGGGCCGTCGAAGTCACGCCGTGGAGGACGCGGGGCAAAGCTGCCCCCGCCACCGCCTTCACGGTCGGCGACATCCATGCGAACGTCACGCCCACGGAAGGTCGCTCCCTCAATGGAGGTGAGCACGGCGGCAGCCATGTCTTCCGGGATTTCGACGAAGCTGCACTTTGGAAGCACATCAATGCTGCCGATGGTGCCTGCGGGGATTTGGCAGGTGTTATAAATGATGCCGGCGATGTCTCCCGGCCTTGCGTTGTCCATGCCGCCGATGTTGATGAAGAGGCGCTTCATGCCCTCTGCTGGCGGACGTGGGCCTGCGGGGCGTGTGGTGCGCTGGTCTCCACCTTCACCGCCACCTTGTTGCGGGGCACCTTCACCCTGCTCACGCGGGACGAATTCGCGCTGCGGGCGGTCTTTTTTCACAGGTGCACGGTCTTCGAGGATCTGCTCACCTTCGCGGGAGCCTTCTTTCATCCAGAGATCGAGCAGAGCGCTCAAAACATCCGTGATGTCAAAGCCTGCATCCAGCAGTCGCTGGGTGGTGTGCTCGTGCTTCGTGTAAGTGCCGGCTTCGAGCGTCGCTTTGAGCTTCTCGAAGCTCTGATCCACGAGCTTGGTCTCCACCTCTTCCTGGGAGGGAACCTTGGTGCGATCGACTTTCGCATTCGTGAAGCGCTGGATGCGCTGCATGAGGTAGATCTCACGACCTGCGACGAGGCTGACGGCGGTGCCTTTGCGTCCGGCACGACCGGTACGTCCGATGCGGTGGACGTAGTCTTCCGTGTCGTAAGGCAGTTCGTAGTTCACGATGAGGTCGATGTCGTTCACATCGAGACCGCGGGCGGCCACATCGGTGGCGACGAGCACTTCGACATTGCCGCTGCGGAAGTTCCGCATCACGCGCTCACGCATCATTTGATTCAAATCGCCATGCAGGCGGTCAGCGGCATAACCACGTCCGATCAAGGCATCTACGACGTCATCCACGGCCTTCTTCGTATTGGCGAAGACGATGGTCAGACGCGGGTCTTCCATGTCGAGCACGCGGCAGAGAACCTCGGTTTTGCTGCGGCCCTGCACCTCATAGTAGCGCTGCTCGATGGTGGGCACCGTCATCGCTTTCTGCTGAATCGTGATCGTCGCGGCATCGTTCGTGTACCGGTCGATCAGACGGCGGATACGCGGGTCGAAGGTGGCGGAGAAGAAGATCGTCTGGCGCTTCTCCGGCAGGGACTGCATGAGTTTCTCGATGTCTTCGGCGAAGCCCATGTCGAGCATTTCATCCGCTTCATCGAAGACGAGCACCTTCAGAGCATCGAGCTTCAGCGTGCCGCGATCCACGAAGTCCTGGATACGTCCAGGAGTGCCGACCACGATCTGGGATCCGGCCTGGAGTGCGCGGATCTGGCGGTCGTAGGAAGCACCACCATAGACCGGCGTGGCGCGCAGGCCTTCTTTAAAGGTGACGACCTTGTGAATCTCCGCGCAGACCTGCATGGCCAGCTCACGGGTGGGGCAGAGGATCAGCACCTGCGTGCGGCGGTCTGAGGCGTCAGCGAGTTGGATGGCAGGCAGGCCAAAAGCGAGCGTTTTGCCCGAGCCGGTCTGGCTCTGGCCCACCACATCACGCCCGGTGAGGGCTACGGGGATGGCCTCAGCCTGGATGGGTGAGGGTTGCTCAAAGCCTTGGGCCTGAACGGCTTGGAGGAGTTCCGGCGCGAGGCCGAGATCAGCGAATGTCTTTTCCATAGTATGTCCTTTGCGATGTCACCGGCAGATAGGGCTCCGAATAGGTGGGCAACCAGTCGCCGTAAAAGCGTCCTGCCAGCGGCGGGACGGGGACACCGTCCAAATGGGACGGGCTACAAGACAAACATCGGCCCCGAGGGGTAGAAGCCGGGAAAACCGGCGCGGAGAATTCCACACATCCGGGGAAAGGCAAGCGTGGATATGATTAGACGGCTGATGTTGCTGATGCTGACTCGAAAAGCGGGTGTGCAGCACTTGCACCGCCACTCAGCCCCGACTAAACCCCGTGCGTGCACATCGCCTTCGTCCTCGGCGCGGGGCTCGGGGAGCGGCTGCGGCCGTTGACCGATCAGCTCCCGAAGCCTCTCATCCCCGTTTTTCATAAGCCTCTCATCACCTATGCCTTCGACCATCTCATGGCGGCGGGGGTGAAGTCCTTCGTGGTGAACACACACCACTTGCCGCAGGCCTACGCGCAGACTTTCCCGGACGGCAGCTATCGTGGAGCCACCATCGCATTTCGGCATGAGTCACCTGTGCGTTTGGAAACCGCCGGCGGTATCGCCAACGTGCGTGACCTTCTCGGCAGCGAATCCTTCATCGTCTATAATGGCGACATCCTCACCACGCTGCCGCTGGAGCCGCTGATCCGAGAGCATCAAGAGCGCGGAAACCTCGTCACTCTTGCCCTGCGGAGTGCCGGACCGGCTCAGCACATCGCCTTTGATGCAGCCACTGGCCGCGTCACCGACATCCGAAACATGCTCGGCACCGGTAACACCGGCACGCACCTCTTCACCGGCATTTACCTTTGTGATCCCGCGTTTCACGACTGGCTCACGCCGGGGAAGGTCGAGTCCGTCATCCCCATCTTCCTGAAAATGATCCAGCAGGGTGAAAAGCTCGGCGCTGTCGTGCTCGATGAAGGCGACTGGTGGGATCTCGGCAGCCGCGCGGCCTATCTGGAGGCCCATCACGCCCTCGCCACCTCGGACCGGAATCCCGCGCCTGCCATCCACCCAAGCGCGCAGATTTCCAGTGTGGCTAGACTCACCGGCCTGAACGTCATCGGCCCCGACGCCATCATCGAAGCCGGAGCCCAGCTCGAAGACTGCATCCTCTGGCCTGGAGCACGAGTCACCAGCGGCAGCGATCTGAACCGCTG
>CAYMHJ010000034.1:0-31735 GCA_964390165.1 uncultured Prosthecobacter sp. | reverse complement strand
TGGGAAGGTTTGTGGGCGGAGCCTCGGAAGAGTGCTGCGGACGGTCCACTCGTCAGAGACGTGAACGATGTGTCACATCACCCTGGGCGACCTTGATGCCAAGGACTGCGACTGCTAGGAAATTGCTTTTGAGGTGACGGGTCGGGTTGGTCTTGGACATGGAGCTGAGACGGTGTGTGAAAGTCGTTTTGAGTGGCAAGGACGAACTTCGGGAGTCAGTGCTTGCGGCGGATGGTCTCCCCCCCTCTTGCACCGTCGGTTGCGATCAAGAACATTGGGGCGGACGCTTGTTCATTACCGTTAGTGAACGATGCAAACAACAAGGGGGAGGCTTGTTGTTCATCACTGCTTTTGTAGGGAATGAAGGGTGAACAAGAAGGGGGGCTCAGTCTTCCGTCTCCTCATGTTTATAACCGGTGACAAGTCTGATAAATACAGCCGCAGGTTTACCGTCTCGAAGCTCCTTTTCCTCCTTCAGTATGTCACCTGTCATTTTGGCAATAATGCTGCGCAGGTAGTTCTCTCCGCGGCCGGTCCGCGTCCTGGCCTGCTCGAGGAGCTTTTTCTTTTCCATTCGGCCGCCAGCAGCTTCAAGCAGTGCTCTGATCTCAAACTCCCCTGTCTTGGTGGTTCCGGTCTTGGTGCCCGAGATTTCAGCCTGCCATGTTTCCATGTCGAAATCCTCCTTTACCTGATAGGTCATCGTCCACTCATCCAGTTCGACGGCGAAGGTCGCGAACTCTTTGAAGTTGTTGTTCTTCCCGCTGGCGATCACCAGCACGTTGCTGTTGTCGGCACTGCCGGGGGCTATGTTGATTTGTGCGCGTGTCCATCCTTGGAGAACTTTGGAATTGCGGCCAAATGAACTTCGATCAAATCCCGTGGCCTTGCCTGCACCAGCCTTGCCAGTGAGCGCATGATGAAGAATGAGCAAAGCTCGGTCAGTGCGTCCCCCTAGCAGCGACTGACACTTTTGGAGCGGGATGGATTAGGACTTTCGATCACGAACAACGATTTCGGTGATTGGGCACGGAACCCTTTAAAAATTTCGAGAGTGGCCTGGTTGAGGTCAATTTCGCCAGCGCTATCCTCGCTTTTGAGTTGTTGATATTCGGTGTTTTCCACCCGCAAGAGGGATCTACCAAAGTCGAATGCCCGCCAAAGCAGATGGTCAATTTCCGACCGTCTCAGCCCGCAAACGAGGGCAAGCAAAAGCGTTTTATATGCCTCGGGTTCCGACTCAGCTAAAGCTGCTTTGGATCGGGCCAGAATCGCATAAGCATCGATTCTTGAAACGTAGCGTAACGAGGGGCCTTTTTCCATGCCTACGCCGTCGAAGGGAAGTGGTCTGGAAATAATAAGCTGCTGCTCGACGAAGGGCAGAATTTTTTTCCCTAACAGCGCCTTGGCATTTCGGATGAGTGAATTCACCGTCACAATGGCTCGGCGTTTCGCCATCGGGTCGCCATCAGCTTCTCGCAGTCGCCGATTCTTCCACGCCTGAATATCTGCGGGGAGCAGGGATGCGAGCTTAATTTCGTCCACCTGTCTGCGCCATTCCAGAGTCCCACCTTTGATGGCGTCAAACTTACGCCCTGATTGGATTTCCATAACCTCGGAGACAATTCGACGGAACGCCTTCACATACGCATCTACGGAGTGTCTGCGGGCACTTGAGACAGCGCTGGCTGCGGCGATAAGATCTCCGACAGTTGCGGACCTTGGAGCAACCGTCTCTGGTTGCGTCTTGTTTTGTGTCAGAGCTGCATCCCACCCCTCTGAAATGACTGTGCGGAAAATACTCGATGCCTTCGCAGCTGCTGACTTCTGGTTAGCTGTATCGAGAGCAAATCGTGCCCTGCGCCCTTTTGCAGAAAACCGGCAGTAGTAGTGCGGACACCCCTTTTCCTTGAAGAGCCTACCGGGTTGCATCCAGTAACGGGTATCACTTTTTGAAAAACTGCCCGAAGAGCTTTTTTCGGGCAGTTTTCGGGCAGTATTTGCGCGCACCCCTGATTCTTCCTGATCCTGTTTGATCGCATCCATGTGGCTATAATGCCCTTATATCACTTGGTTTCCAGCGTGTTTTGCAATAATACACGACGTCAGGCGCTATCAGTCGCAATCACCTAATTTGCAGACTGTAAATCTGCTGGCTTACGCCTACGCTGGTTCGAACCCAGCCCTGCCCACCATTTTCATTCCGAGGAAGTTATGACGAAAAGCCCAACTCCATGAGTTGGGCTTCTTTTTTGGCGCTGTGCACTTGCTGTGCATTTCTTGGGTTCAATTCGGAGGATGAGCCAACTCCGGCATTTGTGTTATGAATGGACGTAGCCATTTCATCCTGCACACCATTCCCGAGAGGTTTGATCCATTAATAAATCAAGGCAGTCAATGATTGGTCCCACTTCGACTTGCCCGCTATCCGGTGCCCCGCTTTGATGGAGTTATGTGTGGCCGTCTGAATCAATTCGCCAAGATCCCTGCGCTCTCCCTTGCCGGGCGGGCTCTGCGTATCGAACGGCGGAAGGTCAGGGCTGGGGAGGACAAGAAATCTGAGGTGCCCGTGATCAACAATATCTGCCCCACGGATTATGCCGATGTCTTGACGATGGATGGCGGCGACTTGGGCGTGGAGCGGATGCGATTCGGCCTCGTGCCGAGCTGGGCCAAGGGGAGCAAGGCGGAGGTGTCGAAGAAGTTTGTCCACACCTTCAATGCCCGTTGTGAATCGGTCTTCGACCTCGCTTCCTACCGGCGGCCCATCCTGCAACGGCGCTGTTTGATACCTGTGCGAGGCTGGCATGAGTGGCCGGACCGCCAGACGCCTTACTTCATTCATCGTGCCGACGATGCACCTCTGATGCTCGCTGGGATCTGGGATGTGTGGGAAAGCCATGACCCTGCTGACAACGCCAGCGGTCCGGTAGTGACCTCCATGAGTGTCATCACCACGCCGCCGGGCCGTTATATGGGTAAATTCCACGACCGCAGCCCTCTCATTCTGGAGGGCGAATCTGCCTTAGCATGGATGCAGTCTGGGATGCAGGCAGACGACCTCCGTGCTTTCTTCAAACCCTACGAAAGTGAGCATCTGGAGGCCTACCGAGTCGCCACGCTGGCGAATCAGGCGCGGAACAAAACGGAGGCCGTCTTTGCGCCAATCGCACCACCCGTTCCCCAGGCGGGGAATGAATCGGTGGTGGCAGGCCGCGAACAGGATGGTGAATTGCCGGGCTTGAAACTGTTCTAAAGAACAGTTATTATTGATCTGTGATTACTTTATCCCCGCCACTCCCCCAGCTCCTCTGGCTTTGCGAAGCGCGTTCCTGGCTTCGGCATCAGGTGCCCCTGCTCGGCAGTATCATCGCAGGACGCCCTGAATTTCAAGAGGGTCGCATGGACACCTGCATCGACATCGACCCCACGACGTTGCGCCTGCCGAAAAACGCCCGCACCTTCGCCCTGAAGGTCCGGGGTGATTCCATGAGGAATGCTGCCATCTTGGAGGGCGACATCGTCATCATGGAATTCCGCGAGGCAAAGCATGGTGACATTGTGGCCGCACTCATTGACGGCGAGACGACACTAAAACGCTTCGTGGTGCAAAATGGCGTGCCTTACCTCCGCGCCTCGAACCCGAAGTATCCCGATCTTATCCCAGCGCGCGAACTGGTCATCCAGGGCGTACTCATCGCCCTGCTGCGGCTTTCCGAAAGGTGATGCGCCATGATTCTGCACTTCGATGCGGACGCGTTCTTCGCCTCCGTGGAGCAAGCCGCCGACCCCAAGCTGCGCGGTCGCCCCATCGCCGTCGGCGGTGAGCGGCGCGGCATCATCGCCAGCGCCAGCTACGAGGCGCGGAAGATGGGCATCTATACGCCCATGCCCACTGCACGGGCCAAGAAGCTCTGCCCCGGACTCATCGTGCTGCCGTGTGACTTCGACAAATACGAGCGCTTCTCGCACCTCATGTTCTCGTATGCCTATGACTTCACGCCGCTCGTTGAGCACGCGTCGATAGATGAATGCTACCTCGACCTTCACGGCGCGCGTCAGACTAGAGCAGGCGATGCTGCTACGAAGATGCAGAAAGCCATCGCGCAGAGCCTCAAACTCTCCGTTTCGGTCGGCGTCGGCGCTAACAAACTCGTCTCGCAGATCGCCAGCAAGCTGCGCAAGCCGCATTGCTTCATCGAAGTAGCCCCTGGGTATGAGCAGGGTTTCCTCTGGCCTTTGGAAAACAAGTGGCTGCCCCAGGTCGGTCCGCAGCTCGCGGCAAAGCTCAACACCGCCGGCCTCTGCAGGGTGGAGCACATCGCGCACACGCCGGTGGATGAGCTTTCGCTGCTCGTCGGCAGCGGCGCCCCCGCCCTGCACGACTACGCACTCGGCAATGACCAACGCCCGGTGATTTGCGACGCTCCGGCAGCGAAAAGCTACGGTGAGCAGGAAACCTTCAGCCAGGATACCACGGACACCGTTTTCATCACCGCCCGCCTCCGCGCCATGGCTGACACGCTCATGCGCCGTGTGCGGGAGGACGGGAAAAGCATCCGCACCGTCACCCTGCGTCTGCGCTACAACGACATGGACGAGGTCACCCGCTCCGCCAGCCTCGACGAGCCCACCGACCTCGAACACGACCTCTACCCGCTGCTCTCTGCTCTGTTAAAACGAGCCTGGGAGCGCCGCGTGAGCATCCGCCTCATTGGCCTGCGCTTCACCAAAATCTACGAAACCGGCTTCAGCGCCGTCCTGCCGCTGGAGGTGGCCGATATGAAGCGCGAGCGGCTGCACACACTCGCCCTCGTCATCGACGACCTGCGGGGCTCGCAGCGCAGCATCATGCGCGGGCACGACCTCTGGCTTGCTCAGCAAAAGAACGCCCCACGACAGACCTTGCCAAAGCCCCGGCTCGTCACCGATCCCACTGCCAGCGTGACCAATCGCGTCCTGCGGGAGCGTCCAGGCGAAAACAACGTTACGAAACAACGCAGCACCTCCAAGGCCGCGCCTGCTCTCAATGTGAAGAGCTGCTACAGCTTCCTCGACTCCACGCTCACCATCCCCGCCATCATCGAGGCCGCCCTGGAGCACGACATGCCCGCCGTGGCCCTCATGGACCCGAATCTTCACGCGGCTGTGCCATTTTTTCAGGCCGCAACCGCCGCCGGCATCAAGCCCATCATCGGTGCGGAATTGGCCTCCGAGCAAGGGTCGCTGCTCGCCTACGTCCAGAATCAAACCGGCTATGCCAACCTCTGCCTGCTGCTCTCATTGCCGAAAGTCACACGGGGTATGCTCCACGAACATGCGAGCGGCCTCATCCTCGCTCCAGCGGCTTCACAGCCTGAAATCCGCTACCGCAAAGCCGAAGACAAAGTCTTCTTCGACATCCTGCAAAGCATGAAAACCCTCACGCTCCTGCACGAGACGCATCCGCAGAAGCGGAAGGGCGACTTCCTCTTTCGTGCTGGCCACACAGCGGAGGACATCATCGATAGTTGCGAGTTCGCCTTCGACTTCAAAACGCTGCGCTTTCCCCGCTACACACCCGCAGACGGCTCCACGCCTGCCGCCATGCTTCACCGCTTGGCCCATGAAGGGTTACTAAGGCGTTATGGGTGTCACGCGAGAAAGCATGAAGCCCAGCTCCGTGAGGAACTCTCGATCATCGCCGAGGTCGGATACGAGGAGTATTTCCTCACCGTCTGGCACCTGCTGCAGGAGTGCGCCGCGCTCGGCATCGGCTGGATCACGCGGGGCAGCGCCGCCGACTCGCTCGTCTGCTACTGCCTCGGCATCAGCAACGTCTGCCCCATCCGTTTTGAGCTGTATTTCAAGCGCTTCCTCAACCGCGACCGCATGGCGCTGCAAAAGCTGCCGGACATCGACATCGACTTCGCTCATGACCGCAAAGACGACGTCGTTCGACTGCTGCTCGATCGCTACGGTCCCGAGCACGCCGCCATCGTCGGCGGGTTCAACACCTTCCAGGCACGCTCCGCCTTTGGCGATGTCGCCAAGGTGCTCGGCGTCGCCGAAAACGAGATCCGCCGACTCACCGAACACATGCCGTGGACGGATGCACGCCACGCCGCTGACGCCGTTGCCATGTCACGCGAGTGCGACAATAGCGCCTGGCAGGAGGAGCCGCTGCGCACTGCCCTGCTCATGGCGGGCATGCTCGATGGCTTTCCCCGTTACGCCAAGATGCACCCCTGCGGTGTCGTGCTCTCGCGTGATCCCATCCGCAGTCTCACGCCCACCTTCATCAGCGGCAAAGGCTGGCTCACCACGCACTTCGACATGGATGCGGTGGAGGCCGTCGGGCTCATCAAACTCGACATCCTCGCCCAGGGTGGACTCGCCGTGTTGAGGGACACGCAGGCCACGCTGAACACACAGGGGCGCACGTTAAACCTTCAAGCACTCGAAGTAGGTGCCTGTGGCGATACCGAGCAACCTGCGCGTGCTGAACCTGTCGAACCATGGAGCGATCCTGGCGTCTGGAACATGATTGCCACCGGCAACGCCCGCGGTGTCCACCACATCGAAAGCCCCGCCATGACCAGTCTCGCCTGCATGGCCGATGTGCGCGACATCGACCGCCTCGTGGCCATCGTCTCCGTCATCCGCCCCGGAGCCGCCAACGGCCTCAAAAAGGCCCAATTCGCCCGCCGGGCTCAAGGACTCGAGCCCGTGGACTACACGCACGAAAGCCTCGCGCCCGTTTTGCGCTCGACTTTCGGCGTCGTGGCCTACGAGGAGCACATTTTGCAGATTTGTGAGGCCTTCGCCGGTCTGGCTCCTGGCCGTGCTGACGTGCTTCGTCGTGCTTTGGTGAAGCAGGACATGAAGAAAGTCGAGGAAGTGCGTCTTGAGTTCCTCGCCGCCGCCCGAGCCCGCCAGCACGACGAAACGACCATCGCCAAGGTCTGGGACCTCGTCGCCGGATTCCAGGGCTATGCCTTCTGCCGTGCCCATAGCACCGCCTATGCTGTTGAGGCCTATCAAGGAGCCTACGCCAAGCACTACCACCCCGCGGAGTTCATGGCCAGTGTACTCACCAACGGCAAAGGGTTCTACTCGGCTCTCTTCTATACGCTGGAGTGCCGTCGCCTCGGCATCGGCTTCCTCTCGCCCTGCGTGAATGCGTTCACCGATGCCTTCTGCGTCGAAAACAGCTCCATCCGCGTCCCCCTGCGATGCATCAAAGATCTCAGCGAAGCCACGCTGAAGCGCTGGCGACAAAATCACCCACCTTTCACCAACATCCGCGACTTCATCTCCCGTGTGCGTCCAGAGGCCCCCGAGGTTCTCAATCTGATTCGCACTGGAGCCTTTGACCGCCTCGGTGACACCCGCACAGAGCAGTTCTGGCACTGCCTGCACAGCGCTCGCGATGTTGGCCACGGCGACGACTGGCTTTTCTGCGACACTGCTCAGCAAACGATTCGCGCCCAATTCCGCGAAGAACCCAGCACGCTGCAAAAGCTCCAGGATGAGCAGGAACTCCTCGGCTACACCGTCACCGGCCATCCACTTGATCTGCATCCGCACATCGCTTGGCACACCTATTGCCCCATCGCCGAGTTGCACCGTTACCATGGCCAGCGCATCACGGTCTGCGGCCTCATCGTCGTCAGCCGCAGCCATTTGCAGCAAAACGGCCAGCCCATGAAGTTCATCTCCATCTGCGACTACAGCGGCATCGTCGAGTGCGAGATCTTCGCCGCCGCCTACCGCCTCTACGGCCTGAACACCGTTCGCTACCCCGTTGTACAAATCACCGGTGAGGTGAAGCCTTTCGACAATAGGCAAGGCTACACGCTGGAGGTCTTGCGCGTGCAGCAGCCACGGATGAAAACTCCGCCTGCAACATCATGAGCGAGGAACTCCCCCGCGCCGCGTCACCTCGGCAGCTCAAACTCTTCCATCTGGAGAACCCACTCACGCTGCGTTTCGGGAACGACTTCTTCCGCTCGCTACCCGAAGGCCCCGGCGTCTATTTCTTCCACGGCAGCGATGGGCGATTGCTCTACATCGGGCAATCCTCAAACCTCCGCGCCCGGATGGGTAGTTACCGACATGTCGGGGAAGGCAAGCATCCTCGCCGCACGTTGCGTCTGGTGGCACGCATTGCCCGCATCGAGTGGCAGGAGTGCGCTTCCGCAGAAGCAGCCATCGCGGAGGAAAGCCGCCTGCTGCTGGAGCATCGACCACCCTTCAACCGCGCCGGCGTCTGGAAAGGCGAACCGTGGTGGCTGGCCGTCGAAGTGGAAACGGGCCACCTGACACTCCGCCTCCAGCGCGAGGCCACTCCCGAAAGTCTCGGGCCGTTGTCGCCTTCTTCAAGACACGGCTTGGGCAACGTGATTCGCGCACTGCTCCGCCTTGCCAATCCTGCGTGGCGATTGAGCGACTTCCCGCGCGGCCTCATCACCTCGGCCTTGCCGCGTGAGTGCCGCCTTCCGGCACCTTCACCCTCAAAGATGCTCGAGGGCCTCACGGCGGCCGTCACAGGCGAATTGACAGCCCTTTTGGCCGACTTGGATGCTCTACCTTCGCCGGCCACCGTGACTGAGCGGACGTTCTGGCAGGAGGAGCGTGAAACCTTGGCCAAACTCCGCCCACTGTTTTTGGATTCAGTTGAGCACGGAGCACCGGGCTTGGCTCGGGGCAGTGCGGCTGATGTGGCAGGGCAGTGATTGCGAGGCTGTTCACGCCGCGCTGCCGACCCCGGAGGCCTGGGACTATGTCCTCGAACCTGCCGCTGCTGCCCGGCTTTGCCCATCAGCAGCAGAGGATCTGTTTCATCAGCCACTCCCACCGTCCTCGTCTGAACTCGCTATGTTGATTTCTGCATCACCTTCGATCCGCAAAAAGTCGTAGAGATCGAGGCGATGGCGGCATCCCATCACAGCCCCGGTCTGTTGCGTGTGTGGCACAATGAAACATTCCACACGGAATGCTGCCAGACTGCAAACATTGGACGCACCATTAACACACTGACGATCAGCATTTTAGGGCTTTTGACAGCGCTTGGCACTAGCCATGCAAAATAGGTTCTCGCTTCCGAGCAATACACTCCCAAACATGAAAACTCCTGCATCCTCCCGCCCTGCAAGAAAACTGATACTGACAGCCCTGTCTGCCGCCCTGATCACCACACCGGTATTATTGAATGCTGGTTCAGCCACCATCTCTCCTGTCGTCGAAAGTCCTGCTCCCTCGCCTTTCCATGCGCTGCTGAAGCTGGATGTCTCCAGCGATTACATCACGCCGCGCGGTCTTCACATTGAGAATCAGGGGCTGGTGTTCCAGCCATTGATGCTGCTCTTCACCACTCTGTACTCCAATCCTGATGGCTTCATCAACGATGCGACTTTGACACTCGGCATGTGGAGTTCCATCCATACCCGCGCTTCAGGACGTGATCCGGGGAATTGGAATGAGTTCGACCCAATCGCAGGTCTTGGTTTCAAATTCGCCAAGTACTGGGGTTTCGACATCAACTACACTGCCTTCGAGAGTATGACCCGGTCGTATGAGACCTCTCAGCATCTTGAGTTGAAGCTTTCCTTCAACGACGGTGCCTACACCGGCAGCAAATTCACCATTAATCCCTACATCGCCTTCTGGAAAGAACTCAAGAACAAGGCGACAGTAGCTTTCGATCCAAGCACATCCGAGACGAGCTTCTACTTTACCCTCGGGATGACGCCGACGTTCAGCATCTCACAGGTCAAGTTTGAGTTCCCCACGTTTGTGAACATCGTCGGTGAAGATTTCTACCAGCAGATTGATGGCAGCAGCGGCGGCTCCGGCGCGGCGATTTTCCGCACTGGCATCCAGGCAAGTGTGCCGCTGAACTTCGTCTCAAAGCATCTTGGCTCCTGGACACTTTACGCAGGTGTGAAGTACTACCATTTGAACAACCCGGGCGTGCTTGATGGAAACATGGTCCTCGGCGCAGACGGTAGTCGTGAGAGGAATCTGGTTCAGTTCCACGGCGGTGTTTCGATCTTCTTCTGATCGTGGCATGCCCCATGCCTGCAAAGCAAACTCAAGCCTAATTCACACCATGGACAAAAACGTTGCCGCTAAAATCGAGGCCGAGCCCTACACGCTGGAGATTACCCCCTCCAAGTGCGCCCTGCTCATCATCGACATGCAGCGTGATTTCCTGGAGCCAGGAGGCTTTGGCGAGATGCTGGGCAACGATGTTTCCCAACTCCGCCAGGCCATCGAGCCGAACCAAAAACTGCTCGCCGCATGGCGTGCAGCAGGACTTCAGGTGTTGCATACCCGCGAAGGCCACCGCCCCGATCTCGCGGACCTGCCGCCCGCGAAAAAGGTGCGCGGTCATGGTGCCACGACGATTGGCGATACCGGCCCGATGGGCCGCATCCTGATTCGCGGTGAGGCGGGGCACGACATCATCCCAGAACTCTACCCCCTGCCCGGCGAGCCGGTCATCGACAAGCCGGGCAAGGGGGCCTTCTTCGCCACCGATCTCCACGCCATCTTGCAAAACCTGGGCATCACCCAGCTCATCGTCACAGGTGTCACCACCGAGGTGTGTGTGAACACCACCGTCCGCGAGGCCAACGACCGAGGCTACGAATGCCTCGTCCCCGAAGACTGCGTGGCCTCCTACTTCCCCATCTTCCAGGAGATGGGGCTGAAAATGATCAAAGCCCAGGGCGGCATCTTTGGTTGGGTCTCTGACTCCACCAAAATCATCGCCGCGCTGGCCTGACGTAACTGCGGGCTCAAGCCCGTAGCTGCTTCAATCTGTGTCCGTCAACGCTTCACGAATAACCCACATCATCGCCCCCATGACTACCTCTGCTGATTTCAAACCCAAACTCTGGACACCCGGAGACTGGA
Organism: uncultured Prosthecobacter sp.; assembly: GCA_964390165.1. Lineage (GTDB taxonomy): Bacteria > Verrucomicrobiota > Verrucomicrobiia > Verrucomicrobiales > Verrucomicrobiaceae > Prosthecobacter. The sequence goes on along the minus strand of CAYMHJ010000034.1, from coordinate 20,833 downwards.
ACGCCTTCTTCGGCTTCGGGACCAACATCCTGGTCAATCTTCTCACCCTCACGGCACTGCTGCGTTTCGTGCTGAAAATGCCCGACGACATCGTCTTCGGTCGCATCCTCCCAGCCACCGGCCTGATGCTCTGCATGAGCACGATTTATTATGCCTGGCTGGCCTACCAACTGGCGAAGAAGACAGGCAGAACCGATGTCTGCGCGCTGCCCTCCGGGATCAGCGTGCCGCACATGTTCGTGGTCGTCTTTGTCATCATGCTGCCCATTTCGCTGAAGACGGGTGATCCCATCAAAGGCTGGGAGGCGGGTCTGACATGGGTGTTCATCCAGAGCTTCGTGCTCATGATCGGCGGCTTTGTCGCGCCGGTCATCCGTAAGATCACACCTCGCGCTGCCTTGCTTGGCACACTGGCCGGTGTCTCGATCAGCTTCATCTCCATGCGGCCTGCGTTGGAAATGTTCACCACACCGGTGATCGGCGTCGTTTGCTTCGCCATCATCCTCCTGAGCTGGTTTGGCGGAGTGAAGTATTACAAAGGCATCCCGGCTGGCTTGATCGCCATCGCAGTCGGTTCTGTCATCGCCTGGGGTTCGAATCTCTTCGGACTCAACTACGGCGGCATGACCCTGGCCAATCTCACCGGTTCCTTTACCAACTTCGGCTTCTCCATTCCTCTACCAGCCTTCGGTCACATCTTCTCAGGCTTCGAGTTTCTCGGCGTCATCCTCGTCACCGCCATTCCCTTCGGCATCTACGATCTCGTCGAGGCTCTCGACAACGTGGAGAGCGCCTCGGTCGCTGGCGATGACTTCCCAACAACACGCGTACTCACCGCCGATGGCGTCGTCAGCCTCGTCGGCTGCTGCTTGGGCAATCCTTTCATCAACGCGGTTTACATCGGCCATCCGGGCTGGAAATCCATGGGAGGGCGAATCGGTTACTCGGCGGCCACGGGTGTTGTCGTGATTCTGTTCTGCACCTTCGGCATCATCTCACTGATGTCATCGCTGATCCCCATCGTCGCCATCTCGCCCATCCTGCTCTACATCGGCATGTTAATCGGAGCTCAGGCCTTCCAAGAGACGCCAAAGAGCCACGCGCCAGCCGTTGTGCTCGCTTTGACGCCGCATCTCGCCGCCTGGGGCAAGCTGCTGATCGACAACTCTCTCGGCGCTGCTGGCACCAATGCTGCCGCTGTTGGACTTGATAAACTCGGCCAGGTCGGCGTGCTTTATCACGGTCTCGAAGTGCTCGGCGGCGGTGCCATCCTTAGTGGCGTCATCCTTCCTGCCATCGCGGTCTTTGTCATTGATCGGAAGTTTGCTACAGCTTCCGCCTTTGCCTTCGCTGGCGCTCTACTCACCTTCTTTGGACTCATGCATGGGGAAAAGATCGGTTTCGGCGAATCACCAGTCATGGCGGCCAGTTATGTCCTCGTGGCCCTTGTCCTCGCAGGCTGCGCCAAGTTTGCCACCTTCAGCCCCAAGGCTGCCGAGGAAGAGGAGGATGTTCATGGCGAACCCGCATGACCCCTCTTACTTTCCCATACATTTGTTAGGTTAGCAGTTGATGTGGAAACTCCATCCGGGTGGTTGTGCGGTCCGGTTTATCGTACAATCACCCGGTTTTTTCACACCTGTCCTGGCACTGAATTTTCTTATCTTCCCACCATGCCCTACGTCGAAGCTGATCCCTACCCCTGGCCCTACAATGGCGACCTCCGCCCTGAAAACACCACCTTCCTGGTCATCGACATGCAGACCGACTTCTGCGGCCCAGGAGGTTATGTGGACAAGATGGGCTACGACCTCAGTCTCACCCGCGCCCCCATCGAGCCCATCAAGAAAGTCTTCGAAGCCGCCCGTGCCAAAGGCTACCACATCATGCACACGCGTGAGGGGCATCGCCCGGATCTGGCCGACCTTCCGGCGAACAAACTCTGGCGCAGCAAGCGCATCGGCGCGGGCATTGGCGACAGCGGACCCTGTGGCCGCATCCTGACACGCGGCGAGCCTGGCTGGGACATCATTCCCGAGCTGTATCCGCTGCCCGGCGAGGCCATCATCGACAAGCCGGGCAAAGGCTCCTTCTACGGCACCGATCTCGACATGCTACTGCGGCAGAAAGGCATCCAAAACATCGTGCTTGCCGGCATCACCACGGATGTCTGCGTCCACACCACCATGCGCGAGGCCAATGACCGTGGCTTTGAATGCTTGATGCTCTCCGACTGCACGGGTGCCACCGATTACGGCAACTACCTCGCCGCACTCAAGATGATCAAAATGCAGGGCGGCGTCTTCGGTGCCGTCAGCGATTCCGCCGCCTTCATCCAGGCCATCACCGCCTGAGCTTTTCCTCATGCCAGCAAGTTCCACTCGCCATTCCGCCTGGCATTCCTATGATGGCAAATCATGGTGAATCCAGCCGACCCCCCTGCCCCGCCGAGCTTCAGTTTCCCTCACTTCGAGCTGAAGGACATTTTTAATATTATCCAGCGTGAGGATGACATCCCCTGGACCTTCTTCCGCGCCGGGGTGGACATCTACCGCTTCTACGGTGATGGCGTCACCGGGCCGACGGCGGCGCTGATCCGCTTCCGCAAAGAAGCGCGAGTGCCGATGCATCTACATGAAGGCTGGGAACACATCCTCGTCCTCGCCGGCAGCCAGCGAGATCAAAACGGCATCATCCCGGCGGGCACGCTGCGCATCCATCCGCCAGGGACGTATCACAGCGTCATCAGCGAGGCTGGCTGCATCGTCCTCGCCATCTATGAAAAGCCCGTGCGCTTCATCGAAGTTGCCGCTGCTGTGGAGGCTCCTGCGGACAATATTACATGATCACACGCGGCTGCTGGCATGGACAGTGCTGTGTCATGATTCATTATCTTGAATAACTCTGCCGGAGCCGCCTCTGACCGACCCATCAAAGCACCTGCGGTCTTCACGCTGGTGCTCGGATTGCTATTGAGCGGCCTCCTGACCGGCCTGCTGCTGCGCAGCCGACAGCAGGACTGGCTCTCTGAAATCGAGCGCCGCGCGCAAGACCGCACGGAGGTCATCCGCAGTCAGATCACACGCTCGCAGGAGGTTTTGCACGGCATCGAGGCGCTGTTTTCCGTTCATCCAAACGTCACGCGGCAGCAGTTCGCCCAGTTTGTGAGCGAGGCTCTGGCGCGGCAGAATGAGCTGCAGGCGCTGGCCTGGGACCCGCGAGTTCCGGGGACTGAACGCGCCGCATGGGAGACGCGGGGAAAGAGCGAAGGGCTTCCGCAGTTTCAATTTACCGAGGAGGGTCAAGGCGGGGCCATGGTGCCGGCCAGGGAGCGTGAGGAATACTTTCCGGTCTTCTATCTCGAAAGCCTTGCCAAAAACGCTCCGGCGCTGGGCTTCAACGTGTCTTCCGAGCCGCACCGTCGAGTGGCTATGGAGCTGGCGCGTGACACTGGCGTCCCGAAGGCTTCCTCGCCCATCCGTCTCGCGCAGGAACCTGGCTCCCAGCGCGGCTTCGTCGTTTACCACGCGCTCTATGATGGCCCCAGCAGCACAGTGGAGGAGCGCCAAGCCTCGCTCACAGGTTATGCCGCCGCTGTGTTTAGGATTGGCGATCTGATCGACCAGTCACTACACGCCGCCGGTGACAACGGTGCCGCGCTCACCGTGCGCGACGTGGAGGAAGGTTGCATCGTTTATCAGCAGCAGGGCGAGCGCCTGACCCATCGTCCGAGCTGGACCACTTCGGTGGATGTCGGTGGGCGGCGCTGGGAGTTGCTGTTTGAGCCCACTTTGTCCATCCATGACCCCATGGCGGATTCTTTGCCATGGATCGTGCTCTCCGCCGGACTGGTCATCACCGCCCTGCTCTCCTCTTATCTGTGGAAATGTTCGATCCAGGCTGCCGTCATCCAGCGCGGGCAAAAAGAGCTGCTGGCCGAGGTGGCGGTGCGGAAAAAAGCCGAGGCTGCCGCCGAGGCTGCGAACCGTGCGAAGTCGGAGTTTCTCGCCAGCATGAGCCATGAGATCCGCACGCCCATGAACGCCATCATTGGTTATGCACAGATCCTTGCCCGTGACGGGGCGCTGCCGCGTTTTCACCGCGATGCCGTGGCGACGATCCTCAGCAGCGGCGATCATCTGCTCCACCTCATTCATGAAATCCTTGACCTCTCCAAGATCGACGCAGGCCACATGGAGGTGGTCACGGCGGACTTTGACCTCGCCGCCCTGGCGCGTGAGCTGGCCGCCATGTTTCAGCATCCCTGCGAGGCAAAGCAGCTCGGCCTGCGCGTCGAGACACCCGCCCTGAACGAGCCAGTGCTGGTGCATGGAGATGAGGGCAAGCTACGCCAGGTCATGATCAACCTTCTCGGCAACGCGGTGAAATTCACCTGCCGCGGCCGCATCGTGTTGCGCATCTTCAGGCGGGAGGGTGAGCGCTGGCGCTTCGAGGTGGAGGACACCGGCCCCGGTATCCCGGAGGCGGCCAGCCAGCGAATCTTCGAGCCCTTTCAGCAGGAAACCGGCGCGCTCGGCAGCGGCACAGGCCTGGGTCTCGCGATCTCGCGCCGTCAGGTCGAAATCCTCGGCGGCGAGATCGGCCTGCGCTCCGTGGAGGGGAAAGGCTCATGCTTTCATGTCGATCTGGCGCTGCCGCCCGCCGCCGCGCACGCTCAGCCGCGTGTCAAAAAACCGGAGGTGCTTCGCCTCGCTCCAGGCTGCGTCATTCGTGCACTGGTGGTGGATGACATTCCTGAAAACCGCGAGGTGCTCGCCCTCATGCTCACGCTCATCGGCTGCGAGGTCGTGCTGGCGGAAAATGGCCGCCAGGCCGTGGAAGTGGTGCGCGTGTCGCGTCCGCAAATTGTCTTCATGGACATGCGGATGCCTGAGTTTGACGGCATCGAGGCCACGAGGCGGATCATCGCGGAATTTGGGGCCGAGGAGGTGAAAATCGTCGCCACCTCTGCCTCGGCATTGAGTCATGAACGCGCTGAGTGCCTGAAGGCCGGCTGTGATGATTTTGTCGCCAAGCCTTTCCGCGCAGATCGCATCTACGGCTGCCTGAAGCACCTGCTGGGCGCCGAATTCCTCTACAAAGACGAGCAGAGCGAGGCCGAGTCTGGCGAGTCCGTCGATCTGCTCCAGCTCACATTGCCGGAGGAGCTGGCTGCGCGTCTCACGATGGCGGCGGAGCTGCACAGCGCCACCGTTTTGAAAGGCTGCCTCGTCGAGATGGAGCAGCTCGGCGTCGCAGGCCAGCGGCTGGCACAACATCTGCGAACCTTCCTCGCCAGCTACGACATGAAGACCATCCAGCGCGTCGTGGCGCAAATCCCATCTTCATGATCCGCCCCCGCATCCTCATCGCCGATGACACCCCGGCCAGCCTCTCCCTGCTCAGCAGCGTGCTGGAGCCGCAGGGCTATGAGATTCTGGCCGTGTCGAGCGGCAAAGACGCGCTGAAGATCGCCGAGCGTGCCAAACCAGATTTAGTGCTGCTGGACGTGATGATGCCCGGCCATGACGGCTTCCACGTCTGCCGCACACTGAAGGCGGAGGACGCCACGCGCGAGCTGCCAGTCATTTTCATCACCAGTCGCAACGACACCGAAAGCGTGCTGAAAGGCTTCCGCGTCGGCGCGGTGGACTACATCTTCAAGCCATTCCAGGCCGAGGAGGTGATCACGCGCGTCGCCACACATTTGAAGATCAGCCGCCTGACCCGTGAGCTGCAGCAGCGCAATGCCGAACTGGAGGCCGAGGTGGCGCGTCGCGTCGAGGCCGAGCGCGCGCATGACAAGGCCGCGCAGCGCCTCTCCTCGCTGGCCTCGCGCGAGGCCCAGCGCTGGGGGCTGGCCGGCTTCGTAGGCAGCAGCCGGCATCTCCAGCGCATGCTGGCTGAGATCGAGCGGCTGCGCCAGTTCGCCAAAACGAGCGTGCTCATCACCGGCGAGAGCGGCACGGGCAAGGAACTCGTCGCACGGGCGCTGCATCATCATAGTACCCGCTCCGAAGGCCCCTTCATCCCGGTGAACTGCGTCGCCGTGCCGGCTGAACTGCTGGAGTCGCTTTTCTTCGGCCACATGAAAGGTTCCTTCACCGGAGCCACTTCTGATCGCAAAGGCTACTTCGAGCTGGCGGATGGCGGAACGCTTTTTCTCGATGAGATCGGCGACATGCCCGCCGCGCTGCAAGCCAAGCTGCTGCGCGTGCTGGAGGATGGCGAGATCACGCCCGTTGGCTCCAATAAATCGCATCGCGTCGATGTGCGGGTCGTCAGCGCCACGAACGCCGATCTCACGGCCAAGATCGCCAGTGGTGACTTCCGTCAGGACCTCTACTACCGTCTGGCGCGCTACTCGGTGGAGACACCACCGCTGCGCCAGCGGCGCGAAGATCTGCCGCTGCTCGCCGCACATTTCCTCAAGGTCTTCTCCGCCGAGATGGGCATGCCACCTCCCGCGCTGGACCCGGCGGCGATGGCCGTGCTCAGCCGCCATTCCTTCCCAGGCAATGTGCGCGAGCTGAAGAACGTCATGGAGCGCGCGCTCATCCTCAGCGGTGGCAAAACCGTGCTCCCGCAGCATTTGCAGCTCTTTGAGGCCGCCGCCGTGCCCTCCGTGAGCACGATGACATCGTCCGCCACCTTCAAACCGCAGACCGACTCCGTCCCGCTGAACCTCGACGAAGCCGAGCACACCCTCATCCGCCGCGCCCTGGAGCAAACCGGCGGCAACGTCACCGAAGCCGCCCGCCTCCTCAACGTGAACCGCAGCCGCATCTACCGCCGCATGCCGAAGGAAGGTGCATGATCACCCCTTCGCCGCCAGCCAGACGCGCCAGCCGCCGTGGGGGGTGATGTCACATTCTGGATATGTGTCGGCGGCTTCACAGACGAAGCCGCAGACGGCGCTGCCATCCTCCAGCTCCACCCAGCCGAGGCCAAGGGGTGGCTTGATGGTGGCGAAAAATGATCCCAGGGCGCTTTCCGGCATGTCCCAGACTTCGAGTTCGATGGAGGCTCCGTTTTCCGGCGTGCGGACTAGTCCTGGCCTTGGAGGACGCGGTCCAGCGCCGGGCAGATGATACATGCGGTAGATCGGCGCGGTCTTGGTGCGCAGCTTCAGCCGTGCGCCGTGCGCCAGCATGTCTTTGTTCAGCGGCAGGCCTTCCATGTGCGCCCCGCAGACGGCCACGGGCATCCAGCCAGGGGTCTTGCCACCCACCGTCGGCGGCTTTGGCAAAGGAGCGCCCAGCGCGCCGAGAGTCACGCCGCTCAACTCGTGCAACACTCCCGCGAGCGACAGGATGCGCTCGTCTTGAAACGCCGGGGCCATGAGCGTCACGCCCCAGGAGCGACCATTGGGCAAAAAGCCCGCAGGCACCGCGCAGCCGCAGAGATCCAGCAGGTTCATGAAGTTGGTGTAGGTGCCCAGGTTCGTGTTGAGCTGCACCGGCTCGTCCATCACTTCCTGGACCGTGTAGGAGCGCGGGGTCGTGGGCGTGAGCATCACGTCCACCTGCTTCCACAGCACCTCACTGGCGCGCTTCAGCTCGGCCAGGCGGTAGATGGCGCGGAAGGCATCGGTGGCGAGCGGCTTGTTGCCTCCTTCGATGATCCCGCGTGTCACGGGAAGCATTCCATCGGGATCATTCTCTAGCATCGACTGCGTCGCCACATAACGCTCCGCCACCCACGGGCCGCCGTACAGAAGACGCGCTGCCTCCAGAAACGGCTCGAAGTCCACGCCCACAGCTGTGCCACCCATCGCGCACAATCGGGAGACCGAGTCCTCATACAAAACATCGGCCTCAGGAGCGCCGAAGTAATGCCGCTGGCTCTGCGGCAGCACACCAAAGCGGAACGGCGTGCCCGGACTCCAACCGGGCGCGGAACGAGAAAACGGACGCGCCCATGCATCATCAGCCACGAAGCCACGCGTCAGCTCAAAGACCTTCACCGCATCCGCAGCGGTGAAGGCGAAGATAGACACGCAATCTAGGCTCTTGCAGGCAGGCACCACGCCCTTCGTGCTGAGCACTCCACGGCTGGGCTTGAAGCCGATCAAGTTGTTAAACGACGCAGGCACACGACCTGATCCTGCCGTGTCTGTGCCCAACGAAAAAGTCACAAGACCCAGCGCCACCGCCACGGCGGAGCCTGAGCTGGAACCACCAGGAATGTCCTCCGGCTTGATCGAGTTCACCGGCACGCCGTAGGGGCTGCGTGTGCCGACCAGACCGGTGGCAAATTGATCGAGGTTTGCTTTTCCCAGCGGAATCGCTCCGGCATCGATCAATGCCTGCACCACTGGCGCGGACACCTCCGGCACATACGAGAAACCGGGGCAGGCCGCCGTCGTCGGCACACCGGCGAGGTCGATGTTGTCCTTGATGGCAAAGGGTATGCCATAGAGCGGCTTCGTGTCAGGCGAGTGGCCCTCCAGCGCGTCGAGATAGACCTGCAACTGCTCACGATCTAGCCGGGTGATCCAGATCGCGGCATCCGCCTTGTCGCATTCATCCAGAAGCTGCTGCACGAGCAGAGCGGGTGTCAGTTCACTGGAGCGATAGGCGGCATGGAGGGCATCGATGGTAGGGGCGGTCATAGAGCATGACGCAACAAAGCACGGCGCGTGCCACGCGGTCTTGAGCGGCCTTTCCCAGATGATGCGCGTGATAGGAATGTCGTGTGGTGTTGTGCCTGTTGCATGGCGCAACAGATGGCACTCGTCGCCGAGCACTACGCATGACCTCCGCAGCCTTGCAAAGCCCGTGAACACTGGGGAAGCGGCGTGAGCGGGGCGGTCTGGCATGTTTGATGCGAAGCCATTCCGCACCCCTCCCGAAGGAGAATCATCCCGGATCGAAATCACTCAAAAATACAGATGAAACCCATGAGCAAACTCACCCGTCTCGCACTCCTCATCGGAGCCGCCGCCACATTCGCCACCGCCCAGGCCGAAACCGTCAAGGTCGGCGTCCTGCACTCTCTCAGCGGCACGATGGCCATCTCCGAGACATCGTTACGCGACATCCTTCTTTTCACCTTCGACGAGATCAACACCAAGGGCGGTGTGCTCGGCAAAAAAATCGAGCCTGTCGTCGTCGATGGCGCTTCCAACTGGCCGCTCTTCGCGGAAAAAGCCAAGCAACTCCTCGAACAGGACAAGGTGGCCGTCACCTTCGGCTGCTGGACCTCGGTGAGCCGCAAGTCTGTGCTGCCTGTGTTCGAATCGAACAAAGGCCTGCTCTTTTATCCGGTGCAGTATGAAGGCGAGGAAATGTCCCCCAACATCTTCTACACAGCCGAAGCCGTCGGCCAGCAGGCCACTCCAGCGGTTGATTACCTTTTGGAGAAAGGCTTCAAGAAGTTCTACCTCCTCGGCAGCGACTATGTGTATCCCCAGACCACGAACCTCGTGCTTCTGGAGTATCTGCTGAGCAAAGGCGTTCCGCTGGAAAACATCGGCGGTGGTTTCAAAAAGGACGAGTCCGGCAAGATCATCTCCGCTGGTAAATACACGCCCTTTGGTCACACCGACTACCAGCAGATCGTCTCCGAGATCAAGCAATACGCCGCTGGTGGCGACACCTGCGTGGTCAGCACGCTGAATGGCGATACCAACGTGCCCTTCTTCAAAGAATATGCCGCCGCTGGTCTCACTGCTGAAACATGCCCTGTGGTCAGCTTCTCTATTTCGGAAGACGAGTTCCGTGGTCTGCCTGCCAAACAACTCGTGGGTCAGCTCGGCTGCTGGACTTACTTCCAGTCCATCAAGTCCGATGCGAATGACAAGTTCATCGCCGACTTCGAAGCCTGGCTGGCGAAGAGCGACGTTCCCGGAATCGTCAAAGAAGGCCGCGTGACCTGCTCGCCGATGGTGCTCAGCTATGTAGGGGTGTATCTCTGGAAAGCAGCCGTGGAAAAAGCGGGGAGCTTCGAGGTGGATAAGGTCATCGCCGAACTGGAAAAAGGCATCAGCTTCGACGGCCCTGGCGGCAAGGTGACGAGCCAGAAAAATCATCATGTGACGAAGAACGTCTTCATTGGTGAAACCAAGGCGAACGGACAGTTCAAGATCCTCAAGTCCTATGACAATGTCTATGGCGAGCCATTCCTGAAGGGCACCTTCAAGGCGAAGTGATGCGAGCTTCCGCCGCACGTTGATTGGATGTTATGGGGCGGTCCGTTGGTCGCGGGCCGTCCTCTTTTTGAAAAGACTCATTCCTCGCAGACAGTGCTCAGCGCTGGCATCAAAACTGCATGGGTGAGGCGATGATAAAGAACATGTTTTTGCTATGAACAAAGCCTGGCTCACCGGCATTCTGGCCGCCATTCTTTTCGTCATCCCCGCCATGGCACAAGAGGCCAAAAGCGCGCGACAAATCATTGCTGAAGCCGTCGTGCTTTCGGAAGACAGCAATGCCCAGGTGAAGCTCGTTATGTCGCTCACCGGCATGAGCGATCCCGAGATGGAGCCGCTGCTCACCGCCTGGAAAGAAGGCAGCATCTACATTGCCGAAGGCCCGGATGACAAGCCTGTGGCCGTCACACTCGCCGGTGATCCTGACGCGCTGAAAAAAGAGACAGCGCTGCGGCTGGACGATAAAGAGCCGCTCAAAGACGCCGCAGGTGCCGTGGTCCGCCTTTCACCCACTCGCGCCGAGATCGCCGAGACGGACAGCAGCATCCGCCGCGCGATGAAAGCAGTCACGGATCTGTCAAAATTAGCTTCGCCAGATGCCAAGGACCGTCTCATGGCGATCACCCAGCTCGGCATGGAGCGCGATGTCTCCAAGCTGCCCATTTTACAAGGCCGTCTCGCCGCTGAGACCGACAGCAAGGTGAAGCGCGCCGTGCAGGAGGCCATCGCGCTCACGCAATTGCGCAGCCCCGATGCTGCCGTGCGTCTCACGGGCTGCAAGGCGCTGGAAGAGATCCATCCGCTCAGCGCCAATGACGCGCTCATCGGCATCATCCGAGAGTCTGAGAAAGCGGGTGACAAACCACTGCTGGCTGCAGCCAAGAAAGCTCTGGCGGCCGTCGAAGGCCAGCGCGCTGCGGTGAATTTCTTTGGCACGCTCTTTCGCGGCCTTTCCCTCGGTTCGGTGCTGCTCGTCGTGGCGATTGGCCTCTCCATCACCTTCGGCCTGATGGGCGTCATCAACATGGCGCATGGCGAACTCATCGCCGTGGGCGCTTACACAACTTATGTGGTGCAGTGCATCTTCGCCGAGGGCCTGGCGCTTTCTCCATTCGGCATCAAAATGCACCTGCCCGGCATGAACACTAGCGGCTGGGTCTATGAGATGTATTTCGTCATCGCACTGCCCATGGCCTTCATCATGGCGGCGCTCGTTGGCTTGGTGCTGGAGCGTGGTGTGATTCGTTTTTTGTATCGTCGCCCGCTGGAGAGCTTGCTGGCGACATGGGGCGTTTCCCTCGTGCTGCAGCAGATCTTCCGTCTCGTCTTTGGTTCCAACAACGTGCAGGTTAACAGCCCATCCTGGCTCAGTGACAACTGGACGATCAACGATGTGATCTTTGGTTGGAACCGCGTCTTCGTCATCGGCTTTGCCGTCCTCATCGTCTTCGGCACCTGGGCGCTGCTGAGCAAAACACCGCTGGGCCTGCTGATCCGCGCCGTGATGCAAAACCGCAACATGGCCGCCTGTCTCGGCGTGCGCACCGAGCGTGTGAACATGCTCACCTTCGGCTTTGGCAGCGGCCTCGCCGGCCTCGCGGGAGCCTTTCTCTCCCAGATCGGCAACGTGGGTCCGAGCCTCGGTCAAAGCTACATCGTGGACGCTTTCATGACCGTCGTGGTCGGCGGTGTGGGCAGTCTCATCGGCACCGTGGCCAGCGCTCTCGGCATCGGCGTGGTGGACCAGTCTTTGCAGCAGATCCTGGGCAATCCGGTGCTCGGCAAAATCCTCGTGCTCGGGGCCATCATTCTCTTCCTGCAATGGCGGCCCGCCGGAATCTTCGCCACGAAAACCCGCAGCCTGGAATCCTGAGCCAAACCTTCACGCCAATCCGCTCACATGACGCACTCCCTGCTCGTCCGCCCCATCGCGAAAAAAGAATGGGCCAACACGGCTGTGATCGCTTTTTTCCTCATCGTGCTGATGCCGCTGATGAACTACTTCGGCTGGATCAGCAACTTCACCATCAACCTGTGGGGCAAGTATCTCTGCTATGCCATGCTCGCCATCAGCGTGGACCTGCTCTGGGGTTACACCGGCCTGCTGAGCCTCGGTCAGGCGCTGTTCTTCTCGCTCGGCGGCTACATGATGGGCATGTACCTCATGCGCATGATCGGGGACCTGGGGCAGTATCACAAGGACATGCCGGACTTCCTCGTCTTCCTCGGCTGGGAGAAGCTCCCCACGTTTTGGAAGCCCTTCAGCAGCTTCCCCTTTGCTGTGATCATGATGATGCTCATCCCCGGCATCGTGGCCTATGTTTTCGGCTGGCTGGCGTTTCGCTCGCGTGTGCGCGGCGTCTATTTTTCCATTCTCACGCAGGCGCTGACGTATGGCGCTTCGCTCATGTTTTTCCGCAATGACATGCTCATGGGCGGGAACAATGGCTTCACCGACTTCCGCTTCATCCTCGGCTTTGACATCCGCAGCCCAGAGACGAAGCGCGGCCTGTTCATCGTCACCGCCATTGTGCTTTCGTTGACCTACGCAGGCCTGCGCTGCCTCACGCGCAGCCGCTTCGGTCTCGTGCAACAGGCCGTGCGTGATAGCGAGAACCGCGTGCTCTTCAGCGGTTATTCCTCCCCCAATTTCAAGCTCTTCATTTTCGTACTCAGCGCCCTCATCGGCTCCATTGGCGGGGCATTGTATGTGCCGCAAGTCGGCATCATCAATCCGAGCGAGATGACCACGGAGAAGTCCCTCGAAGCCGTCGTCTGGACCGCTGTGGGCGGGCGCGGCACGCTGGTCGGCCCCATCGTCGGCGCGATCAGCGTGAACGCGCTCAAAAGCTGGGCCACACGCGCCTATCCCGATTTATGGCTCATCATCCTGGGCGGCATGTTCATCATCGTCGTGCTATTTCTGCCCAAAGGCATCGTGGGTGTTCCGGCGATGGCGAAGAGCTGGCTGCAAAACCGGAAACCGCCCGAGGAACCTGATCCCGTCCCGCTCAGCAAGGCTGCCGACAAAGCCGAATAACTCACCGCCATGGACCACCCTCTCATTCTCAACGCGGAAGGCGTGAACAAATCCTTCTCCGGGTTCAAGGCCATCACGGACCTGAACTTCTACCTCACCGAAGGCGAGCTGCGCACCGTCATCGGCCCGAACGGAGCCGGGAAGACGACCTTCCTCGACCTTATCACCGGACGCACGAAGCCGGACACCGGCACCATCACCTTCGGCGCATTGACGGAACTGGTGCCGCTGAGCGAGCACGAGATCGTGCGCCTCGGCGTGGGGCGGAAGTTTCAGACGCCGACGGTTTACACCGACCACACCGTTTTTGAAAACCTGCTACTTTCTCTCGAAGGTGTGCGCGGCGTGTGGCGCACTTTGTTCAGCAAGACCACCAGCACCGATGTGGACCGCATCGACGAAATCTTGAAGATCATCAATCTCGGCTCACGTCGCACGGATCTCGCAGGCTCGCTCTCGCATGGTCAGAAGCAGTGGCTGGAAATCGGCATGCTGCTGGCGCAAAATTCAAAACTGCTGCTCATCGACGAACCCGCCGCTGGCATGAGCGATGACGAGACCGCGCTAACAGGCGAGCTGCTGCTAAAGCTGGCGGGGAAGCACAGCATCATCGTCATCGAGCACGACATGGTCTTTGTGAAGCAGATCGCCACCGGGCGCAAAGTCACCGTGCTGCATCAGGGCAGCGTGCTCTGCGAGGGCAGCGTGGATGCCGTGCAGAACAACCCCAAGGTCATCGAAGTGTACCTCGGACGCAAAAAAGCCGCCTAACTGACACCATGCTCACCCTCACCTCCATCCACGCCTCCATCGGCGGCAGCCGCATCCTGCGCGGAGTCGATCTCACCGTACCCGACGGCCAGCTATGCTGCCTCATGGGCCGCAACGGTGTCGGCAAGACCAGCACGCTGCGCTCCATCGTCGGTCTTTTCAAAACAGACTCCGGCACGATCACGTTGGAGGGCAGGGACATCACACGCCTGGCACCTGAAGAACGTGCGCGTCACGGACTCGCCTATGTGCCGCAGGGTCGCGATATTTTCCCCTTTCTCACCGTGGAGGAAAACCTCCTGCTCGGTGCCACCGCGCGCGGCATCAAGACCAGTGGCAAACTCGACCGCATCTTCACGCTGTTTCCCATCATCAAAGAATTCCTGCCGCGCAAAGGCGGAATGCTCAGCGGCGGCCAGCAGCAGCAGCTCGCCATCGCCCGTGCGCTGCTCACCGAGCCGAAGGTGCTCATCCTCGATGAACCCACCGAGGGTATCCAGCCCAACGTCATCGACCAGATAGGCGATGCGCTGAAAATCCTGCGCTCCGAGGACAAGATGAGCATTCTGCTTGTGGAGCAGTATCTCGACTTCTGTCGCGAGCTGGCCGACGTCTTCTACATCATGGATCGTGGCACAGTCGTTGCTGAGGGAGGCGTGAAGGATCTCACCGATGCTGTGGTGAAGGAGTTTCTCACTGTTTGATCTTCCAACCTAGTTTTCCATCCATGCCTCATTCCACGAAGCTGCGTTCCCGCCGGATCTTGAACCGGTTTTTTGCCTCTCTGCTGTTGTTTTTGATCACCGACGCGCCTCTGCACGCGCACCACTTGCCTCCAGGTATGGAGGATGTGGATGAGTTTGACGAAGGCTCGGCTTTCATGGCTGGCCTGCGACATCCGCTACTCGGCATGGATCACTGGTTATTTGCCATCGTGGTCGGCGCTGTCGCCACGGCAGGCATGACCCGCTTCGCCCGGTTTTCACCTGCGGCCAGTCTTCTCGCTGGTGTCATCGGCGGTGCCGCGTTGGGATTGAAGGCTCTCGTTTTTCCAGGTGCGCTCATCGTCGGCCTAGCTGTCTTGATGATCGTGGTCGTGATGCCAAGCAGCAGGATGCACTGGTCGGTGCTGAAGCTGCTCTTGATCGGCCTGGGCGCGTTTTGGCAAGGCAATCAGCACGGCATCGCCTGGCCGTTGGAATCTGGCGGTGTTGGGTATGTGACGGGCCTCGTGGTCGCCACGACGGCGCTGGCATTCAGCGGCGCGGCCCTGCGGCGACTGGCATTACGTGCAGCCCTCTTGCTTCGCCCTGCTCGCGTGAGCTTCAACTGATCACGCCATGCATCTCTCTCCGCGCGAACAGGAAAAACTGCTCATCATCGTCGCTGCTGATGTGGCGCGCCGACGTCGTGATCGTGGCGTGAAGCTGAACTACCCGGAGACCGTCGCCATCATCTCAGCGGAGATCATGGAAGGCGCGCGCGATGGCCGCAGCGTGGCCGAGCTCATGAGCTACGGCACCACCATCGTGAAGCGAAGCGAGGTCATGGAAGGCGTGCCCGAGATGATCCACGAAGTCCAAATCGAGGCCACCTTCCCCGACGGCACCAAGCTGGTCACCGTCCACAACCCCGTTCGCTGACATGATCCCCGGAGAAATCATTCACCCCCAAGACGCGCTGGACCTGGATGCGAACGTCGGTCTAACGACCAAAAAGGTCGTGGTGGCGAACACGGGTGACCGTCCGATCCAGGTGGGCAGTCATTTCCATTTTTATGAGGTGAACACCTCGCTCGACTTTGATCGAACTGCGGCGCTGGGCTTTCGGCTTAACATTCCTGCGGGCACCGCCGTGCGCTTCGAGCCTGGAGACACCCGCGAGGTCGAGGTCGTCGCCTTTGCCGGGAAACGCGAGGTTTATGGCCTCAACAACCTCGTCAACGGACCTCTGCCCGCATGAAGATCACGCGCAAACAACACGCCAGCATGTTCGGCCCCACCGTGGGTGATCAGGTGCGTCTGGCCGACACGGAACTCTTCATCGAGATCGAACGCGACCTCATCGCGGAAGGCGGCGGCTACGGCAACGAGGTGAAGTTTGGCGGCGGCAAAGTCATCCGCGATGGCATGGCGCAATCCTGCCTCGCTTTGGATGCGGAGTGCCTCGATCTCGTCATCACGAATGCCACGATCATTGATGCCGTGCAGGGCGTCATCAAAGCGGATATCGGCATCAAACATGGGCGCATCGTCGGCATCGGCCACGCCGGAAATCCACTGCTGCAGGATGGCATCAGCATGGTCATCGGCGCAGGCACCGAGGTCATCGCAGGCGAAGGCTGCATCATCACGGCGGGCGGTATCGACACGCACATTCATTTCATCTGCCCGCAGCAGATCGATCACGCGCTGGCCAGTGGCATAACCACGATGCTCGGCGGCGGCACCGGTCCCGCTCACGGCACCTACGCGACGACTTGCACGCCCGGCATCTGGAACATGCACCGCATGCTGGAGGCGGCGGATGAGTATCCGATGAACCTCGGCTTCCTCGGCAAAGGCAACTGCTCCACACCCGCCCCCTTGCGTGAGCAAGTGCTCGCCGGTGCCATCGGTCTGAAGCTGCACGAAGACTGGGGCACCACGCCCGCCGCCATCGACACCTGCCTCGGCGTCGCCGATGAACTCGATGTGCAGGTGGCCATCCACACCGACACGCTGAATGAGGCCGGATTCGTCGAAAGCACGCTCGCTGCCTTCAAAGGCCGCACGATCCACACATACCACTCCGAAGGCGCGGGTGGTGGACACGCGCCCGACATCATCCGCGTCTGCGGTGAGGCGAATGTGCTGCCATCCTCGACGAATCCGACTCGTCCCTTCACGGTGAACACCATCGACGAGCATCTGGACATGCTCATGGTTTGCCATCACCTCGACTCGAAGATTCCTGAAGACGTGGCCTTCGCTGAGTCGCGCATCCGCCCCGAAACCATCGCGGCAGAAGATTTGCTGCACGATCTCGGCGCCATCTCGATGATGTCCAGCGACAGCCAGGCCATGGGCCGCCTCGGCGAGGTCATCACGCGCACCTGGCAGACCGCGCACAAGATGAAGATGCAGTTTGGCAAGCTCGAAGGCTCCGAGCACAATGCCGCCGACAACTACCGCGCTCTACGTTATGTCGCCAAATACACGATCAATCCCGCGATCACGCATGGAGTCTCCCATGAGGTCGGCAGCATCGAGGTAGGCAAGCTCGCGGACCTCGTCGTGTGGAAGCCTGCTTTCTTTGGTGTGAAGCCCGAGGTCGTGCTCAAAGGCGGCCTCATCGCCATGGCAAACATGGGTGACCCAAATGCCAGCATCCCGACACCGCAGCCAATGATGTATCGGCATCAGTTCGCCGCGCATGGCCGGGCCAAGTTCATTACCAGCCTCACCTTCATCAGCGATGCCGCCTTCCAAAGCGGCGTAGTGCAATCTCTCGGTATCTGCAAGCGCCTCAGCGCCGTAAAAAACTGCCGCAAGGTCAGCAAGCACGACATGCTCTGGAACAACTACCTCCCCAAGATCGAGGTGGACCCGGACACCTACACCGTGAAAGCCGACGGCCGCGAGCTACGCTGCGAACCAGCTAGCGTGCTGCCCATGGCTCAACGCTATTTTCTATTCTGATGATCCTGATCCAGCGTATGCTGCACGAGACATCGCTCAGGCCTGTCTCCGAGCAGGTGGAGTTACTTGTGGAGCGACGGCTCTTTCTGAAGCGCCGCTGGCGTGGCATCGCAACGGATGGCACGGAGTTCGGATTCGATCTTGAAACCAGGCTCAAGCACGGCTGCGTCATTCACCGGACCGAGGCGGTGGATTATGTCGTGCGGCAGGAGCCGGAGGTCATTTATCAAATCCGGCCCGGTTCTGCCAAAGAAGCGGCTCTCATGGGCTGGAAGATCGGAAATTTGCATCTTGGTGTCCAAGTCATCGATGGCGTGATCCGCATCACACATGATGTCGCCGTGCCCCAACTCTGTGAACGCGAGGGCTGGGCCTTTGAGGAGGTCAGCGTTGTGTTCAACCCCTTACGCGTCACCGCCCATGCTGCTTCCTGAATGGCTACCCTGGCTTCTCCAGGTGAACGATTCCCAGTTTCCCTCGGGAGCTTACGCGCACTCCATGGGACTGGAGGAGCTCGTGCAGCACGGCATCGTGAAGAAGCCCGAGGATTTGGAAAATTTTCTCCATCGTCAGATCATCCCCAGCCTGCTGGCTTTTGAGCTGCCTTACTTGATCAAAGCGCACGCTTTAGCCGCTGTGAATGATCAGAAAAGCCTGCGTGCTCTCGATGATGAACTCGATGCCTGGAAGCTCGCAGCGGAACTGCGGCAGGCCAGTCGTCAGCTCGGCTCACGGCGTTTGTCCCTCGTGCAAAAGCTCGATGAAGATCCAGCTTTGAAGACCTACGTCACAAGTGGAGCGCCATGCCATCATCTCATCGCCTGCGCTTTGGAGCTGCGTCGGCTGCCCGTCGCGGCTGCCCTTTGCACCTTTGCTTTGCAGACCGTCAGTGGCTATGCCATCAGCGCCATGAAGCTGATGCGCCTAGGCCAGGAGAGCTGCCAGCTCATCATTCGCGGCAGCATGGCCGTGCTCGCACCGCAGCTCGATGCCTTGATCACAGCACCGCCGGAGCGCATCGGCTGGTTTACCCCCCTTCTCGACATCGCCTCCATGCGCCATGCGCGCGCGAACGAACGACTCTTCATCTCATGAGCAACCAACGACCTCTTCGTATCGGCATCGGCGGCCCCGTCGGCTCCGGCAAAACCATGTGCGTCCTGCGCCTCTGCCAGTGGCTGAAGGACGATTACTCTCTGGCCGTCATCACGAACGACATCTATACCCGCGAGGATGCCGAGTTCCTCCTGCGGCAAAACATCCTGCCAGCGGATCGCGTCATGGGCGTTGAGACCGGCGGCTGCCCGCACACTGCCATCCGCGATGACATCAGCATGAACATGGCCGCCGTCATCGAGCTGGAGAAGCGCCACCCGGACCTTCAGCTCCTGCTCATCGAAAGCGGCGGCGACAATCTCTCCGCGACGTATTCGCCCGAACTCGCCGATGTCTTCATCTTCGTCATCGACGTGGCCGAGGGCGATAAAATCCCGCGCAAAGGCGGCCCCGCCATCCGCAACAGCGATCTCCTGCTCATCAACAAGATCGACCTCGCGCCCTATGCCGGCGCTGATCTCGATGTCATGGCCCGCGATTCCAAACTCATGCGTGGAGACAAGCCCTTCCTCTTTGCCGATATGAAGTCGGAGAAGGGCAAGGATGAGCTCATCGGCTGGTTGAAACGCGAGTATCTCTTCGTTTGAAAGGCCACCTCCATCTCAAGGCCGCTTGTTATGACAACGGCCAGACTTATGTGCGGGAGCAGTCCTTCCGTGCCCCGCTCCATATCAGCAAGCCTCATGATGACGCCAGCGCCCTGGTGGTAAACATCGTCAATCCCACCGCCGGCATCTTTGACGGCGATACTATTGAGTTATCCGCCGAAGCGGAAGCCGGAGCATCTCTCGTCCTGACCACACCGAGCGCCAGCCGCGTCTATCGCTCCCGCAGCGGTGGTCCTGCAAAAGTCACGCAGCGCTTCACCGCGCACGCAGGTGCCACACTGGAGTTCGTCCCCGAGCCGTTCATTCCTCAGGCAGGCGCCCGCTACCAGCAGAAGACCGAACTGCATGCCGATCCTGGTGCAACGATTCTCTTCTTCGACTGGCTCACCCCAGGCCGCGTCGCCAGTGGCGAGGTCTTTCGTTATGCCGAACTCTGCTGGGATCTCGACGCCTTCGTGAACGGGCGTCTCGTGGCTCGTGAGCGCTACCGCCTTTCACCCGATGATGCGAGTCTGGAAACCCTGCGCATACAACATCCGCAGTCTCAGTATGTGAGCTGCATCGTGCTCAGCTCCGCGGCCCTGCGGCTCACAGCAGTGGAATGCCTGAATAGTTCACAAATCTATCTCGGCCACGGGCCATTGAGCGAAGGCGGCTGGATCATCAAAGCGCTCTGTGCCGACAGCCTCAGCGCGCGGCACACGCTTCAAAGCCTGCGCTCGCTCGTGTATCAAGCCCTGCAAAGGCCGATGCCAAACCTGGGCCGCCACCTGTAGATTCGATTGGCAATGTAGTTCTGGCGGGGAAGACTCTTGCCGATGGGCTCTGAAACCGTTGATTTCATGAGGAATTTCGCAGAATCGGGTTTTCTGGGTCTGGCGAGGGTTAGCAGGAATCTGAAGTGTTGGTGTCATAACTTGTCATGCCACATCCAAACAATCCTGCTAGCATCTGCAAGGGTGTGTAAGGGTGCAACCAATCGATAAATTAGGAGGTGCTGCCGAACTGCGCTTCACCAGATTGTTGCGCAACGAACTGCATTCGTTTGCGTGGCAATGTAGGGGGTGGTGTTGACACGTCATCCATGGCGATGAATACGCCCATACCCTCCCCTAATACTCAGTCCGCCACTCAGTCTGAATCCTCACTCTGGACCATTGATGACGTTGCTCGCTATGCGCGATGCAGCGTCCGCCATGTCACCACGCTGCGTGAACAGAAGGGGCTGCCTTTTCGCAAGTTGGGTCATCTGGTGCGCTTTAGCCCTGAGGCTGTGAAGCGTTGGTTTGAGGATTGATATGATCCATTGGAGCGCCTTCACCTCGGGGGTGGACCAGCGTCGAAGGGCAGGTTGAAATACTCAAACACTGCCTTGGTTCGGTCGAATATCTGGCGCTCGCTCATTCCGGAACGCTCACACATTTCATTCATCGGCACAAAACCACCGCTGATGAATCGAACCACC
>CAYMHJ010000033.1:19351-32106 GCA_964390165.1 uncultured Prosthecobacter sp. | reverse complement strand
CCCACCTGGTGTTGTCACCCGTTAGGCGCGGAAGTCTGCCTCATCAGCGGGCAGGAGCAGGGACTGCCCCGCCTCCAGCCGCGTCCTGGGGTCCAGCCATTCCGCCCAGCTTGAATGGTCCAGCACCACGGGCAGCTCCGTCCGGCCCTTTTCCCTGTTCAGCAAGGCCGGGGTGGTGTTCAGGGGGCGCCGAGTGGAATGGGGTAAAGACCTACCAGACAAAACCACGGCTTTAGCGCAATCTAGCCCGCAGCACGCCATGAGATGGATTCCCGAACGCCCTCCCCCTCCCCCTCCCCCAGCACCGAGTCCTTCGGAAAGGGGTGATGCCGGGCTGAGTCAGGGCAGTGAGCCCGCCGCAGAATGGCTTGGGCCATACCACCGCCGGGAGGAGGCGCTCAGCGTGCTCCGCAGCGGCCTGCTGGAGGGCAGGCCGTTTCAAAAGCCTGCCTTGCAGGAGGAGTTTCTCCGGCTTCAGCAGTGGTGGCAGGCTGCCTGTGATCTCCACGAAGGCCAGCGGCGGCACTCGCCGCGCAGCCAAAAAACCCAGACTGCCCACACCTGGTGTGAGGCCATGGCGTCGCTTTTGTTGGCCGAAGAGTGGGACCACCGGCACGGGCGGTAAGTGCTGAATGTGGCCGCAGGCTAGGTTTTCTTTTTCCCCGTGGAGGATGGCCGCCGGGCGGAGTGAGGTTTGGAAAGGTCCGTGGGGAGTGGAGATCCGACTCCGCAGCAGGTCGTCAGTCCCACATGAGCACCTCGCCGTTCGGGTCTTCATGGAGATGGGCCAGGCCGCAGCGGGGGCAGGGCTCGTCTTTGTTCCAGAGCTTGATGGGGTGGCTCTTCCGCTTCTCGCAGCGCGGTTCGTTCACGCGGGGGACGAGTGTGTAGCGCTGCTTCTCCACCACGGCATCCTGAAGCGTCTGGCAGGTGAGGCAGTAGATCGTCGTCGTGCCCACCATCATGCCGCAGTCCGGCCCCCTGGAAACCTGGCCCTCCAGCCCGCAGGCGGGGCAGAGGAAATCGAGTGACATGCCCATGGGAGTTAAAGCTGAGGGGCTTCGATGCAGTCTTCAGTGCTGAAGGCGGGGCGGGGTGATCTTTTGGCCGGACTTCTCTTTCTCGGCGCAGGCGTGGTTCAGGGCCAGGAGGTGGGCTCAGATCCCGAAGGCGGTGCGGGCAAGCACATCCAGCTCTTCCCATTGTTCGGCAGAGGGCAGGTCCTTCTGCCGGGTCAGCTTGATGCCGAGCCGACTTAGTTCCCGATGCTGTTTGTCGGAGGCTTTGAAGGCAGGCAGTGCGAGATATTCGACGACACTGACGCCGAGGCTGAGCTGCGCGGCGTAAGCGGAAATGGCCTCAGAGACGACGGGGGCATTCAGCATGGCGGTCAGGTAAGCGGCTTCTTCCAGAGTGGCGCAGGGAACAAAGTACAGCTTGTGGTCGGGAATGATCACGCGCGTGCCCCAGAGTTTGTTTTCATCCGGGGCAACGAGAGCGGCGGCGAAGCGTCCGCCGGGCATCTCACGCCAAGCGACTTTGTACGGAGAGAAGGTGTAAGCTCCGGTGCTCCAGAGTGACCACCACGCCTGCTTGCTCTGGAAGCGCTTGTAGCTGGAACGCACCTCCAGGACGTTTTTGAAACGCTTTAAAAAAGCGGTGTGTGGCGGGATGCGTGGCCGAGGACTTTGAACAGGCGGTCGAGGAAGGTCTGGGCCTCGCTCTTTTCATCGCCCTGGAGCGTCTTGACGAAGTCGAGGAAGGGCGGGAGGACGTGGCGGGCTAATAGCGATGCCTGCATGACGCGCTCGCCCTTTTCGCCGAAGCCTAGAAAATATCCATCCCCTGGGGCGAATCCTGCCTCGACATCGGCCTGAGTCTCCGATTTGCTGCGGGCCTCTCTTTTATGCGCCAGTACGACCTCATCGAATACCTCGCCATGGCCATGCAGGCCGGGGCTTCCGACCTGCATCTCTCTCCCGGCGCTGCGCCGACGATGCGTCTGCATGGGCGGATGACGCCTGTGACGGAGGAGGTGCTGGACTCGAATGATGTGCGGGAGCTCATCCTCGGCGGTCTGAAGGACACGCAGCGCTCGAAGCTGGAGCAGGAGTGGGAGCTGGACTTCGCCATCGAGGTGGAAAACCTGGGGCGCTTCCGCGGGAATGCCTGCTTTTGCATGGGACGGATCGAGGGGAACTTCCGCTACATCCCGGATGTGATCCCGGACCTGGCGAACCTGGGCCATGGCCCGACGGTGGAGGGGATGTGCAAGATCCGCGATGGGCTGATCCTGATCACCGGTGTGAGCAACAGCGGTAAAACGACGACGCTGTGCAGCATGACCCAGCAGATCGCCCGCGAGCGCTCGTGCAATATCGTGACGATCGAAGACCCCATCGAGTTCGTCTTCCAGCATGGGCACAGCCTGATCCGCCAGCGGCAGGTGGGCTTTGACACGCATGAGTTTGCCCGGGCGATGAAGAGTGCGCTGCGGCAGGACGTGAATGTGATCACGGTGAGTGAGCTGCGTGATCTGGAGACGATGCGCACGGCGCTGACGGCGGCGGAGACGGGCCATCTGGTGATCAGCACGCTGCACACGACGGATGTGCCCTCCACCATCACGCGTATTTTGGACAGCTACCCGAAGGAGCAGCAGGATTATGTGGCCTCGCAGCTCAGCCACTGCCTGCGCGGCATCGTCTGCCAGCATCTGATCCGCCGCTCTGACGGGGAGGGCCGAGTGATGGCCTCTGAGGTGATGATGATCAACAACGCCATCGCTTCCTGCATCCGCGATCAGCGTCTCCAGCAGCTCCCGAGCCTGATCCAGATCGGCGGGCGGGATGGGATGCACACCATCGACGACAGCCTGCTGCACCTGCTGACCTATGACTTCATCACCCTTGAGGATGCGAAGGCGCACTGCCGCGACTTCTCCTTCATTCAGATGGGCTATGAGAAAATCAAACGTGAACGCGAGGGCGGGAAAAAGCGCTGATCCATGGCCATGACCACCTCTGACAGCATCCATCTGCGCGGCCTGGAACTGCCCGTACGCATCGGCGTGCCCGAGGAGGAACGCGCGGCCTGGCAGACTCTGCAGGCGGATGTTTCCTTCACGGTGCCGACCCGCTTCGAGGCGATGGGGGACCGGCTTTCCGCCACGGTGGACTACTCCGCCGTGGCGATTCGCCTTCGTGCACTCGCTGCGGGAAGGCCGAGGCAGCTGATCGAAACGCTCGCTGCCGAGATGGCGGCGTGTCTGATTGATGAGTTTGGTGCCAGCAGCGTGACCCTTGAGCTGCGCAAACGCATCCTCCCAGGCTGCGATCACGTGGCCGTGAGTCTCACGCGGCCCTGATCACTCGTGCCGCAGCGCTTCGACGGGATTCATCCGGGCGGCGCGCTGGGCGGGGTAGATGCCGAAGGCGATACCTGTGATGACGGAGATCAGGAAGGCGAGCGCGGGGGACCAGAACTTCACCACGGTGGTCACGCCGGCGAAGTGCTGGACGGCGATGGGGATGGCGATGCCGAGGATGACGCCCATGACCCCGCCGGCGCCGGAGAGGAGCACGGTCTCGATGAGGAACTGGACCACGATGTCTGCCTGCCGCGCGCCCATGGCACGGCGGATGCCGATCTCGCGGGTGCGCTCGGTGACGGTCGCGAGCATGATGTTCATGATGCCAATGCCGCCGACGACGAGGGAGATGGCGGCGATGCTGCCGAGGACGATGCTGAAGATCTGCTTCGTGCGCTCCGCCTGCCGGAGCAGCTCCACGGGGACGATGATGCGCCAGTCCTCCTTCTTGTGATTCGAGGAGAGGATCTGGCGGATGGCCTCGGCGCGGCTTTCGACTTGGTTCACATCTTTGACCCGCACGACGGCTTCGTGGAACTCCACCTTTTCAGCCTCGAAGCTGCCGCTTCTCATGCGGAAGAAGGTCTCGCCATACTGGTCCATGAGCGTGGTGTAGGGGATGAAGATCTGCGCATCGGCGGACTTGATGGCGCTGCCCTCTGCGCGCGCGCCGTCGTTCTGGATGATGCCGAGGATGTTGTAGTAGTAGCCTTTGACGCGGATGGATTTCCCGATGGGCGTGGAGAGCGGGAAGAGCTTCGTGGCGGCGCTTTCGTTGATCACGCAGACGGGCAGTTTGCCCTCCATCTCCAGGTCGGTGAAGAAGCGTCCGCTCATCATCTGCCGGTTGCGCATCTGAGGGTAGATGGGCAGCACACCAAGGATCTGGCCGTCCACGCTGCGCTCGAAGTTCCAGATGTTTTCGCTGAGGATTCGGGAGGGCACCACGACCTCGATCTCGGGCACGGTCTGGCGGATCTGCTGGATGTCCCGCAGGGTGAGGCCGTATTCGATGACCATGCTTCGAGTCTCGGCACCGGAGCCCTGGCCGTCCGGTGGCTTTACACTTTCCAGGATGATGTTCTGGCTGCCGAGACGGCGGATCTGCTCCTGGGCCTCATGGCTGGCCCCCTCGCCGATGGCGAGCATGGCGATGACCGAGGCCACGCCGAAGATGACACCGAGGGCGGTGAGAAAGGAGCGGAGCTTGTTCAGCCAGATGCTCTTCAAGCCCAGGGACATGGTACGCCACAAATGCTGCGGCGAGGCGACGAGGCGGAGGATGGGATGACGGGACAGAAAAGACGACATGCGGGGGGGCTACATACCACGCGCCCCGAGTCCCTGTTCATTCAGAGGAATGAAGTGCATCCCGGGGCACAAAAAACCCGGCAGGAATTTATCCTCCGGGTGTTCTTGTGGCATGAATGCGGGCAGCTCAGGGCTTGGGAGCAGCACCGGCAGGAGCTTCCGCAGGAGCCTCAGGCTTGGCGGCTTCCTTTTTCTCAGGAGCCGGAGGGGCATCGGCAGCTTTCGACTGATCAGCGGCCTGCTGAGTCGGCGGCACACGGAAGAGCTTGCCCGAGTATGGGTCCTTCACCGCGTCTCCAGGAGCCAGGCCGCTCACATCCACCAACTGATGCTTCAAGGCATAAGGGCTCGTCACCATGCCTGGACGCCCGGAAACGGCAGCTCCATAGGGCAATGTCTCGGCCGGGATTTTGGTGGCCTCGGGGGCTGATTTTTCTTTGGCCGGAGTCGGCGTGGAAACAGCGAGGCTGGGCGGGAGTTTGGGGGCGCTTTTTGCCGCCGAAGTGGCCGTGGAATTTTTCGTGCTGCTTTTGGAACCGGAAGATGAGGAACGAGTCACCGTCTTCGGGCGATAGGGCACACGGTTGTAATCAGCCTTCAGGTTGCGGTTCGTGTGATAGGTGGAGCGGTAAGGAATCGGGTTGACCGGACGGGGCTCTGCGTACGGGCGCTGAAGCTGGAAGGGCGCGGCGGAGGCGTAATACTGCGGGGAAACGGTGCTGTAGTCACTGCCGAGATAGTTCAACAGGCCCTTGGATTGAATTTCACGCATCGCGTAGCGCGGCGGCAGTTTGCAACTGACGAGGGTCACCGCCAGGGGGATCATGGCAAGCAGGCGGAGGATGGAGGTCGTCTTCATAAGATCGTGGCTGAGGTTCACTGAGGAGCAGCGGAACTGAGTGGGCAGTCCGCCGACGGCTAAGATCATGACTTTGATGAGTTTCGGCAAGGCCAAACTCGCAAGGGTTTTGTCAGGATGAGTGAATCAATTGTCACGAATGATCACCGCATGGCCTCAGCCATAGCTTGCGGAAGGCAGCTCACGTCCGATCTCAGCCACGCGGTAACCAAAGCCGCTGCCACCCAGCGTGCTAAGGTCCACCACGCCTTCGCGGCGGCGGTAGAGCCCTGGATGGACGCGCTCTTCGATGGTGGAGGCGTCGGGATAAAACTGCATCGCATTGCACTCCACGCCCTGGATCGTCCCCGCGTGCGCGGCCAGAAGCACATGCGGGATGATGGCCAGCATCGGGTTCGTGAGATCCTGCACCATCAGCGGCATCCCATGAGCCTTGGCCCAGCACAGGCTGAGCAGCGCTCCGGTCTGCGTTTTGCAGGTCTTCAGCGCCACGCCACTCCAGCCGAGGCGCCGGCCCAGGCGAACAAACTCCCAGTCATGCGCGCTTTCATCCAGGAAGAGCGGCTTGCGCGCCGAGACGCTGCGGACATCGATCATGTCAGCCTCCAGATCATAAGGGAAGGGCTGCTCGACATATAAAGTACGGGCATAAATCTCCGGCTCGTCGGCCAGCAGGCGGTCGGTGATTTCATTCACATAGGCCGGGTCTTTGACCGTGCAGTTGAAGTCAGCACTCAGCCAGCGCACACCATTCGCAAAGCCGATCCGCCCGACGCGCACCATGCGCTCATAGTCCCAGGCCGCGTCAGTGCCGCGCAGCTTCACCTTCAGGCATTTCAGCCCATCCCGCTGCACCCAGTCGGCGAGCAGGAGTGGGTGGGCATCGTTCGGCTCACTGCCCGTGAGGTCGGCAGCCTCCAGCGCATCTACACCGCCGACGAGATGCCACACCGGCAGCCTGGTCGGCACTACTTTCGAGAAGTAATCCTGCGGGAACCTGCCACGGAAGTCGATCCCGCTGCCCTCTTCCGCCTGCAGATAAGCGCTCAGATCTCTCGACATGAATTCCGGGCCGTAAGTCTCATAGACATCGCGCCCGAGCAGGTTGCCAAAGGCATCGTGGATGGCGATGTCAAAAGCACTGAACGCCACCAGTGACCCGAGGTAGGGCATCTGCGGGCCGCCCGCCTCCAGATTCGCCGACTTCAGCGTCTCGGCCAGAGGTCCATGAATGAAGTCCGCGCCGATTTCCATCGGGTGCCCTTCAAGACCACAGTTCACCAGCTTCTTTGCCAGGCTTACGGAGAAGTCCTTCATCCGCTGCGTCCTCACTTCCACGCTCAAAGTGCTAGGCCAGACCCAGGACACACTCAGCGGGGTCTCCCCCCAGCCTTCGGCTGTACGTCCACTACGGTCCTGCACGCTCACCTTCACCCGTAGGCACACAGCGTTTGTCACCGTCTCGGGACCGAACTTCAGAGGTACACGCATGCTGACAGGAAGAAAATAAACCGTCGCGTCAGTGATGCGGATGTCTGTGAGTTTCATGGTTGTTAAATATAATGAAAGGGTCGGCGTTCTATCGTGATTGAGAAGGGAACATGCAATGCGCTCCCATTGGATGCAAATAGTGGCTCGACTCATGATTGCTCGCCGCTAAAGATTGTGCCCCCGATGACCCGGAATCCCACACGGACTCAAAAAATCCTCGCCGAGCTCCTGCCGATATTTTACGGCATGATCATGGCGCTGGTGGCTGTGGGCATCCTTGTGGGCGCGATTTTGTTTTATGGTCACGACTCGGCACTGGCCAACCCTACGTCGATTCGCGACCCCGGCCTACCCAAAACTAGCAATACGCAGCCGGACAAGGCGGAGGATCTTTTATCCACGCCTGCCCCTGCTCAGCCCACCGCTCCTGCACCACCCGATGTCAGAATGGCCGCGTCAGTCCCAGTGGCTCCGGCTTTGCCTTCTCCACCCGCCGTTCCCCCCACCCCTCCGGCAGCGCCCTGGAAATGGACCGCTCTGCGCGATGAAGTGTCACTCCTTTTCCGCACGGAGATCCCTGACATCGGCGGTCTGCCACTACTGCACTACGCCGCGATTCTCGATGATGATGAATGGGTCAGTGAGCTTATTTCCCGAGGTGCCGACGCCAATGAACCCACCCCAGGCGGCGATACGATCCTCTGTGCCGCTGTGCGTTACGGAGCAGCGAAGAGCGTTCGCGCCCTTCTTTACGGCGGAGCAGATGTCACCAAACCGGGCTATGAAAAACAACCCCCGCTTCCGCTGGCTTCGCTTCGCCGGGGCACTGAAATTTACCGCGCACTGCTGGCCGCTGGCACCGATCCCAACATCCGCTTTGCCACACCGATAACCAAGGCCGTGCTCGACCGCGTCACCATCAAGGATCTCAAGAACGCCCTGGAAAGTGACCGCGGCGTCACCCCACTCATCGCCTGTGCCTCGCGTGGAGATGTCGAAGGTGCGGCGGAACTCATGCGCTGGGGTGCCAGTGCGTCGAAATGTACGACACGCTATCACCGCTACCCCATTAATTTCGCCGCCAATCAAGGCTACCTTTTCCTCATGCGCATCATCCTCGGCAGACAGCCCGAGTCCGAGCCTGTGATCCTCGTCACCATCGACCTCTCCAAGCAGCGCGCCTGGGTCACGAAAGAAGGCCAGATCATCGACACCTGCCCCGTCTCCACCGGTCGTGAAGGCTACCGCACCCCGGCAGGACGCTACGTCATCACCGACAAACACCGCTCCTGGACATCCACCCTGTATCACGTCGCCATGCCCTTCTTCATGCGCCTGAACTGCAGCGCCATCGGCCTGCACAGCGGCTATGTCACGGGACGCCCCGCCTCCCATGGCTGCATCCGCCTCCCCTATGACAAGGCGCGGAAATTCTTCGGCATCTGCAATGTCGGAGACGAAGTGCAGATCGTGCATTGAGAAGCTCGCCATCAGATCGCTTCGGCTATTCTCAGGTGAAGACGCAAGGCTCGCTTATGTTGAATGTGTTCCTTCCTATCAAGTGGGGATTGATCACGGCGGCTCTCTTGAGGCCCAGGGGAGATGCTCTTTTCTTCAATACGCGGCCACTCGATCTCGCCAGCCACAAGTGCTACTCAAACCGATACCCGGCACCATGGACGGTGCGGATGATGCGAGGATTGGCGGGGTCTTTTTCGATGCGTTTTCTGAGCTGGGAAATGTGCTGGTCGAGGGCCCGGCTTTCTGGGAAGTAGTCGATGCCCCAGACTTCGTCGGCGAGTTGGTTGCGATCGACGACCTTGCCACGCTTTTCATGGAGGAGGCGCAGCACTTTCAAGTCACGCGGGCTGAGCTGGAGATCGGTGGTGCCGCGGTAGGCGCGCAGTTCGGCAGGGACGATGCGGAGGTCATCCATCATGAATTCGTCCTCGCCGCTTTTTTTGGCGCTGCGGGCGGCGGTGCGGCGGGTGATGGCGCGGATGCGGGCGATGATCTCTTTCACGCCGAAGGGCTTGGTCATGTAGTCGTCGGCACCAAGTTCGAGGCCGAGCACGGCATCGATCTCCTCGGCCTTGGCGGTGAGGAAGAGGATGGGAACCTGCTCGTCGTGACGGCGGATCTGTTTGCAGGCTTCGTAGCCATTTTGTCCGGGCATCATGACATCCAGGCAGACAAAGTCGGGCTTGGTGGCACGGAAGAAATCGACGGCCTGGAGGCCATCACTGGCGGTGACGACTTCGTAACCTTCCATGCTGAGCACTTCGCTAAGGGCTTCGCGGGTGTGTTCGTCGTCTTCGGCGATGAGGATTTTCATGATGCGGGAGTGGGTGGGTCAGGATTTCGGCTGCAAGGGCAGGGTGAGGATGAAGCGGGCGCCCTCCTTGTAGTTCGGGCATACTTCGAGACTGCCGCCGTGGAGTTCGGCCAGCTCGCGTGAGATGGTGAGGCCGATGCCGGTACCGCTGACACCTTCATCAAGGTCGGAGCGGAGCCGCTCGAAGGGCTCGAACACGGCGCAGCGTTTGCTGGTGGGGATGCCGGGGCCGCGATCCTCGACAATGAGCCGCGCAATGCCTTTTTCCGGCTCCTGCTCGGTGCGGATGCAGATCCACTTTCCGTACTTGGCATACTTGTCTACGTTGGAGATGAGATTGCCGAGGATCTGCTCGATGGCATCGGGATCAGCACTCATTTCGTTGGGCCCGAGAAGTCTGGTTTCCAATTCAAAGCCTTTGAGCTCCAGAAGCAGACGCCAGTGCTTCACGGCACGCTCGACGACGTGGTCGAGAGAGATGGGCCGAGGCTGGACACTGAGCTTGTCACGCTGCTGGCGTGCGTAGTTGAGCACGTTCTGGATCAGTCGGTCGAGCCGGGCGACCTCTGTCTCCACCACACTCAGGTGTCGCCTGCCAATGGCATCTCCAGCCTGCTCGATGCGCTGGGAGGCCATCTCGGCGTAGAGGCGGATGTTGGTGAGCGGAGTTTTTAATTCGTGGGAGATTTGATTCACGAAGCTGACGCGCTGCTGGGCCACGCGGATCTCGCGCGCATTTTCACGGAAGAAGGTCCAGGCAAGAGCCCCGACGAGCAGACAACCGGAACCGACTCCGAGAAGGATGGGGAAGAGATAGGGCTTCGGAAACTCGCTGTAGGCCGGGGTGTAGGCAAGCTCCCACTGGGTCAAGGGAGGAGAGCAGAGCCCCCTTGCCACCGGCGTGCTGTTGGAGCCCTGAAGCGAGCGGCCCCAGCCATGGAGAGGAATGCCTGTGACGGTGGAGAGGGTGAGCTTGCCAGGGTAATTTTCCATGCCGGGGATGGGCAGACGCGCGAAGAGGGCGGCGGAGAGCTTCCTGCTGTCCACGCGGGCACAGAGGAGTTGGTCATGGACGAGCCGCCAGTAAATGAAGTCGCCATCCGTGACATGCCAGCCGCTGGCGAAGGAGCGGGACTTTGCCAGGAGAGGGCCGTAGAGATGGTAGTGCAAGGACTTCACCGCAGTCTGCCAGATGGCTTTGCGGGGTTTGGGGGCCAGAGGGTCGGGCGCACTTCCGATGAGGGTAAATGGTTGAGTCTCTGTAGAGTCATCGGGACCGGTGATCCCGCTGGATTTGAGTTGCTCTTTCAGGGCGGTGGCCCGGGGAACTGCCAATGCTTCGGGGAGGGGGCTGAGAGTATTTTTAGCCGTGGTGATGGTCACCTGGCCAGACGTGTCGCTGATCCAGACTTCATCCACCCAGGGGTGGTCGCCCACCTGAGCTGCGGCATCCGTCAATGACGAACCTTGGTAGGTGCCCAGGTTGTCCATCTCATCCGTGAACTGCCTGAGGTCGTGGAGAAGCTGATGATTCGCCACGAACAGCCGTTCGGCCAGGATCGCCTCGCGGGCGTTGTCGGTGCTGCGGGCGGCATCGCGGATCAGATAAGTACCCAGCCACGCCAGCAACGCCACAGGTGTGATGACGAGGAGTGTAAGGGTGATGGAGGATCGGCGGGGCTGAAGAGACATCCGGTTTTGGAACGAAAAAGTAAGCGAAAGCTAATAGTCGGCATTATAAATTTTATAATTTTACCACCGAGTACACTCTTTCAGCCTGCACTCCTGGAGGAAATCCCGCCCGCTGTGGACTATGGGTTTGCCTTCAGCCCTTGTTCGATCCGCTGAAGCAGCTTCGGCTCGGTGGGCTTCATTTCGCGGGCTTTTTGGAACCACTCCCGTGCTTTTTGCGCCTCACCCAGTTTTAGATAAGTTTGGGCGATGTGCTCGATGATCTCGGCATCGTCAGGCTCGGGATTCGTCAGCAGGGTGAGAGCACGCTGTAGCTCGACGATGGCGTGGGCGTAGTCGCCTTTTTTGAAATGCCACCAGCCCAGGCTGTCCACATAGGCCGCATTATCGGGCTGAAGTTCGTTCGCCTTGCGGATGAGTTCGCCCGCCTTGTCGAGGTGCCGCCCCAGTTCCAGCCACATGTAGCCGAGGTAGTTCATCGTGTTCGCCGCGTCCTCGATCTCATCTTTCGGCGTGAGGGTGATGGCCTTTTCAAACATCTTCGCCGCGTCATCGTGTCGTCCGCTGCGCTCTAGAGTGATGCCGAACTGGAAAAAGAAACGGTGATTTACCAGCTCCGCCTGACCGGTTTCTGCCATGGCCGCCGCACGCTCGAAGGATTTGACCGCTTTCTCCCAGCGCTCCAAACTGCGCTGGGCAAAGGCGGCGTGGAGATGGAAGACCGGGTTGTCTGGATACAGCTTCGTTGTGCGTTCGCAGAGCTGAATGAGCTTTTCGTAAAGCTTGGACTGAAGCATGAGCTGGCCGAGCGCCTGGTATTCTCCTGGATCACCTCCGCCGATCTGGATGGCAGCCTCAAGATGAGGCACTGCCTGGTCCCACATCTGGCGGGATTCATAAGCCTGCACGAGCAAGCGCCGCTGTTCCACATCCTCAGGCGCATCCTGAACGATCTTTTCCAGCACGGTGAGCGCCAGATCCTTCTGTTCATTGGCATCGTAGAGGCGGAAAAGAATCTTCCTCGCCTGCAAATTCCCGGTCTCTGTGGAGATCTGCTCACACAAAGCGCGTGCGAGATCGAGCTGATTGGACAGCACAAAATATTGAGCCACCTCGAGTCGTGTGGGCTCGCCATTGGCACCTGCAGCCGCATAGGCGAGAGCTTTTTGGAAGTAGAAATTCACCCGCCGGGCGTGCTCGTCCTTCATCTCGATCTGCGCCAGTGGCCAGATTTCCTGGGCTGCACGCCCGAGTTCCAGCCAATACTTCGGATTCTTGATCTCCAGCTTCGATGCCTGGTCGATGATCTTCAGCGCGTCATCACGCTGGCTGAGGCTCAAATGATGCCTGGCAGCAAAGCTGATCACCTCTGCCCGACGGGAAAATCGGGTCACCACCTCTCCCATCAACTGGCGCGTGCGGTCACGCTCGAAAGGGTCATCCGGCACATAAGTGCTCAGGAAACGGATCAGGTTCAGATACACTGCGGGCTCGTCTGGGCGAGAGGCTTTGGCCTTTTCAAGCACACCCACCGCCTGTTCACGGCTCTGATAATGAAAGGCCAGTTCAGCCGTATGAGCTGCGAGATCTGGGTTGGCTGGATCGGCCTTCAGCACTTCCAGATAATGCTGGAGCGCCTCGCGCATCTTGCCTGCACTCTCAAACTGAAGTGCTGTGGTGAAATGCGCCAACGCCTC
>CAYMHJ010000033.1:0-19341 GCA_964390165.1 uncultured Prosthecobacter sp. | reverse complement strand
CAGAACTACACCTTCGGCCTGAAGCTCGAGGTGTGCCAGCGGCTGTGGGGTGATCACCGGCAGGGCCAGATCCGCCCGCATCAGACTCTGCGGTGAACTCAGCCCATGAGAAACAAGCACGCCCGAGAAGGCGAGCCAGAGGCATGAAAGACTGGGCCGTAATCGCGCGATCATACCCGATGTAGAAGTGAATCTGAATGACATGAAACCTCCGCCAGTGAATAGAGGGAATCGATTCACTGGTCGGAGGCAGGTCATGCGCGAGAGGCTAGCTCTTACGACTTGTAGCGCAAACGCTTCTTGTGACGGTTGGCGCGCATGCGCTTCCGGCGTTTGTGCTTGTTGATCTTGGTCTTACGGCGCTTTTTGAGCGATCCCATGGGCGTGTGTCTCGGTTGTTTCTAGTGATGTCCGGTTTAATGGACGATTTTGTTCAGCGGGTACTCGACGATGCCTTCGGCACCCAGTGATTTGAGTCGTGGGATTATTTCCCGGACGACAGATTCGGCGATCACCGTCTCCACGGCCACCCATTCGGGCGTGGCAAGCTGGGACACGGTGGGCGAGCGGGCGCTAGGCAGGGTCTCCACGACCATCTGCAGGGCACTGGCAGGCACATTCATCTTGAGGCCGACCTTGTCGCGCGCCTCCAAAGCTCCGCGCAGCAGCAGCACGAGCGTTTCCATCTTTTCACGTTTCCAGGCGTCGGCAAAGGCAGGCTTGCTGGCGACGAACTGCGGATAGCTCTCCATCAGGGTGTCCACGATGCGCAGCTTGTTCGCACGCAAGGAGCTTCCCGTTTCAGTGATATCAACGATGGCGTCCACGAGTTCGGGCACCTTCACTTCCGTGGCCCCCCAACTGAATTCCACCTCGGCATTCACGCCATGTTTCTCCAAGTAAGCCTTCGTCATATCCACGGCTTCAGTGGCGATGCGCTTGCCTTCGAGATCTTTCACCGATTGCACCGAAGAATCATCCGGCACCACCAGCACCCAGCGGGTGGGTTTCGACGTGGCCTTCGAATAACGGAGATCCGTCAGCACTTCGATGTCGGCATTGTTTTCGGCGATCCAGTCACGTCCGGTGATGCCGCAGTCGAGGAACCCATGGTCCACATACCGGCCAATCTCCTGGGCGCGCAGCAGGCGCAATTCGAGCTGTTCATCGTCCACCGTCGGGCGGTAAGAACGGGAGGAAATCACAATGTTGAACCCGGCGCGCTTGAAGAGTTCAAGCGTTGGCTCCTGGAGACTGCCTTTGGGCAGTCCGATTCGGAGAGTGTTCTTGGGTTCAGTCATGGGGGGAGAAAAAGGGCGCGCAGAGTAGCGGGGTTTGGCCGAGTGCAAAGGAGAATTTGCCCTGCTCCGCACATCGCCAGAACAACGGCATCCATCACGCAGTGGGTGGGATGGCGATTTTCTAGAGTCAGTTGACCAAAAGCCCACCGCCGAGTATGCGAAAGAAGACCGACTATCTTCGCTCGCTGACAAATTACATCATGAACGGAGCGTCTGGTTTTGCATTTCGCCAAAACTTAAAAGCTCACGCCTCCCCGACAGCCTCCGCATTGAAGTAAAGCCTATGAATGCAGAGTTGCTGGGGAACGCCCGCCATGAATTTAGTCCTAACGAACTGCCTGGAACTAATTAAACAGGTTTGCGCAGCTTCTGCACCTGTACCCCTTCTGGTCATTTGCACAGCGCGCCGGGGCGAAATTGGTCTTGCCACCCCCAGGGGAGACGCTAGTCTCGGCTCGCTCCCCCCGCACCTATCCACTCCCCTACATGGACAAACGTAAATCGACCGCCAAGAAGACCGCCAAGGCTCCCAAGTCAGCCCCTAAACCGAGCCCCTCTGCCTCCTCTTCCTCCTCGAATTTTGACCTCGCGCACATCCGCGAAATCGTCGGCCTCATGGCCGAAAATGATCTGACCCTCTTTCACTTCGAAAAGCAGGGCTCCAAGCTCGAACTCCGCCGCGGCTCTGACTTCGAGGCTGCCAAAGAGCTCCTCAAGCATCTCCCCGCCCAGGCCGCCCCTGTAGCGCTTGCCGCCGCACCTACTCCAGTCGCCGCACCTACTCCGGTCGCTTCTGCCCCTGCATCACAGGTTGCAGCTTCGCCCGCAGCCTCTGGTCCTACCATCAACAGCCCAATGGTAGGTACCTTCTATCGCTCCACCGCACCCGGAGAGAAGCCTTTCGCCAACATCGGTGACAGCGTGGATGAAAACACCACCGTCTGCATCATTGAGGCCATGAAGGTCATGAACGAGATCAAGGCCGAGGTGCGTGGCACCATCGCCCGCGTCCTCGTTGAAGACGGCAAGCCAGTCCAATACGGCCAGCCTCTCTTTGAGCTGAAAGCCTGATCCGTCCCCGCCTTGACCTCTGCTTGACGCCTTGACCGCTTGACTGTCCAGACGCTCGTCAAGCAGGTCAGGGCTCTCACCCAGTCAAGACTCTCCGCCCTCAGCCCTTCGCTCTCAGCTTCCTCCATGTTTAAAAAAATCCTCGTCGCCAATCGTGGTGAGATCGCCGTCCGCATCATCCGCGCCTGCAAAGAACTCGATGTCAAAACCGTCGCCGTCTATTCCGAGGCCGATGTCGATTCCATGCACGTCCACCTCGCGGACGAGGCCATCTGCATTGGCCCCGGCCCCAGCAGCGAGAGCTACCTGAAGATCTCCCGCATCATCAGCGCCGCTGAGATTGCCAACGTCGATGCCATCCACCCCGGCTACGGCTTCCTCTCCGAAAAGGCCGAGTTCGCCGACGTGTGTGAGCAGTGCAAAATCAAGTTCATCGGCCCCTCCTCGAAGGTCATCTCCACCATGGGTGACAAAAACAGCGCCCGCGCCACCGCCAAGGCCGCAGGCGTGCCCATCACCCCCGGCTCCGATGGCATCATCACCACCGAGGAAGAAGCCCTCAAGTGGGCTCGCAAGATTGGTTATCCCGTCATCATCAAGGCCACCGCCGGTGGTGGCGGACGCGGCATGAGGCCAGTCCTCAACGAAGCCACCCTCATCTCCAGTTTCCAGGCCGCCAGCCTCGAAGCCCTCAAATGCTTCGGAGACGGCTCCATGTACATGGAAAAGCTCGTCGATAAGCCCCACCACATCGAATTCCAGATCGTCGCCGACTCCCACGGCAACGTCGTCCACCTTGGCGAGCGCGACTGCTCCATGCAGCGTCGTAATCAAAAGATCATCGAAGAGTGCCCCAGCCCCAAGGTCAGCGACGCCCTCCGCAAAAAGATGGGTGATGCAGCCGTCCGCCTCTGCAAAAAGATCGGCTACGAGAACTGCGGCACCATCGAGTTCCTCGTCGATAACAACCGCAAGGACTTCTACTTCATGGAGATGAACACCCGCATCCAGGTGGAGCATCCCATCACCGAGGAAGTCTATGGCTGCGACCTCATCAAAGAGCAGATCCGCATCGCCGCCGGACTCCCCCTCAGCGAGCACGTCGTCAACGCCAAGGCCCGCGGTCACAGCATCGAGTGCCGCATCAACGCCGAAGATCCCGCTCGCAACTTCGCCCCCAGCCCCGGCAAGATCAATCTGTGGTACACCTCCGGCGGACGCGGTGTCCGCGTGGATACCCACGTTTATTCCGGCTACGAAGTCCCGCCCTACTACGACTCGATGATCGCCAAGCTCATCGTCACCGGAGCCACGCGCGAGATCGCCATCAGCCGCATGCGTCGTGCCCTCGGCGAGTTCACCGTCGAAGGCATCAAGACCACCATCCCGCTGCAAAGCAAGATCCTCACCACCGGCGACTTCCAAAGTGGCAACTACGACATCACCTGGGTGGAGAACTTCCTCCGCCAGGAAGGCATGAAAGCCTAACATGTAGAGCGGGCTTCCAGCCCGCCATCCGATGATTGCGACCTCCGGCGACGAGAACCCTTATCAGCCGCCGAAGGCGGTTCTGATCGAAGATTTGCCGGGCAAGTCAGTAGAGTTGCCTTCAAGCACCAAGTGGGCCTTGGCCTATGCCGTGCTGATGGGAGTCGGCTGGGTTTTCACAAGCGGTCGAATGATCTATCAATTGGGTGTGAGATCTCTTGTGACCGACTGGGTCGATGCCATGTGGACAATCCCAGATTTCCTATCTCGCTTGGGTCTGGTGGCTGGACTGCTCCTGGCACGAAGCTTTGCGTGGGCCTTTCGTCTGGCCTGTGTCATGCTCGCCTCCACCACGATCCTTTCCATGATTTCGTTTGTCCGATTTGCCATGTTCCCTGACGGAACATTGCAGATTGCCGAATCCATTTTTTGCGTGTTGTTTTACTACGGCATGTTCAATCTCTTCTACCGCTTCACCTTCGGTCTCCCCAGCCGCCGATACTACGGCATGGTGCGCGAAGAACCACCCGCTTCCGAGACGCGAAGCAGCGAAACCTGATCAGCGTCCACGCAGGCTCACACCTTGATGAAGATCCCGCGCTTCCAGAGCCAGCGCGCCACCGTCAGCATCAGGGCAAAGGTCACACTGGCGGACATCCAGGCCCATTCCCTGCCGGGATGACCCACGAGGCGTTCGGAGATGGTGCGGAAGAAGCCCAGGCCGCTGCATACATATAGCGTGATCGGATTCGCGCCGACCCACACGAAAGGCGTCGTCCATCTCTGCCAGCCACGCACATCGACGATCCAGTAAAACACTCCCAGCAGCACCGCGCTCCAGCCGCCAGCCACCAGCACAAAGCTCGATGACCAGATCTTCTTGATGATCGGGAAGAAGGGATGCCAGCACCAGCCGAGCGCGATCATCACGACACCCGCGCCGATGAGCCCGAGCACCTTCCGCGATGCCGCAGCGCCACTCGTGATCCATTTTCCCGCCAGCAGTCCCAGCAACGCCGTGGCGATGGCTGGCAGCGTGCTCAACAGCCCCTCAGGGTCGTGATCTCCATCATACTTGCGCCCTGGAAGCCAGATCGAGTCGAGGTAGTTCGTCAGATTTCGCCCTTCGGCAAAGTCTCCCGCGCCAATCCCCGGCACTGGAACCAGACCCAGCAGCAGGCAGTAACCGCCGAGCAGGGTGATGACCGTGATCAGCAGTCCCCGCCATCCTAGCCAAAGCGAAATCATCCCCGCCGCCGCCGAGGCGATGCCGATGCGCTGAAGCACGCCCAGCCAGCGGATCTTTTCCCAACCATCCTTCAGCCCACCGGAGAAAAACACACCCAACGCCACGAGGATCAGTGCCCTCCCGATCAAATGCCGAACCGCCGCCGCATGACCTTCGCGTTCCAGCCGACGCGGCAAAGCAATCGCCATCGACACACCCGCGATGAACAGAAACAGCGGGAAGATCAGGTCATAAAAGCGGAACCCATCCCAGGCGACATGCTCAAGCTGAGTCGTCACCACGCCAGTGATCGCCGATTCCGATGCGAACTGCTTCAGCAGAACCGTCACGACTCCGCCCATCCCAAGAATCCAGCACATGTCAAAGCCACGCAGGGCATCCAGAGAGACAAGACGTTGGGAGGAATGAGGCTGGGGCATGAGGACAAGGAGACGCTTGATCAACCTGCATTCTCACGAGCTTCGTGCCATCAAGTCAACGCCCGGGCGATCATCGCCATGCTCGCATTCCCACCGGTGAGCACACAAGCCACACGTGTGCCCTGCCATCCGGCACGATGTTTCTTCAGCGCCGCATAAGCCAGCGCTCCCGCGCCTTCGGCGATGTTGTGTGTGGCCTGCATGATCTCCCGCATTGCAGTCACGGCCTCGTCATCATTCACCGTCACGATCTCATGTGCATGACGCATCACATGCTCCAGCGCTTCCGTGCTCGGCGTCTTGCACGCCACACCTTCCGCCACACGCGTCGTGCTCGGCTGCTCCACGAACTGCCTTTGCTGAAACGACAGCGCATAGGCCGGAGCGTGCTCGGATACGACGCCGATGATCTTCGTCCTCAAACCCAGGGCCTCACGAGCCGCAGCGATACCGCAAAAGCCCGACCCGAGGCCGATGGGCACAAACACAGCGTCCAAGTTCTCCACGGAGCGGAACATCTCCAGCCCGTAAGTCGCCACGCCACGCACCAACCAAGGATGAAATGATGGCACGGCATGGAGTCCCTCCTTCACCGCCAGCTCTCGTGAGTATTCCAACGCCTCCTGAAACTCGTTCCCATGCTCCACCAGCTCTGCTCCGAGCGAACGCATGGCCGCATTCTTCTCCGGGTTGTTCCCATGCGGCACCACGATCACGGCACGAAGGCCATTGAGCCTCGCCGCAAAGGCAATAGATTGCCCATGGTTCCCCGTCGTTGCCGCTATGACACCGCGCGCCTCCGGCTGCTGACGTTTCAGCTCATCCATATACACCAGCCCACCGCGAATCTTGAAAGCACCCACCGGCGTGTGGTTCTCATGCTTCAGCCAAAGCTCGCAGCCCAGCCCCGCCTCCAGCAGCGGCCAGCGATAGGTTGGCGTCTCGCGGATGTGCGGACGAATGAGCGCCTTGGCGGCTTCGATTTCGCTGAGAGTTGGCAGTGGCTCCATGCGCACGACTAATCATGGCTTTCGCAAAGGCAAGCTCTCGACCTGCGTATGACTCGCGCCATGAACACGCCCGCCACCTCACGTCGTCGTTTCCTTCAA
Organism: uncultured Prosthecobacter sp.; assembly: GCA_964390165.1. GTDB lineage: Bacteria > Verrucomicrobiota > Verrucomicrobiia > Verrucomicrobiales > Verrucomicrobiaceae > Prosthecobacter. Next base: position 12,704 of record CAYMHJ010000033.1, on the reverse strand, counting down.
ACCTCCCTCGCTGGAGCTGTCGCACTGCCCGCCTGGGCCGCACCTCTCGGAGCAAACAGCGATGTGCGCGTCGCCGTCATCGGCTTCCGAGGTCGCGGCGGTGGTCATATCAAGGAGCTGATGAAAGTGCCAGGCGTGCGTCTCGTCGCGCTCTGCGATGTCGATTCCGCCGTCGTGGACAAGAGAGTTGCCGAGCTTGAGAAGCAGGGCGTCAAAGTGAAGACCTACCGCGACTTCCGCGAGTGCTGTGCCGACAAGGACATCGACGCCGTCACCATCGCCACGCCGAACCACAGCCATGTCTTGATCGCGCTCACCGCTCTTCAGCATGGCAAGCATGTCTATGTCGAGAAACCCGTGAGTCATAACCTCATCGAAAGCGCCAAGCTCATGGCTGCGGCGACGAAAGCCTATGCGAAGGGCATCATCGTCCAGCATGGTATGCAACGTCGCTCCGACGAAGGATGGGCCAGTGCCATGCAGTGGGTGAAAGAAGGTCACATCGGCAAGGCGAAGCTCTCCCACGCCCTCGTTCATGGCCTGCGTCTGAGCATTGATAAGGTGGATGGTCCGCAGCAACCGCCCGCCACCGTCGATTACAAACTCTGGTCCGCACCACGCCCCGAACTGCCCATCATGCGGAAGCAGTTCCACTACGACTGGCACTGGCAGTGGCCGTATGGCGGCGGCGACATCGGCAATCAGGGCCCGCATCAATACGACGTGGCCCGCTGGGCGCTCGGTGATCCCGACACACTGCCAAAGCGCGTCATGAGCTTCGGCAATCGCTGGGGTTACAAAGATGATGGCCAGAGCGCGAACTGCCAGATCGCCTTCCATCCGTATGAGCCCGTGCCACTGATCATGGACAAGTTCGGCCTGCCCATGCGCAACCTCGACGCCAAAACCGGCGAACCGCCTTACAAAGGCCTGCGCACCGGCAACATCATCCATTGTGAAGGCGGTTACGTCGCCGAATCCAAGGCCTACGACCACGAGGGCAAGGCCATCATGAAGTTCGAGAACTTCCTCACCGGTCCCGACCACATGAAGAACTTCATCGACTCCATCCGCGCCGGCAAATACACGAAGGACGTCCTCCACATCCGCCACGGTCATGCAGCGGCTTGTTTGTCCCACCTCGCCAACGTTTCCTACCGCCTCGGCAAGGCGATGAAACCCAACGAAGTCAAAGAGCGCCTCGAAGGCGACAAGTTCGGCCAGGAACTCTACACCGAGTTCCTGAAAAACCTCGCCAACAACGGCATCGACACCACAGCGGAGCAGATCATTGCCGGACCCTGGCTTGACTTCGATCCTGCGACGAACCAGTTCACTGGTGAGTTCGCTGCCGAGGCAAACAAGCTCTGCCAGGAGGAGTATGCGGCGGGATTCGAGTTGCCAGAGGTCTGAGCGGGAGCGAAAACTCGCCTCCGCCAGCCGGCATTGAAGCATGAGGACACATTACGAGGATCTGCACGTGACCGAGGACGCACCGGATGAGGTGATCCGCGCCGCGTATCGATCCCTCTCCCTCAAGCATCATCCTGACACATCGGGCGACCGCCCGCAGTCCAAGTGGAAGATGCAGCGCATCAATGATGCCTATGCCGTGCTGGCCGACACCGGCAAACGTGCCGACTACGACGCCATGCTCCGTCGGCAGAGAAATCCCGGGCCAGCCCCGACAACCGTTCCTGCACACTCAGTGCGGGCATCCCGACGGCTCGACCCGCATGCTCATCGGAGCATACAGCACACGCCATCCTGGCTGCGAGTCGGGCTCGGCTGGCTCTCGGATGCACGGCTGGCGCTTCCCTTGGTCGCTATTCTCTGGCTGGTTGTCCTGTGGATGGTGCGGAGATAGTGGTGCTGAGCAGATAACTCAAGGACTCGTGATGACGTTTATTGCCTTCTTGATCCTGGTTAAGCCTGCGGCACTTCATGAGCCAGCCAATGATGCGCTCAAGCCCAAGTGTTTTGCCAGAAGAACCTTATTTCCCATCCCAAAGGAAGTGCTCCAGGCGGATCTTCGTGGCCCGCTCTTTGGCTTCAGCAGCCCGATCCCCCGAGGTGACAGCCAGCTTTTCGGCTAGACGTGCGGCTGGCTCCCACTGTTTAGAACGCTCCAGAAGATCGATGCCAAAAAATCCGGCGCGGTAATACCAGCGAAACTCAGCCGGGTCGGAAGGGCCGGCATAGCCAGTGGCCTGGACGACATCGTAACTGGCCTCCAGCGCCTCAGTGTCACGTCCTGCGGAGTTCAGCGCCACGGCCAAGGTATAGCCACCGCGTGCCCGCCATTCGAAAGGCAGGTCAGAATCACGCAGAAATTCCTGCAGTACTGTGATGGCTGAGGTGAGAGAGGCGACGTCCGATTTCCCTAAAACCATCAGGATCTCGGCTTTGTCACAAACCAGTGAGCGGCGCAGGTCCTTGGCGAGCTTTTTCTCGGAGAGAAGGGAGTCGAGCAGGGTAAGGGCTTCGGCCTCCTGACCGGAGCGGCGTTTTGCCATGGCCTGCTGCTGGCGTGCGGGAACGCTCAGCGGTCCGCCGCGTTCGGCGAGTTCCTGCCAGAGGCTGATGGCGGTCTCACGGCCTTCATCGCTCATCATGGAGAGAGCGGACATGCCGGCAAAGTAGAGGGCGGTGTCGGCATGCGGCGAAGAACTGAACTCTTTCGCCACGAGCTCGAATTCAGTGCGTGCGGCGGCAAAATTTTCCAGGCGGAAATAGGCGTCTGCAACCTTCAAACGAATCAGCGCGGCCTGACTGGCCGTTGGCATGTCCTTAAGAAAGCTGGTGCCGACTTCAGTGAGTTCCTTCAAAAGCCCCTGCCTGTCCAGCCGCCACAGTCGTGTGAGCAACAGCCGCTCGCTCTGTTTTTCAGTGATGGCGGGGATGCTTTCGGCTGACTTAAGGGCGCGGTCTGCCTCCGCAAAGTCTATGGGCACCCGGAGAAGCAAAACTTCAGACAAGGCAATCTGAGCCTCGAAAAGGCGAGGATGCTGAGGGTGTTTTTGAGCAAAGCTGCGGAGCGCTGCCTCCGCCTCGGGCTGCGCCTTTGATACGAGCTCGAGTGCGCGGTCAAGCTCCAGATCGGCGGAGGTGTCCCCACTCACCACCTGGAGCTGGGACAACAAAGTGTGATACAGGGCAAGCTCCCCGGCGCGCAGCGCGGAAACACCAGCATTGAACAGGGCGGAACGACGCTCGGCCAGCGTGGTGGCGAGGTTCGCGGCGGTCTGAAAAAGCTCCGCCGCACGCGGGTAGTCACCGCGCGAGTAGGCTGTGCCTGCGGTGATAAACTCGATCAGGGATGAACCAGTGGCACCGAACCTTTGACGCCACATTTCTGTCAGGGCGGCCACACGTCCGTCAGCTTTTCCAGCGCTGTAGGTCTCCAGGGCAAGCTGCATGGCATCCTCCGTCTGGGGATGACCGGCATGGATCTGGAGCTGCGCTTCAAGCAGTCCGAGTGCCTCGAAGTTTCTGTCCTGCGCCGTCAGCCAGCGCGCCAGAAGCAGCATGGCATGACCTTGAAACAAGGAGGTCGTGGCAGGAGCGGTAAGAGCGGCACGCTGCGCAGCATTGCCCTCGGCGATCCATCTCAGTGTGGCGTCTGGCGGTGGCAGATCACTCTTTCGGCTCAAACATCGGGCCAGGAGATCAAAGGCATTGGTCCACAGTTCGCTCTCCGCCGTGTTGTCGAGGAATTGTACCAGCACCTCGACAGCCAGCGTCTGATTGTTTTCCCGAAGCAGGGAATCTGCCAGCAGAATGGAGGCTGCATGATGCACACGCTCCCCACCATGGGCACTGCTTACGAGTTCGCGGAGGTGTGTCTGTGACTCAGACTGCCTGCCTGCTTCGAGGAGCCCCTGGGCCAGGAGAAGACGCGCTTTGTCATCCAGCGGCAGGCCGGGCCGGGTGAGATCCTCCAGCGCCTGCTCCACATGTCCGGTTCTCAGCGCCACTTCATCCCACATGTGACTCGCTCGCGTGGCGATATGCGTGTCAGCACTGCTGCGCAGCGGTTCCAAAATTTCGCGAGCCTGGGAGAGACTCCCTGTCATCAGGCTGACCTGCGCCAGAAGATAACGCTCCTGGCCAGTGGCCGTTTCATCGCGCACACGACGGATCAGCAGCTTCTCTGCGGTGTCGAGTTCGCCGGCTTGCACATGGGCTTGAGCAGTCCAGAAATCGGCATTCGGCACCTTCTCACTTTGGAGGATTTTCAGTGCCGTGCGGCCATCGCCAGCACGTACGGAGGCTTCCACGGCCAGAGATGCCAGGGTCTGCCGCTCCGTGGAGCGAGGTGCGGCAGCCTCCATGAGGCGGGCGGCCTTCAGGGCGGCCACGGAGTGCAGTCCATCGTGCAGAGCCTGGCGCACGGCTCGATATTCCGGCATCTCCTCCAGATCGACCGCACACACTATGGATGTGGTGCTGACGAGGAGCAGGAAGACGTGAACGATGGGGCGTGGCAGGAGCATCTGGTTTCAAACTAGGCCGCTGGGGCGATGTGGCAAGCAATGCGACACAGGCTCAATGAGATGACAACCACCGCAGCAGGCACTTCAGGTGACCATCCTTGCACAGGCTGCCGCCCAATCTGTGAGGCCATCGACGAGGCGTTTGATCACGCTGTGACGAAGTCCGTCCGCGCGCATTTCTTTGGCGACTCTGCGTGCGGCATCAGGCACGGTCTGGCACCACTCGCGAATGCGTGTGATGACGCGATCCGGCTGCATTTTGAGATCCACGGCGGCTTTCTGCCATTCACGTAATCCGATTCGGCAGAGCGTGTACTGCCCGCCGATCTTCATCGCCAGCTTGGACTTTCGTGGGAGCACCTGACGCGGGTAGGGCAAAGAGCTGGCGAGATCATAGAGCGGCGCGAGACGCACGATGCCCTTCGAGCCGAGCAAAAGGGAATAGTTCTTCGCATGAGCATCCATGCCGGCGATGACCCAGTTGAAAATGAGTGCATCGAGAAAGCGCTCGGTGTCTGACTGCTGTGCGCTCGAGTGAGTGAGGATCACCTGCATGATGTCCACGGCGGATGGCCCGCCCTGGTTCTGATTTTTGATGTGAGGCATCCGCATGAGCGCCTGGCACATGTCTTCCTGCTGAATCCGTTTCACTGCTGTGCCATCACGCCGCCTGTCATAGCGCTCGACAATGATGACGGCAATATCTCCATAAACACGCACGGTGGACGATGCCACCGCCAGCCCCAGTTCACGGGCCAGGCTCAGGCAGAAGTGTTCGTTCTCCGTGTATCCATCAAAATTTTCCGTGGCAGGCTTGAGGATGTGAGTGGTGGGCACTGAACCTGATGGCACACCCAAGCGGCCCGTTTTTGCATCGAGATGAAAAGCTGTTTTTGGCTGGGCTCCTGCAAGGCTGAACTGCCCACACATTGCACCTTCTCAACGAACCTCATGACCCCGTCTGTCAAAGGCCGCTCTATTTGCGAAGACACCACTTAGCAGGCCGAAATCACGAGGTGTTTCGATGTTCATGACATGGAGACCACCATGTCTGCGTTCTATGACAATGACCAATTGTCAGCGAACGATGACACCAAGCGCATCACTCCCACTGGCTGCCTTTACTCCCAACATAAGCCATGCTCAGGCCGATAATTACATGGGCGAGCAGGACAAATCCCGCGAGCTCGGGCGTGACGAGGCTGGTCTCGGTAACCTTTTTCACGGCATCGTAAAAGGCGGTGTCACTCATGCTGCGCAGACTGCCTGACCATGACCAGAAAGCAGCGATGAAGGGATTCACCGCACCTTCGATCCAGTCTGGCAAACTGAGTACGGCACCAGAGAGCGGGAGCTGAAAGCCGACGAGGTAGATGCTGAGGATCGTGGCCTTTTCCGGTGTTCGGCACAGAGCGCTGATGCCAAGGCAGACACTGGTCATGGCAGCGGAGACAAGCACGAGCAGGCCGAGCTGAGTGATCAAATCTCCGGGCAGGCCGCCGGTGATCATATCCACAAAGATGCCCATCCAGATGCTCTGAGCCAAAACGAAGACTCCAAGGAAAAGCACCTTGCTGATGACATAGGCCATGGTGCTGAGACCGCCGAGTTTCTCGCGCTCCAGGATGAGTCTTTCTCCGGCGATTTCACGCGCTGCGTTGTTGCTCGCCATGAGGGTGACGAGGACGACCTGCAGCATGATCAGGCCACTGACGAGGCCGCCAGCATTGAGCTGATCCACCAGATAATCCGACTTCTGCTGAATCTCATAAAGCATGTTGCTGTCCTGACGCTGACTGAGCTGCTTCATCGGCTTGATGCCATCGAGAGCGAAGATAACCACTAGCAGCGGGAAGCCAAACAACATGGCGAGGTGCAGCCAGACCTGGCCGGAGTCTCGGCGGAAGATGGTCCAGCGGCGCTGCAGCAGGGTGAAGACCTGACTCATCAGGCTGGGGAGTTCCTCAGGAGCCACGACTTCATGCTCGTGATCGTCTTCATTTGGCTGCGGTGGTGCGGCGTCCAGAAGCATTTTTTCATAATGCTCGCGCTTCTTCTGCCAGGACTCATGCCAGCCCTGTGCCTCACGCTGTGTGAGACGAAGATAAACCTCCTCGGGATGCTCGACGGTGAAGTAGTGGGTGAGCATTTTCGGCGGTCCGTGATAAACGAGCCGCCCCTGATACATGACGAGCACGCTGTCGAAGGCCTCCAGGCTGGCGAGGCTGTGAGTGACATTGACGACGAGTCGGCGCGGGTTCTCACGAGAGAGCACGCGCAGAAGCTCGGTGATCTCACGCTCAGACTTGGGATCGAGGCCGCTGGTGACTTCATCGCAGAGCAGGAGGCAGGGGTTGGTGACAAGCTCCAACGCCAACCCGAGGCGGCGCTTTTGCCCACCTGAGAGCACTTTGATTCGGCGGTCTGCCAAGTCGGTGAGACCAGTAAGTTCGAGGATCTTGTCCAGCTTCGGCTCGAAGTCATCCGTGCCAGGCAGCTGCGTGCGCAGCGCCATGCTGTTGGCGATGCACTCCTCCACCGTCAGCAGATCATGCGCCACGCTGAACTGTGGCACATAACCGAGCTCACCGGGATGCAGATCCTCTTCTTCTTTGAGATCGCGCCCTTCCCACTTCAGCTCACCATCAGTCTGCTCAGTGATTCCAGCGATGACCTTCAGCAGCGTGGTTTTGCCACAACCTGACGGTCCCACGATTGCCATGAGATGCCCCTGCGGTACGCTGAAGGCCACCTCGCGGAGGAGGTGAAGACTTTCGTGTTCCGATCCCGGTGGGGCATCGATTTCAAGACCAACGTTGCGTGCTTCGAGCATGGCGGATCATAGGCCAGAAGCACGCCGGAGTGGCAAGCACGATCATCACGGCCCCAAGTCAAAATCGTTTTCAGCTCAGGAGCCCGCCCCCATCCTGTTTTCATTTCTTTTGTGGGGTCGGTGCCGTGTGGTCGTCTGAGGTGGGGACAATCTCCCGACCTTCATGCTTTCACGTCTCTTTTTCCTTCTCAGTCTGGCTCTGACCCCGAAGCTAGTGGCCCAGTCCCCTTCCCCGACCGCGGCTCCGATGGAGCTGGAGGAAATCATCATCGATGGGAAGGCCGATGACCTGCTCGGCGTGACGGACAGCGCGACAAAGGGCCGCGCGACACCGCGTGATTTTCTCTCTCGACCACTGATGCGGCGCGGAGAGATCCTGGAGACAATCCCTGGCATGATGATCACCCAGCACGCGGGCGGCGGAAAGGCGAACCAGTATTTCCTGCGCGGCTTCAATCTCGATCACGGCACGGATTTCAGCATCAGTCTGGAGGGAATGCCGCTGAACATGCGCACCCACGCCCACGGCCAGGGTTACACGGATCTAAATCCGCTCATCCCGGAGCTGGTGCAGGCTCTGGATTATGCCAAGGGAACCTACACGGCGGCAGATGGCGACCTCAGCAGTGCAGGCAGCGCGAACTTCCTGCTCTGGGATGTGATGCCACAGAATCTGATCCGTCTGGAATTCGGTGAGCACCATTATTACCGCGCATTGATCGCCGGGACAATGCCCATGGAATCGAAGATCGAGGAAGGCGTATCGCAGGGGCTGACTTATGCTCTGGAGTACAACTACTACGACGGCCCATGGGCGCAGGCGGAGGAGTTCAGCCGCTGGAACGGCCTGCTGCGCTGGTTCAAGACGGATGTGGACACCAAGCTCTCGGTCACCTTCATGGGCTACCGCGGGAGCTGGACGAGCACGGATCAGATCCCCTCCTCGCTGGTAAATAATGGGACGCTCAATGCCTTTGACACGCTGGATCGAAGCGCGGGTGGTGAGAGTGAGCGCTACAGCCTCAATATCGCCTTCGAGCATCGGGACGACGACGTGGTCACTCGGGCCAATGCCTATGCCATTTTCTACATGCTGGATCTCTACTCGAACTTCACTTATTTCCTCGACGACCCGGTGAATGGCGACCAGTTCCAGCAGGCGGAGCAGCGCTGGGTGCTGGGTGGCAACATCTCCCGAACCTGGGAGAAGCGCGAGTTCCTCGGCATCGAGTCCGACCTCACCTTCGGCCTGCAAACTCGCACGGACATCATCGACGGCATCGGCCTGTGGAAGACCCGCGAGCGCCAACGTCTCTCGCAGGTTCGGCAGGACGACATCCTGGAAAGCAGCATCGGCATCTATGGCGAGGCGACGACGCGCTGGACGCCCTGGTTCCGCACCGTGCTCGGCCTGCGCGGAGACCTGTATTATTTCGAAACGATGAAGAGCAGCGTGAACGGGCAGGACGCTGAGGTGGCGGGCATCGTGAGTCCGAAGTTCAGCGCCATCCTCGGTCCGTGGAAGAAGTCGGAACTGTATCTGAACTTCGGCACCGGCTTTCACAGCAATGATGCGCGAGGAGTCTCGGCCGGCCGCGATGCCGCCGATCCCCTCGTGCGCACGATGGGTGCGGAGATCGGCCTGCGCACCCAGGCCATCCCGGATGTCACCACCACGCTGGCCTTTTTCTGGCTCCGCAGTGACAGCGAGCTGATCTACGTGGGCGATGCCGGAACGAACGAGCCAGGTCCAGGAAGCGACCGCTACGGGGTCGAACTCGCCAGCTACTGGCGTCCGAGCACCTGGTTCAGCGCCGATGCCGAGCTCGCCCTGAGCCGCGCCCGTCTACGAGATGCCCCCGGCGGAGCGGACCACATCCCGAACAGCATCCCGATCATGTTCAGCAGCGGGATCAATCTCGGTGCGCAGGACAATGCCGACGGCTTCTTTGCCGGAGCACGCATCCGCATGTTTGCCAACAGCCCGCTGGAGGAAACCAACACCGTCAAAGGCCGAGACAGCGTGCTCGTGAACGCCACCGTGGGCTACCGCCGCAAGAACTGGGAGGCCGCCGTTGACTGCCTGAACCTGCTGAACCGCAGCGACAATGACATCTCCTACTTCTACGACAGCAATCCTGGCACCGGTGTGATCAGCGACACCCACATTCATCCGATCGAGCCACGCATGTTCCGCCTCCGGGTCACCTACCGGTTTTGATCCAGCGGGTGATCGCGACCTGCCATTCGCACCCATAAAAAGAGGAGGCCAAAGTTGGGCCTCCTCTCGTGGAAATCGGGATGGAAATGAGGTTACTCGACTTTCATCACGCCGTTCATAATCGCTCCATGACCGGGGAAGGTGCAGATGTAAGGATACTCACCCGCAGCAGGCGCAGTGAACTCCAGCGTTTCGCTGGTGTTTGGCTGGAGCAGCTTGGTGTGAAAAAGAATGTCCTCGGACTCGGGGATGAAGCCCTTGGCCATGCCATCGGGAGCGGTGGCCATCTGCATGGCCAGTGCGAGAAGCTTGTCCTTCGAGCCAGCCTTGGCGATGACGATGTTGTGAGGCTGTGGGACGGCGGGATGTGTGTTGTTGAAGGTGAGTTTGACCTTCTGGCCAGCCTTCACTTTAAATTCCTTGGTGTCGTAGGCCAGCGGGTTCGCGGTGTCTGGCTTGATGGTGATTTCCGCGAGTGCGGCGGCTGGAGCGGCAGCGGCTGGAGCTGAGGTTGCCGCTTCAGCGGCGGGAGCCGCAGGGGCGGAGACTGGAGCCTTGGCCTCTTCTCCCACGCCAGCGCTTTCCATCCAGCCGCCGACCAGAAAAGCGGAGCCCCAGAAGAAGGCGAAACCGCCAACGGCCACGGCGATGATGACATTCAGGATGTTCCAGATGGACCCGGAGCTTTCGGAGGAAGAGGAGGAATGGGCGGACATGAAGGGGAGGGATTTTTGGGAGTGCCAAAGGAGCACGGGAACGGGCGAACGCAACCCGCGAGACGGGAGGGGCCTAGTTTCCACGGTTCACAGCATCACAGCGCATATCAGAGCTCATCGGCCTGCGCCAGGATCACGATGAGCTTCTTGCCTGTGGCTTGTGCGGCGATCTGGACCACAGCCACGCCATCGGCATCCCGCACATCCAGTCGGCGTCCTAGCAGGGATGAGATCTGAGTGCCGAACCCCGCATGCTGGGGGGTGCCCTCGAAGTTGCCGAAGCTCGTTGCCGGATCACTGAAAACTCGAAGCGATTCCCCGCCGAGGATCATCACGGGGGACTTTTCATCGCTCTCCAGCCCCAGGATGGAGACGAGCTGCTCCCGCTCTTCGCCGAAGACTCTCTCAGAGCCCAGCGGGAGGAGTCTGCGCCCGAGGTCTCCAGCATCCGTACGGTCCAGGATCGTTGCTGAGATGACCGGGGTTTCAGTTCCTGGAAGCTGGGGCCATTTCTCCTGGATGCGCTTCGCCACGGCACCCGCCACCACCTTCATCGTCTCGAAGGTCCAGTGTCGGTCCGTCACGTAATGGGACTCCGCTTTGATGAGCCGATCCCAAAGCGCCAGAGAGGGATCGATGACCTCGATGCCCGCCGCCGCCAGTTTTTCCAATCGCGCCTTCTGCCCCGGAGGCTGCACGGGCGCGGCATACTCGGCTCGGAAGATTTGATCGGGATACATGGCCGCCTTCGCGGGCACGGCGACGAGCATCAAAGGGACGCCTTTGGACTTCAATTCACCTGCCAGCTTCACCAGCACCTCAGTCGCCCCTTCGTCACGACGCCGAAGCGTGAGGCGATCCAGCTCACTCAGCGGGAAAAGCCAGCCATCATAACCCACATGCACCCGCGAGTTCCCCTGATCGAAAACCCAGGTCACCGGCCACTGCGTGATCTGCCGCAGGATGGCGGGAGTGTGGGCGCTGTCCCGCACGGCCATCACTAGCGAGCAGGGAATGAGCAGGATGCCAATGGCGTGCCAGCTCTTGATCGGCTGCTCCAGCACCCAGCCCAGCCTTGGCAGCCCGATGCTCGCGATGACGGAAAAGAGCAGCATGAACTGCAGCCAGCCGGAAGTCAGCCGCTTGTCCAGCAGCAGCGAGTAGAGAGTGGGCTTCGAGCTGGCAAACATCAGCTTCACGTTCTCCAGCGCAGCCGCCACGCTGGGTGATACCAGCAGCACATTGGAGACCACCAGCACCAGCATCACCAGGATCACCCGAAGCGGCAGAGGAAGCGGCGCAAAGAGTGGCTTGCCGCGCAGACCCTCGATGAAAACGAGGCCGAGATGCATCACCAGCCAGAGCAGTGATCCGAGCACAGAACCGTGCCAGAGCGCAGCGACTCCAGCGATCAGTATCAGGGCGGGCAAGCATGAGACCATCTCAGCCTTCTGCTTTTTGTACAAACCCGGCATCAATCGCCGCCACATCTGGCCGAAATGTCCCGCACGATACGCCGAATGATGCATCTCCGCGACGACACGACCGCGCAGCGCTGAGATGCCCGCCACCACATCCGCCGAGCCAGTGATCACGAGGTAAAGCTGACAAGTCTGCGCCAGCGCCGCCAGCCACACCGCCTTTCCACTCACCGCCGGCGGCTCACCATTTTGAAACAAATAGCACAGCCACTCCAGCGGCAGCGCCAGCAGACAGAGCTTCGCCAGCCCGAAGCCCAGTTGCGCCAGAGCACGGGAGCGATCCTGCACACCATCCGTCCGCCGCAGCGTGGCCACTGCCACGAGCAAAAGGACCACGAAAGCAGGAAGGAGAGGTTTCAGGTAAAGCATGGGAAGAATAAACAGACAGCAAGGAAGGACGCAGCCAGCGCATGGTTCTTGGGGCTAGCAGAGGTGTCAATCATGCTTCGGCGGTCATGATAGATCTGCTTTTTTGGCAGCGGGCTGTTCCCAGTCACAACATCTGGAGTCCACAGCCCGCCAATCACCAAAAAATTGACCTTCACTCAGCCTTTGGAGATCGCAGGAGGGACCTACGGCTCCATCGGCGCTGGGCTGCTTTCTGATTTATTGTCCTGGGGAGCCCTGACCACCACCCACCGTGCGGAGATTGACATGCCAGACCAGAACCGTACCAGCATCACCTTAGTTCATGCCACAGGCTTCTTCAACTGCAGCAAGACTCCTGGATGCTGAACCCTTGATTCAATGAGGGTCACGGTTGCTACCTCAAAGGTGGAGCGGACGGCGTGGTCCGCTCCGACAGAGTGATTCTTGATGCGGAGCGCCGTGATCACTTCACCTTGAACAGCTCCACATCGAAGATCAGTGCTTCGTTCGGGCCGATGTCGCGACCTGCACCACGGGGGCCGTAGGCGAGTTTGGAGGGGATGTAGAAGCGGAATTTGCTGCCTTCCT
>CAYMHJ010000032.1:0-32390 GCA_964390165.1 uncultured Prosthecobacter sp. | reverse complement strand
CTTGCGCCATCCTAAACTCTGGCTGTGCAAAGCTTGGCGGGCTTGGTAATTGTTGGCAGTCGAATGGGGACAGGAGAATACCCACCTTTGAAACCATTCTTCTGCCCCCATTCTCCTGCCTAAAACAGCCCCCTGTTCACTGATCTCCATGAGTTTCACCCTGCATCCTCGTTCCTGGTATGGCTGGCAGATGATCCCCGGTTATGTGGGGGAGCGCTGTGTGCCTTTTTGCTGCCCCTGCCATGTCAGGTCCGTGACGCCGCAGAAGAGCGGCAAGGGGCTGCTGACGCTGGAGGTGTGGCTGACCGGCTACGCGGAGGGGGTGCAGATGATGGAAGTGCCCCTGCGCGTGATTCACCGGGGCGGCGACTACCTCATCGCTCAAATCCTGTCTCCGAATGCGCCGGACACGGACCGCTGCGTGGTGATCAGCCACGTGGAGTTTGAGTGGCTGCGGCGTTTTTGCCCGGACCTCTGGCAGGCACGGCCCCCTGAGCACTTCGGCAGCGCGGCGATGGGCAGTGTCTCCGCGTATCTCGATGCCCTCTTTGACGTGGAAGCCCCCGCAGGGGCACCGCCTGCGTTCCAGATCGAAGGCAAGACCGCTCAGCAGATCGCGAAGGAGCTGCAAATGCCGCATCATGGGCCGGAGGAACGGAAGATGCTGCTGCGGCTGGCGAAGCTGGTGGTGAGGACCGCCGCCAAACGCGGCAACACGGAAGCAGTGGAGGAACTGGATGATCTGCTGGACGTCGCCTCAGGCCGCATGGGCATCCCGCCCATGACGTGGAAACCGGACCTTTGCCGCGAGGAGGTGATCTTCGGCGTGCTGCGCTTTGATGGCGCTGCGTGGGATGCGACCCTGGAGCGTGAGCATCCGCCGGGTGGTTCTGGCAAGCATCTAGCCCAGCTTTATGAAGCGCATTTCAGCCGCCGCCCCTGGAAGCTGCATGATGACCCGATGGTGAACTGGGGCGTGTTTTACTGGCTCCAGCGCAGCCATAAGTGGTCTGGTCTGGACCGGAAGGATGCGCGGCTGCTGGCCTGGCTCTTCACCCAGCTTCATGACCAGCCGGTGCCGCGTGGCTACAGACAGGCGGAGTATGCGGAGAAGAACCAGCGGCTCATGCCCGCCGCTGCTGAGTTGGCCCAAAAGTGGACGGCCCTGCTCGGCGACTACCCGAGCACGCCTGATCTGGTGGCGGAAGATAACCGCTAAATACCCACCGATGACTGACGCCCCACCTCCACCGCCCCGGCTTGGTTTCATGGAAGGACTGTTCCTCTGCATCGGCTTCTTTGCCTTCATGCTCGTGGCTACAAGGCTGGGTTTCTGGTGGGAGCGGCCTGAGCGGGAGGGGCTGCGAACGTTTCTAGCCTTCATGGTGCTGCCCTTTTTTCTCTATGCAGTAGTGTGGGCTTTCAGAAGGTTGTGGAGCTGGGGAAGGGGGAGACGCTGACGCGGAGACTCGATCTCCGGATTGTTGGTAGCGTGCGTAGCGTCCGCGCTGCTCGGCAGTGAGGTTGGCGGGGTCAAAGCGGGGATCGGGGACATGATTGATCTTGCTGTAGATGACGTTGGCCATGTCTTCGGCACTGCGGATGATGACGGCGGCATTGGTTCCGTGGAAGAGGTCATTGACCGTGGCGGTGAAAAGCTCCAGCCAGTGATGAAAGCTGGCCTTGCCCATATCCGCCACGCTGACCAGCCGGGCGTGTGCGGCAAGCGGGTTACCGCGAAAGGTGCCAGCGCGGAAGAGTACGGTGTCCCAAAAGTCATACATCCTGGGCAGGTGTGCTTCCCAGTTCACCTGGGCGATTTCGTTGAAAATGGGGCCGAGCTTTTCATCCACGCGGATGCGCTCATAAAAAGCGTCCACAAGGCGGATGATATCAGCGCGGCTGGTGATGTCTTGTGAAGCTGGGGCTGTGTTCATGGTTCTATTTTTCTTGCGGGTGGAGCCGCCTGAGGTGGGCTGGGGTCCTGAGGGAGCCTGACAAGGTGAATCGGTTCTGCCTGGCTGACGTCCACGACTGAATCCAGAGGGCGCAGTGGGTTAATCTCGGTCGAAAAAATGCCGCCGTGCGCACTCCCAGCACACACGGCGGCATGTCACCAGCAAGGGTATGGACTGGCCTTAGCTGGTCTTCTTCGGCCTGCCGAGGACATCATCCTTGGTGGTCGCCACGACGGCGATCACCTGGTCGATGAGTTCCTGGCTGACATTCAGATCTTTGAGCGTGGCGATGAGGTTCTCTGCGATGGCGTTGAAGTGCTCCTCCGTGAGGCCCATGCCCTCGTGGGCTTTTCTCATGTCCTTGCCGGCCCAGGGAATGGGCCCGCCCAGTGCTGCTGACAGAAACTCCTTCTGCTTCCGGTGCTGCTTCGGCATGCTGACGTCTTGAAAGAAGTGGTTAACCCGCTTGTCTGCGAGCACCTTCACATAGAACGCATCCACGGCGGCGTCGATGGACTTCCACCCGCCGAGCTTGTGGTAGAGGCTGCTCTCCCGTGCCGCCACCCATTTGGCACGGCAGGCATCTTCGGCGAACGCATATGTTTTGTCTTCATAGGTCGTGGTGATTTTAGTGTCCACAGGCTTGCCGCTGACCGGGCAGACGGTGTTCACTGCCGCCGCTCCGGGCTTTGTGGGAGTTTCGGCAGAAAGGCTGGTCGTGGCGAGGGTGGCGGCGGTCAGGGGGATGAGCAGGTGGCGTATCAGTTTCATGGCTGTCTTTTCGTGTTTTTTTGCGGGGGGGACTCCGGCCTTTTTGGCAGGTGCCATTAAAAGAGGTATAAACAATACTTCTTTCAAAAACATGGGCCATCTCATCTTCATTTGCCTTATGATGGCGAAGTAAGCTGTAAAGGTGCATGAGTGCTCACGGCCTCACACCTGCCTCCCACTACACCGCCATGAAACTTAGCCTTTTCAGTGACTACTCACTCCGCGTCCTTATGTTCGCCGCAGTCAAAGGGGAGGTTTTCCAACTCGAAGAGGTCGCCACGGCCTTTGACATTTCAAAGCACCATGTGGCAAAAATCGTCCAGGATCTCTCCAAGCTAGGCTACCTGGACACCCGGCGTGGAAGAGGCGGAGGCGTCCAGCTTGCGCGTCTGCCGGAGGACATTCGCATCGGCAAACTCGTGCGTGAGACGGAAGACCAGCTCATCATGGTCGAGTGCTTCGATCCTGCCACCAATCGCTGCCGCCTGGATGGCTGCTGCAAGCTGAAAGCTGCTCTGGCGAAAGCCCGGAAAGCTTTTTACGACAGCCTGGATGCCCACACTCTGTCCAGTCTCGTGAGCGGTCCACAGCGCAGCCGTATGATGCAGGTGATGCTGCCGTAGAGCGGGGGATGGGGAGACGCTGGGGCGGAGACTTTGAGACTGGCTCCCCTAAAGTCGATCTCTGGATTGTTGGTAGCGTGCGTAGCGTTCGCGCTGCTCGGCAGTGAGGTTGGCGGAGTCAAAGCGTGGATCGGGGACATGATTGATCTTGCTGTAGATGACGTTGGCCATGTCTTCGGCACTGCGGATGATGACGGCGGCATTGGTTCCGTGGAAGAGGTCATTGACCGTGGCGGTGAAAAGCTCCAGCCAGTGATGAAAGCTGGCCTTGCCCATAACGCCATGATTGAAAGCCACCGCTGCGCCGCCTAGTCTGTCTGAAATTTCACCCCGAACCTGCCATGTACATTGACCGCATTGAGATTAAGAACTTCCGGACGTTTCGGAAGTCCCAGATTTCGTTTGTCCATCCTGATCAGGATTTCGCCAAGTTGGACATACCGAAACCCAAGCTGACGAACATTAACCTGTTGCTAGGCAACAACGGGCTTGGAAAGACGACGCTGCTGAAGACGATTGCATTGTCCGCACTGGGGCCAGCGGTTGGGAAATCTGGTATTTTTGCTTATCAGTTTGTCCGCCGTGAACCCAAGAACGGAGTGCTGAAGCCGGCCGTCCTCAAAGCTGAGTTTTCCACTCACGCGCAGGACCATTGCCCGTTTCCTTTGATCGAATCGCATGTGGAGGTGATTCCAGAAGGCGATTTGGAATCCTTGGAGTGGCGTCACGCCGAGAGCAAAGCCTGGCAGCCCGTATTCAGTTCCGATTCAGACGCCTTCTTCATGGTCGGCTATGGGGCGACTAGGCGGTCAGAGAAATCCAACCGTTTTCAATCGAGCACCAAGTCAGGAGAACGAGCGAAGAGGGTCATGGGGTTATTCGAAGAGGACTATTCACTCAGGCCGCTGAACACATGGCTGCCCCAATACCGGGACAGCAAAAAATTCCGCCCGCGCTATAGAGAAGTGGTTGAACTCATGAATCGACTCATGGGCAAGGGGCACTATCAGTTTCATGGGGAGCAGGACAACGAGGGGGAATTTCTATTCGAGAAAGGAGGCTTAAAGGTTCCTTTCCCCGCGCTTTCGGATGGCTACCGTGCATTCATTGGGTGGGTGGCGGACCTGCTCTACCATGTTTGCCGCACATGCCCGGACAAGACGAAGCTGGTGGATAACAAGGGTCTGGTGATGGTGGATGAGATCGACCTGCACCTTCATCCGAAGTGGCAGATGTCCGTGCTGCCGACGCTCTCCTCCGTGCTGCCAAAGCTCCAGTTCATCGCCACAACCCATAGTCCGTTGGTTGTGGGATCGTTGGAATGGATGAACATCATCGTCATGCAACCTGGACCGAGTGGCTCCAGCCGGGCGGCGCGTCTGACTGAGGCCGTCCATGGCCTCGATGCGGACCAGGTTTTGCTGACGGACTTCTTTGGGATGGAATCGACCCGAGTGGACGTCAAGGATCGGCAGATGAAGGAACTGACGCTCAAGGCGCGATCTGGCGACGATAAGGCGGCGATGAAGTTGCTGAATGTCTGGAGCAAAGGACTTGAGGAGGTGAAGCGATGATCCGCTGTGACATCACTGCGGCCGAACTCAACCGGCGCGTCGAAGCTGAAAAGCCTGGCTGGCAGATTCGAGCTTCGGCGCGGACGGAAAGCTTCCGAACCCGCGGCTCCTATGACGACAACGAAAGTCCGATCTGGAGTGAGATCAAACAGGTGTTCATCGATCTCCAGGAGCGAAAATGCGCCTTCTGTGAAAGGGCGCTCGAATCGAAGAAGGAGTACGACATCGAACACTTCCGCCCAAAAGGGAGCGTGAAGCCATGGAAGGTGCCGCCAGAGCTCATCTCCGCAGGTGTGCAGGTGAATCAAACAACTGCCAAAGAACCAGGCTATCACCTGCTGCCCTATCATGTGCTGAACTACTCGGTCGCCTGCGCGAAATGCAATTCGGAGCTGAAGAGTGATTGTTTTCCCATTAAAGGCACGCGCGATGTAACCGGAGAGAATCCCGCAACCATGCAGACCGGTGAAGAAGCATGGCTGATCTTCCCCATCGGACGACTGGACGAAGATCCCGAGAAGCTCATCACGTTTCAGGGGCTGTCTCCGCAGGCAGTTGGACGGGCTGGAAGTTTTATTCATCGAAGGGCTTTGCTCACCATCGCGTTCTTCAAGCTCGATGATCGCAACAAGCGGCGAGAACTTTACCGTGGCAGAGCGGATGTGATTCAAAAGATGGGTCTGGCTTTTCGTGTGCGAGATGCAGCAGGGACACCCGCAGCGATGCGAGACAAGTGTCAGGCCATCATCGACTACCACCAATCTGCTGCCGCACCTCATGCCAGTTGCGGGAGATCCTATGCGCGCCTTTGGAAAGATGATCAGGCTCTCGCGGAGCAGTGGTGGAACGAGTCTGTCGATTTCCTCGCCAGTATCTCGCCACCCAGAAGAAGGAAGCCACGGTAGCTTTCATGTCCACGCCTATACCGAAGACCAACTCGTCGAGCAGCCCGCCATCGGGCTGTTTGAGGATCTTGGCTGGGAAACGGTGTCGGCAGCGGAGGAAGTATTCGGGGCTGCTGGAACACTCGGACGGTTTGCAAAATCGGAAGCCCGGAAAGCTTTTTACGACAGCCTGGATGCCCACACTCTGTCCAGTCTCGTGAGCGGTCCACAGCGCAGCCGTATGATGCAGGTGATGCTGCCGTAGAGCGGGGGATGGGGAGACGCTGGGGCGGAGACCGAGAATGCTTCACTCTTGCGTCATCCCGCCGGGCGGTCTTCACCGCTGGAGGGGGGGGCCCAGCCATAGACTTTGTCTCCCCTGAAGATGGGGTGATGGTCGGGCGTGTGGCCCATGTCCAGGACGACACCGCCGCGCTCGACGGCGCTGACACGGAGATGTGCATAGACATCCCCTTCATCCCACAGGATGTGCATGGGATCCTGCTCGCTAAAGCGTGTGCCGCGGACGGGGTCGATGATGCAGAACTTCCAGGTGCTGTTGATGTAGTTCACGGTGCCGAGGTGGCGGTAGATGAGCGCTTTGGGAACCCGGCTGAGATCGTAGGGCTGGGCGAGATTCTGCTGCCACGGGTCATACTCTTCGGGTGAGGCGGGAGAGAGCACCGGGCGCCCGGCGGGCAGGGCTTTGGCGATCACGATGGGCGGTGACTCGGGCTGCGGTGCGATCTGATACTGGGCGGGCGACTGGGAGCGGGGGAAGACTCCGCGACGACCGGAGGGCAGGGGATCGACACTTTCGAGCACCTGGGCGACGAGCTTGAAGAGTCCGGTCTCACGCCCCACGCAGTTGTACTGAGCTGCCTCCACGACTTCATGTGTCCTGGCGCGCATCTTTTTCACGCTGAGGAGGTGATGTCCGCTGATGCCGACGACATTGAAGGTGAGGATGTAATCGAGGCCATCATCAATCAGGCGGTTCAGGCGCTGGGCATTGCCAGCAGGGCTGGCGGAGGCGAGGACGCTGGTGGCATCGCGCGTGGCGGCGCTTTCCAGACTGAAGAGGCGGACCTGACCGCGCCTGAGCAGAGCAGTGCCCAGGCTGTCTGCAAGTGCGCGGGCGAGTTCGGGACGTGGTTGGCCGTCGATGGTCACCTCCTCAGCATAAAGTGCGAGGCGAGGACGCTCAGCGAGGGAAACTGCCGTGTCAGCGCTGGCCGTGACTGGCGCGAAGACGCTGATGACTGTGGCAAATAGAAGGGCGGAGAAATGGGTGAACTTCATAAAGAAACCTCCAGAGCGACTGATGATCTTAGGTCATGGCATGGCATGATGGGAAGAAAAACTTGAGCACAAAGCAGACCTTCTTTCGCAGAAGTGCGTAATGGTAGCCCATGTCCATCGCCACCCGCCGCGGGGACGAAGGGGAGACCGATCTCCTTTTCGGCTGCCGCCTCTCGAAATCCCACCCCCGCGTCCATGCTCTCGGAGCTGTGGATGAACTGAACGCTGCGCTCGGTCCGCTCCGCATCTCCGCGCTGCGGAAGGAGACGAAGGACATCGTGAGCACGGTGCAGCCCTGGCTCATCACGCTCATGGGAGAACTGGCCACGCCTCCGGGACTGGAGGCGAAATACGCCACCACGCACGCTCCCTTTGATGCGGCCAAAGTCGGCTACCTCGATGAACAAGTCGCCATGCTCGAAGCGGGGGGAGCCCTGCAATTCAAAGGCTGGGCGCTGCCTGGAGAGGCTGGCGTGATGAGTGGAGCCCATGCCGATCTCGCCCGAGTGGCCTGCCGCCGTGCGGAAAGGCATGTCGTGGACCTTGTCTGCACAGATCAGGAGGTGCCGAATCACGAAGTCATGCGCTTCCTGAATCGTCTCGCCGATGTGCTCTGGCTGCTGGCGCGCTGGGAGGAAAGGAGTGCCGCTTAGCGGTGTTCGATGACGTCTTTCGCCTCGAAGCGCACTTTCGGAAGGCTGGCGTAGCGGTCATCCTCGCTGCGGTAGCCCGCCGGGCAGAGCACTGCGGTGGTGTAGCCCGTGCCTTCGAGGCCCAGCACTTGATCGAATTTTGCCGCCACGAATCCCTCCATCGGGCAGGTGTCCACCTTCAGCAGTGAGGCTGCGAGCATGAACTGTCCGAGGGCGATGTAGCTCTGGAGCTTTGCCCAGGTTTCCAGACTGCCTTTCTCCTCCATGCCATCACGGAAGCCTGCGACCATCTTCCGAAAACCCATGAGGGCATCCGCCGTGCCACCACGGACCTCGACCATGCGGGTGATGTTTGCATCGATGTGATCCATGCTCAGAGCCTTCGGCACGGTCATCACCACGAGGTGGGAGCAGTCCGCCACCTGCCGCTGATTCCAGGCGTGTGGCACCAGCTTTTCACGCAGTTCCTGATCCTGAATGATGAGAAACTTCCACGGCTGGAGCCCGAAGCTCGAAGGTGTGAGCACGAGCGACTCCTCCAGTGGCTGCCAGACATCGGCAGGGATCTTCTTCGAGGCATCAAAGACTTTGCAGGCGTAGCGCCAGTTCAGGGCGGAGAGGATTTCAGACATTGGCAGGGAATGTGGGATGGCGGGCAGTTCATCGCGTGCTGGCGTCTTTCGTCAATCCACTTCAAGAACTCCGCGCCGCTGACGTTCTCTTTTCCACATCTTCCTCATGATCAAATCTCTCCTTCTTTTTCTCTGCTCCCTGGGCACCGCCTTTGCCGGCCCCGTTTCTCTCTTTGATGGCAATACCTTCGAGGGCTGGGAGGGCGAGACCACCAAAGTCTGGCGCGTCGTCGATGGTGTGATCCTCGGCGGTTCTATGGAGGGGAATCCGCAGAATGAGTTCCTCGCGACGAAGAAGCAGTATCAAAACTTCCGCCTAACCCTCGAATACAAACTCAAGGGGACCGAAGGTTTCGTGAATGGCGGCGTGCAGTTCCGCAGTGTCCGCATCGCCCAGCCGCCGAATGAGATGCTGGGTTATCAGGCGGACATCGGCGCGGGCTACAGCGGCTGTCTATATGATGAGTCCCGCCGCAAGATCATGCTCGCGAAGCCTGCGGAGGAGCTGATCAAGAGCGCTGAAAAGCCCGGAGAATGGAATACCTACGAGATCCGCGCCGAGGGCACGCGCATCCAGCTCTTTGTGAATGGTGTGCGCACGGTGGACTACACGGAGAGTGCGCCAGACATCGCCCTCAAAGGTAACATCGCCCTGCAAATCCACGGTAAATGCAAAGCCGAGATTGCATTCCGAAACATCCAGATCGAGGAGCTGGCCGAAGGCAAATGAGACGACAAGCCGTGGCATACACGGCACAAGACTGGCGCAGACTTCGGTCTTTACCTGCGCATCCATCGCATGGGAGTCTCCTGCCATGAATCTGAAACTCTGCTTCACAGCCGGTGCTCTGCTGCTGGGCATGTATTCCACCAGTTGCAGCACCGATCCAGCATCACCGGCTGAAACCGCCGCCTTCATGCCTGTGCAGGCAGTTTTGGAAACCAACTGCGTCCACTGTCACGGCGACAACCGGCTCTCGACGATGCCATCGATCCACGATTCCCGTGCGCTGGCGAAGCTGATCGGCAGTGGGAAATGGATCGTGCCTGGCAAGCCGGAGCAGAGCCGCTTCTTCCAGGTCGTGACCTTTCCCGATCAGGTCCCCGGAGCCATGCCGCCGACGGGGCATGCCATTTCAAAGCGAGATGTTGCGACGCTGCGCCAGTGGATCGCCTCTGGAGCCATAGTGCCCGGCGGTGCCTCGATTCTCTTCACGCCGCGTGGCGAGATGCCACGCTCCATGTGATCAGCCCTTCATCTGCACTTTGACTCGTTCATTATCTGTCTGCGGTAGTTCTTCCGTCGGTGCCTGCAGGATGGTGACGAAATTCGCAGCGAGGATAAAAATCAGCGCCGCGCCCACAGCTCCACCGATGGCGATCAGCCGACGCTGCCCTGCATTCTCCACCGAGATCATGGTATAAATCCGCAGGCAGATGAGCGACCACAGCAGCGTGAGCACATAAGGGACGATGGGCAGGTAGGTTTCCATGCCTGCGATTGTAAAACGGTTTGATGGGATTCGTCACTCAGTTTTCATCGCTCGTGCAACAGCGGCCAACTGATCCGGCTGTGCCCCCATCTTCGCCCGCCTGCCATCCGTGCTCTTCTCGATGAGAGACGTGGCCATGGTCGTCACAGTTTTCGTCAAACGAGCGTCGCCGGGGTATAGGCGGCTCAGGGTGAGCAACTCGGGCATTGCCTCGACGGTGACTCCCATGGCGTCGAATTCATCAAGCAGGGCTTTGATTGCAGGTAATGAAACGGCCTCGATTTCCTCACGCCCACCCTTCGCCACACTCGTGAGATCACCGAGCGCGCGCAGGATGATCACATGATAAACCGTGCGTGCATTGTGGGCATCCACCCAGCGTCCATTCGCTGCCTGACCTGGAGCGACACCGACGCGGAACTTCTGCCAAGCACCATCGAGATAGCGTTCGTCCTTGGTCACTCGGTAGGCATGCGCCAGCAGTGAGACGGAGAAGGCATTGTAGTTGAAGTTGCCGCAGCACTTCTGCCACAGCGCCCAGTCAGCAGCGCGTTTGCCAGCAGCGCCCCAGGCTTCGTTTTGAAAGACATCCCCGGCGAGCAGAAGTGACCTGCCACAGACTCCCGTGTCGAATTGCGTGCCGCCATCTGGATCAGCGGTGATGAGCCAGCCGTCTTTGACCTCGACCTTCCCGGCTTCGAGCTGGCGCGTGATCATATCGCCAAAGCGGATGTTTTTCCCACGCAGATCGGGAAATGGGAAATGACCTCCAGGCTGCTGCAAGGTCGTCAGGATCTTCGCGCAGCCATCGGCAAGCTGTGTGATCTGCGGGAGTGATTCAGGCTGATGCTTTTCGACAAAGGGCCGGATGTCGGCGCAGGCAGTCAAAACATAACCGTAAAGACGAACCATCTGATCCGGCAATGGCTTTCCCTCCATGAGCGAACGCATCGCACGGCCTTCAGACTGGAGCGCATCGAGGAAGAGCTTCGTAGCATCGGCTTCCGACAATGTCGTGCCTTTCGGCCAGCGGCCCATGCGGCGGCCATCGGGCATGCCGGCTTGATCGCCGAGCACCGCCGTCATCTCTGCCACCACGGCCCGGACTCGGGTGGGATCGTTGCTGGCCATGGCTGCCTGGAGCTTCGGGCTCAGCTCCCTGGATTTTTGCTCCATCTCAGGCGTCGGGTGAAACAAAGGCTGCCCCGCCATGGACCATCCGCCGGGATCAATACCGACCTTCACCTCGATGACACGGAGCTGCGATTCGGCATCTTTTGGCAGGCCGTTTTTGAAAGTAGTCGCCAGCTTCTCGACCTCGGTCACGAGCGAGCGGTCATTTAGCTCGCGGGCGATCTGCCGGGCCATGCGAAGGCGAGCTTCGGCATCGGACTCAGTCAAAGCATGTGCCGAGAGGGCCAGACTGAAAGCGAGGAGGACGCGCATGAGTTACTTGGCTGCAAGCTTGCCGAGCTGCTGCTCCGCCCAGGTGAGGATACGACCGACCTTCTCGGCATCCTGCGCTTCCTTCGCTGCCTCAAAAGCTTCCTTCGCTTTTAGAAACTGGCGGATCATCGGGATGGAAATGATGTTCTGGCCTTGGTCCTGCACGGTTTGATAGCGTTCCTTCAGCACTTCGAGATCGACGTTGCCGGGCTCGAACTGGGTGAAGTCCGGATCCGTCGTGACTTCAGGTTCATCGGCTCCGCTTTCCAGGGTGAGCTTGTCGATGGCAGCATCAGCTTTCTTCCAGTCTCCAGCCCGGATCATGGCTTCGATCTCGGCTCCACGCTCACTCATCGCATTCGTCGGCTTGATGCCGAGTGACTCGACAGCGGCGCGCAACTTCTCCGCCTTCTGCTTCACGCGCACTTCGATGCCATCACTCTTCGCAACTCGACCTGGGGCCAGCTTCACGGCTTTCTTTTGCTGCTCGAGTGTCAGCACATCACGGAGCTGGATCAAAGTCCGGAGCTGAAGATGCTTCACGGGTGCCTCGGCTTCCAGCAGTTTGGCCAAGGCAGCGCTGGCAGAGTCGGCACTGGTTTCACGATTACGCAGCAGATCGTTCAGTGCCTTTTGCTGCTCCCGCACGGCGAGTTCGAGAGGCTCACCCTCGCCGCGTGCGGCGGTGACGATGGACTGCATCTTCTCTTCCTGCTCGGGGGTGAGGTCGAGTTCGGATTTGAGTGAGGTGATCGTCTCAGGCGTGACGAGGCCGCTTTGCAGCCAAGCTTCAGGTCCGGCGAATGAGAGGACGGCAGTGCTGAGGAGAATGAGGATGGTTTTCATGGCAGCTGGATGGTGAGATGGATGGGCAGAAAGGAATCGCTAGGAGTTGCTGGAGACAGGCTGGTGAACAGAGACTCGCCGTTCGTGGTGAAGAATTCCGGCATCGCCGCGAGAGCTGACTTGGGGGATGCATCTCGCAGCCAGGCAAAGCTAACGAGCACGCAGGCGGCGGCAGTGATGGGCAGCCAGCCAGGCACATGCCATCCAGTGCGCCTGGCTGGCGCCTCCAGGTGGCGCGGATTCCATGCGGGCGCATGCTCGTGATCCGAGCGGCGCTGGTGCGCGAAGTGTTCGCGAAGGTCGTGATCAGTTTTCATGAGCTGAGGCGGTTAGAAGAAAGAAGCGAGCGCAGGCGTGCCTTCCCCCGCTCGTAATGCTGGCGCGCGGAGCCGAGGCCGACTTTCATGATGGTGGCAGCCTCGCTGATGGAGAGATCCTGATAAAAAACGAGATGCAGCACCTCCGCCTGCCGGGCAGGAAGCTGGGCGAGTGCCGCGCGGAGCTGCACCGTTTGTTCGTCCAGCTCCACCTGGTGCGATGGTGACGGGCGTGGGTCGTGCTGGTCTCCCGCCAGTTGATGGAAAAGCCTGCCCAGCAGGGTCTCTCGATACCGCAGACGGCTGAACTCCTCGTGCGCCGTGAAGCGGATGACACCAAACCACCAGGTCTTGAAGCTCGAGGCCCCCGAAAAGAGGGCGCGGCCCGCTGCGGCTTTCAGATACGCGTTTTGCAGCACCTCCTCCGCCCGCGAATGATCCCCGCCACAGCAGTGCAGCGCCCAGCCAAAGGCGTCGGGGTGCAGGGCTTCGAGTTGGTCGGCAGTTTCTCGCTCCATTCATTTCCCGGTGAGTGATCCGGGACGGCTGGATGTATGACAGCGCCTTACTTTTTCTCCACGGCCTTCTGAGGCGGCTGCTCCACAAAGGAGGCGATGCCGAGTAGAATGGCGGCCACGACGACGCAGGAGTCGGCCACATTGAACGAAGGCCAGGGATTGAAGGGCGGGAAGCCGAAGTCAAAGCGGAGGAAATCCACAACATAACCATCAAGAAAACCACCACCGAAGAGCACGCCGTCATCACCACGGCGGAAAAGCCGGTCGGTGAGGTTCCCGAAGATGCCGGAGATAATCAGTGCCACCGCCGTGCGGCTGAGCCTGCCTGGGAACATGTTGGTCCGCGTGCCCCAAATCAGAAATGCCAGCGCACTGAGAGAGATGAAGGTGAAGGCGTAGTTAGCGTACTCCGTGCCATTGAACATGCCGAATGCCACCCCCGTGTTCGCTGTGTGATGCAGCCAGAAGGTGCCTTTGATCAGCTCATCCTCACGGCCATGCAGATCAAAGTTCGCCACGATCCAGCTCTTCGACCATTGATCGAGAATGTAGAGCGGCAGGGAAAGAAAGAGGAGGAGCTTGGGCATGGTGGGCCGCATTCATGCATCCTTCGCGAATTTCTGGCAATGCGAAAGCCTGCCACCGAATTCCAAAACGGTGGATGTCCCACAGACACCGGGGAATTTCAGGATCTCCGCTTACAAACTCTAGCGGGGCAGACTCCATGCGTGGCTGAGACTTGTCGGTTGTGTTTGTCCGGCAGTCATCTTTCATGCAGCCATGCTGGAAGTCCTGAACCTCTCCCATCTCCCCTCGAAGCCAAAGGCATCTGCTGATCCTGTGCTTGATGCGGTCAGCCTTGCTGTCCCCACCGGCCATCTGCTCGGCATCATCGGCGCTCATGGCAGTGGCAAAAGCACCCTCATCGGTCTGCTCGCCGGTCTGGAGCCGCCAACGGCCGGCGAGATTCGCTTCCAGGCGCACGATACCGCTCTGAAGCCCATCCACCCAAACAGCCTGGGCCTCGTCTCAGCGCATGACGAGGGGTTCATTGACGTGCTTACCGTCCGTGAGTCGCTGATGAGCGCCCATATCCTACGCGTGGCGGGACAGAATCACGAGGCGCGCGTGGACAAGGTCTCCCACCTGCTCGTTGGTATCGGTTTGGAAACGGTGGCTTCCCACCGCGTCAGCACGCTGACGCTAGCCCAGCGTCGCCGATTGAAGCTCGCACTCGCTTTGCTTAGCGATGCACCTCTCGTGCTCTGCGATGAATTTACCGATGGCCTCGATGTGAAGTCGGAGCAGGAACTCGCCGCGCTGCTGAAATATGTCGTCGCAGATCTCCCCGGCAGGATCGTCGTTCATGCCAGTCAGAGCCTAGCCAACCTGTCCTCCTATGACTCCGTGCTCATTTTGCATGAAGGGCGCGTCTGCTTCCACGGCCCGGCACGCGCGGTGGCCCACTACTTCAGCATCGCGAATGTCGAGGAACTCTACCCCCGGCTCGCCAAACGGCCAGCCGAACGCTGGGGCGAGTCATGGTCACGGCATCGCGACCAGTATTATGAGGCCTTCAAGCTTGGTGACATCGGCCAGCCCTGCGAAGAGCGGCCTGAAACCAGCGGCGAGCCTGACGAAGCCGGTGAGAAAGAACTCCAGACAAAGACTGAAACCAAACCTGAGATTGAGTATCCCGCACCGCCACCACTGCCATCCTTGTTCAGCCAGACCGGTCATCTGATCCGCCGCAGGTGGACCCTCTGGCGGAGAACTCAGCGTGAATGGCTGGAGCACCTGGCCCTGCTTTTGATCTGCCCTTTGACGGCCATGCTGCTTGTGGCACCAAACACCGGCTACCTTTCCGCATTTAAAAATCAAAATCACAGCCCAGAGGTGCTCTGGCCCGCTGCCTATACATGCTCGATGATACTGCTCGTGCAGGTATTGCTCGTCATGATGATCAGCCTGCGCTTCGCCGCGCCGGAGATCGCTAGAGAAAGGCTGCTCTTCGAGCGCGAGCGCGCCGCAGGTCTGCGAGGCATGTCCTATCTCGCCGCCAAGCTGGGCTTTCTCATCCCGCTGATGATCGCCCATGCCGCCGCACTGGTCCTGCTGGTGGACATGATGGGAGGGCATCTCCCTGGTGCCGGTGCTGTTCGTCTCCTGATTCTCGTGCTCACAGGCGTCGCCTTCAGCAGTCTCTGTCTCGGTCTCTCTGCCACCACACGCAGCGCTGACCGTGCGCAGAGTCACGCATGGAAGTTGTGGGCCGCGAACGTCATCCTCGCTGGTGCCCTGCTCGGTTTTCCAAGGCCACTGGGGATGCTTTTGCAGCCCTTCCTCACGGCCTGCCTGGGATGGTCCGGCAGTGTGGATACTCTCTCCGATTCGCTCGTTTTCGAACCGTTGACAAAGTTTGTGCGCACTTGGTTTGCGACCCCTGCCAGTGCCATGATCTCCCTGCTCGTTCAGAGCTCCATCGGCATACTGCTCGCGGGATGGGGCTTGAAAAAGCGGCGCCTTCATTAAGGCAGTCCAAAGCACGGAATTCGCGCAAGGCGAGAATAGGCGGGCTGGCTATCCCAAAAATACCGGAAGCCGTGCTGCCTTGGGCTGGATGGCGGGGTGCGTTGGCGCGTTGGTAGTGAACCATGCCCCTGACCATGAAAATGCCGTCATTCCACCTTCCCACTGCTTTACTCCTCATCTGCCCGCTGGCTCTGGCGCAGGCACCGAAGGACGGCATCGCCACGAAGACGACCTATGCGAAGGCCTATGGGCCAACCAACAATCAGGTGATGGTCGATCCGGCGAAGGAGCTGCCGCGCTACCCCGCCGTGGAGCCGAAGGAGGCACCGGGCACCTGGCAGGTGAAGAAGGGCTTCAAGATGGAGCTGGTGGCCAATGAGCCGCAGGTGCGTGATCCCATCGCGGTCTGCTTTGACGAGCGCGGGCGGATGTTCGCGTGTGAGATGATCGACTACAGCGAGATGCGGGATGTGACGCCGCACCTGGGCCGCATCTCGATGCTGGAGGACAAGGATGGCGACGGCTTCTTCGAGACCTCCCAGGTCTTTGCCGATGATCTGCCTTGGCCCACGGGGCTGACCTGGGCGAACGGCGGGCTCTATGTGGGGGCGACGCCGGACATCTGGCGCTTTGAAGACAAGGACGGTGACGGCAAGGCGGAGGTGCGGGAGAAGGTGTACACGGGCTTTGGCACCGGTTTGAAGATCCTGAACGTGCAGGGCCTGATGAACAGCTTCCAATGGGGGCAGGACAACCGCGTGCATGTGCTGGCGGGCGGGGGCAATCGCGGGAAGATCAAGTGCCTGAAGCGCCCCGAGCTACCCGAGCAGGAGCTGGGCGGCAGAGACTTTTGGTTTGACCCGCTGACCCATGAGTTCGGCCTGGAACTGGGCGGCGCGCAGTATGGCATGAGCTTTGACAACTACGGCAGGAAGTTCGGCTGCTCGAACTCGGATCACCTCCAATACTGGCTCTACGATGATCGCTACGCCACCCGCAATCCCTACTACGACATGCCGCCCAGCCGACGCAGCATCGCGGTGGACGGGGGCGCGGCGGAGGTCTTCCGCCTGAGCCCGGACGAGCCCTGGCGCATCATCCGCACGCGCTGGCGCATCGCCGGTGTGGTGAAGGGGGCGGTCGAGGGCGGAGGCCGCGTAAGCGGCTACTTCACCGGAGCCACCGGCACGACGATCTATCGCGGTGATGCCTACGGCCCCGAATTCGTGAACAACAGCTTCAGCGGCGATGCCGGTGGTCAGCTCATTCATCGCAAACAGATTCGTTATGCCGAGGATGGTATCAACCTCGTGGGCGAGCGTCCCGCAGACGAGCGCGGCTTTGAGTTCGCTGCCAGCAAGGACACCTGGGTGCGCGTGGTGAACTTCGCCAATGCTCCCGACGGCTGCCTCTACGTTTGCGACATGTATCGCGAAGTCATCGAGCATCCCTGGAGCGTGCCGGACGAGATCAAGAAGCATCTCGACCTCAACAACGGCAACGATCGCGGCCGCATCTGGCGCATCGTGCCGGACAAAGGCGTGGAGCGTAAGGGGCAGAAGGTCACGCTCGCCAGCGCCAGCACCGAGGAGCTGGTGAAAGCACTCGGCCACACGAACGGCTGGCATCGCGACACCGCGCAGCGTTTGCTCTATGAGAAGCAGGACAAGGCGGTGGTGCCAATGCTGAAGGCCCGCCTAACTCAAGATGCCAGCGAGCTGGAGAAGATCCACGCGCTGAACGCCCTCGCGCCCCTGACAGCGGAGGACATCGACGTCGTCGAAAGGGCACTCACCGATTCATCGGCGCAGGTGCGGGAAAAGGCGCTGCTGCTGAGCTCTCGCATCAAGGGTCAGGCCAAAGTCACAGCAGCGGTGAACGCTCTCGGCATGGATTCATCCCCACGCGTCCGTTTCACCTATGCCATGCTGATCCATAAGTTCTTCGAGGGGCTGCCCGGGATCACCGGGACCACGCCGGATGCACGTCAGGCGGACATGCTGGAGAAGTATGGCAGCAACCCACTCATGCTCTCCGCCATCCTGAGCAGCGAGGGAACAGATCCATTACAGGTCCTGGAGATCCTCGCCACCCCAGGCAGGCCTGCCTTGAATGACTCTGTCGCTGAAGCCCTGCTGAGCATGATCGGCCAGCAAAAGCAGGACAAGGCGCTGGCCTTTGCCATCAAGCTGCTGTCAGCCCCCGGCACCTCGGCGACACTGCACCAGAGCGGCTTGAAGGCTCTCGCTGCGGGGCTTCGTCGTGGAGGCAGTTCCATCGCCAAAGTGGATACGGAGGGCAAGCTGGCGGCGGTGTTTACCCTGGCTGCGACACTGGCTCAAGCAGATGCACGTGAGGCAGTCAGAGTAGACGCGATCTCGCTCCTCTCTCTTGCCACCCGAGAACAAGGTCAGGCTGCACTCACCGTCTGCCTCGGTGCAGACGAGGGTGAGCGTGTGCAAGTTGCTGCTGTAAAGGCCTTGAGTGAGCTGGCTGGCAAGGAGTCCACGGCATCTTTGCTCGGAGCCTGGAAGGGCTTCAAGCCGCAGGCGCGCACGGTGACACTCTCGATCTTGCTTTCACGCGATGACGGCGCGCTGGCCTTGCTGGAGGCGATGGGCTCCGGCCCCACTCCCACCGACCTCGCCGCCTCTCAGGTGCAGGATTTGATCAAGCACAAGAACGCCAAGGTCGCCGCACTGGCGAAGACGGTCCTCAAATCTGTGATCCCACCTTCGCGCGAAGAAGTGGTGAAGACCTTTGCCCCAGCCGTCGCCTTGAAAGGCGATGCCAAGGCCGGGCAGAATCATTACATCTCCCGCTGCATGGCCTGCCATCAGGCGAACGGCATGGGCATCGAAGTGGGGCCGAACTTCACCACGGTGAAGACGAAGGGCCGCGATGCCTTGCTGACCGCGATCCTGGAGCCGCACAAGGAAGTCGCCTCCCAATACATCGCCTACACGGTGAACACGAAGGACGGCCAAACCGTGCAGGGCGTGATCACGGCGGATGATGCCAGCAGCATGTCCCTCAAGATGATGGGCGGTGCGGCAGTAACACTCCAGCGAGCCAACATCAAAGGCAGCAGTTCCACCGGCCAAAGCCTCATGCCCGAAGGCCTCGAAGGCGGCCTCAGCGTGCAGGACATGGCGGACTTGCTCAGCTTCATCGAAGCTGCGAATTGACCCTTTTGACCAAACACTCCCTACTAATTACTTTCCACTCATGCCAACCAACCCAGACTCCCCCAAAACCATCAAACTCGCTCTCGTCGGCGCCGGCATGTTCGGCGGTGATGTTCATCTCCGTGCTTATGCAGACCTTCAGCGCTTCGGCATCGCGGGGCAGCTTGCCCGAGTGGGATTGGACGAGCACACGCGGGATCTCGCGCCGGTGAAGTTTGACCTCGTGGCCGTGGCGACACGCTCGGAGGCCTCGGCGAAGAAGTCCGCGGCGGCTTTTAAAGAGATCACCGGCTGCGTGCCGAAGTGCTACCATGGTGAGGCACCCTGGGATGACATCCTGCGCGACTTCCCGGACCTCGACGTGATGGCGGTGGCCACGCCGGATCATCTGCACACGCAGCCCATTTTAGCCGCGCTGGCAGCGGGCGTGCATGTGCTCACGGAGAAGCCGATGTGCCTCACGACTCAGGAGTCGGACGAGATCATCGCGGCGGCGAAGGCGGGGAATCTGATCGTCGGTGTGGACATGCACAAGCGCTACGACCCCGACCATCTGCGCATCCGCGATGACATCCAGAACCGCATCGGCGCGCCGCTTTATGGCACGGCCTATCTGGAAGAGCCGCTGGAGGTGAGCACGAGCACCTTCAAGTGGGTGGAGAGCAGCGATCCCTTCAGCTATGTGGGGCCGCATTGGACGGATCTGATCTGGAGCTACTACAAATCGAAGCCGGTGAGCCTCACGGCAGTCGGTCAGAAGAAGCGGCTCATTCGCGATGGCATCAATGCCTTCGATGCCGTGCAGGTGCGTGTCGATTTCGACAACGGGATGAGCATCAACTTCCACAACAACTGGGTAACGCCAGCGGACTTCGAAGGTCCGGTGAATCAGGGGCACGAGATCGTCGGTGCGGATGGCAAGGTGGAGAGCGATCAGCAATACCGCGGCTTCCGCTGGTGGAATGCGGGCGGCGGCTCGCGCACGAGCAATAATCACTTCACCCGTGATGTCCTCCGTCACGATGGTTCGAAGGCTTACATCGGCTACGGCGTGGATAGTCTCACCGTGGCGCTGGTGGCGATCTGCCAGGTGAAGTTCGCCGGTGTCACGCGTGACTCGGTGGCGCATCTCTACCCGACGGCGGAGGAGGCACGCATCACCTGCGCCATCGTGGATGCAGCGGCGAAGGTGCGTGATCTGAACTTCCAATACATGCAGGAAGGGAAGGGGGCCACGGTGACGGCGCGCTTTGGTGCGGATGGCATCACGATCATCGACCCGAACTCCCCGCAGGTGTTCCAAAGCATCTACGGCAAGCCTTTGTAGCTCGATTGATCTGTCGGGGCTGCAGGACTCCGGAAGTCCCCGAGTAGGCTCTGAGGTCGTGCCGCAAGACCTTGCCGGAGCCTCCCGTTCCTATTCCATGCCCAGCCAGCCATCTTCCCGCCGTCGCTTCCTCGTTCAAACCAGCCTTTCCGCTGCTGCAACTCTTGGCTTTCCCGCCATCACCAGCGCGCGTTCGCCGAACTCAAAATTGAATCTCGTCTTCATCGGTGTCGGTGGTCGTGGCGCGGCGAACATCCAGGGTCTCGTGGGCGTTCCATTGATGCGTCCGAAGAATGCCAAGGCAGGTGAAGCCCCAGCTCCGCTGCCCGAGCCGAGTGAGAACGTCGTCGCCATCTGCGATGTGAATGGTCAGAACCTCGACCGCGCTGCCGATGCCTTCA
Organism: uncultured Prosthecobacter sp.; assembly: GCA_964390165.1. Classification (GTDB taxonomy): domain Bacteria; phylum Verrucomicrobiota; class Verrucomicrobiia; order Verrucomicrobiales; family Verrucomicrobiaceae; genus Prosthecobacter. The sequence continues at coordinate 11,925 of CAYMHJ010000032.1, read as the reverse complement.
AAGGAGCGAAGGCCTTTCGCGATTTCCGCAAACTCTACGACACGATCAAGGAGTCGGAGATCGACGGGGTCGTCGTCAGCACCACGGAGCACACGCATGCTTATGCCACGATGCCTGCGCTGAAGATGAAGAAGCCTGTGTATTGTGAGAAGCCGCTCACGCGTGATGTCGCGGAAGCGCGATTGATCACCCAGGCTGCCGCCGACGCCGGAGTCGCCACGCAGATGGGCACGCAGATCCATGGCATGCCGAACTACCGCCGCGTGGTCGAACTCATCCAGAGCGGTGCCATCGGCAAAGTCAGCGAGGCTCACGTCTGTGTCTCACGCGCCTGGGGTTTGCAGAGCCAGGAGGACGCGGAGAAAAACAAAGACGTCGTATTTGTCAGTGAGCGTCCGAAGGAAGAGCAAACTCCCCCGCCCTATCTCGATTGGGATCTCTGGCTCGGCCCAGCACCCTATCGCCCCTACAATGAAGTCTATTTCCCAGGTCCAAAATGGTATCGCTGGTGGGACTTCGGCAATGGCACCATGTCCGATCTCGGCAGCCACTGGAACGACCTGCCCTTCTGGGCACTGAAGCTCGACGCGCCGCTAAGCATCGAAGCCTTCGGCCCCGAGCCGCACCCCGAGATCGCACCAGCCACGATGTCTGCCGTTTATGAATATGGTGCCCGAGGTGAGATGCCCGCCTGCAAAATTCACTGGCACCAAGGAGCCACGAAGCCCGATGTGTGGAAGAACGATCCCCTCATCAGCCAGTGGAATAGCGGCGTGCTCTTCATCGGCGACAAAGGCATGCTGCTCTCCGACTACGGCAAGCACATCCTCCTTCCCGAGGCCTCCTTCAAAGACTTCCAGCGCCCGAAACCTTTCATCGCCGACTCTCCCGGACAACACATCGAGTGGCTGAACGCGATCAAGAACGGCACGCCCACCGGTAGTCCTTTCAGCTATGCGGGCCCTCTCAGTGAGGCCAACCACCTCGGCAATGTCGCCTTCCGCGCAGGCAGCAAGATCCTCTGGGATGCCAAAGCCATGAAGATCACGAACAACGAAGCCGCGAATCGTTTCCTGAGTCGTGAGCCCCGTGCAGGCTGGAAGCTCGCTTGATCCATCTTTTTTATTTCTCCCATGCGCCCCATCCATCCCATCCTCCTACTTATTGCTACAGCTACCCTCGCCCAAGACTGGCCCGAGTTTCGCGGCCCGGACAAACAAGGCAACAGCGCCACGATTGGCCTGCCAACTGTGTGGAACCCGAATCTAAACAAGAACATCGTCTGGAAGGCTGCGCTTCCGGGTGTGGGCTGGTCATCACCAGTCGTGGTGGGAGATCGAATCTATGTCACAAGCGCCGTGCCAGTCGGCGGTGAAGAGAAGCCAGTCATCGACCGCAGCCTGCGGGCGCTTTGCGTTTCCGCGACGGATGGCAAGGTGATCTGGGACAAGGAAATCTTCCCTCAGATCGCCGCCACTGCCCCGAACATCCACAAGAAGAACAGCCACGCGAGCCCGACAGCGATCTTTGAAGCTGACAAGCTCTACGTCCACTTCGGCCACCAGGGCACCGCCTGCTTGAATGCGGCGGATGGCAGCATCGTGTGGAGCACGCGTGAGTTTGCCTATGAACCCGTGCACGGAAACGGTGGCAGCCCGGTGATCGAAGGTGATCTGCTCATCTACAATGCAGATGCAGCCAAGGAACCTGCGGTGATCGCACTCGATAAAACGACTGGAAAGCAGCGCTGGAAGTTTGCCCGCGTGAGCGATGCGAAGCGCAAGTTCTCCTTCAGTACGCCGCTGGTGATCGACGTGAATGGCAAGCGCCAGCTCATCACTCCTGGCAGCGGCGTGGTGAATGCGCTCGATCCCGTAACGGGCGCTGAAATCTGGAAGGCTCGCTACGATCAGGGTTACTCCGTCGTGCCACGTCCGGTCTATGCTCACGGCATGGTCTTCATCGCCACGGGCTATGACAAACCCACTGTTATCGCCGTGAAGGTGGATGGAACAGGTGACGTGACGGATACGCATGTCGCCTGGAAGATGGAGAAATACGCCCCGCACAATCCGAGCATGGTCGTTGTGGGTGATGAGCTCTACCTTGTGGCCGACAACGGCATACTCTCCTGTCTCGATGCGAAGACCGGCACTGCCCATTACCAGGAGCGCTGCACGGGCCCTATCAGCGCATCGATCCTTCATGCCGATGGCAAACTTTACCTCCAGGATGAAAAAGGTCTCGGCGTCGTGGTTAAGCCTGGTAAGACCTTCACCGTGCTGGCGAAAAATGACCTGACCGAGCGCTCGCTGGCCTCCTATGCCGTGGTCGGTGACGACCTTCTGATCCGCACGGAGAACAATCTCTGGCGCGTGGGCACGAAGTAATCGGACTCACTACATCGCCGAGTAAAACGCTTCCGTCTCATCGGGGTCAGGAATGACTTCGATGAGATAGGCTCCATCGGGAATCTTATCGAGATGTGATGGCTTGGTGGCGCGGATGTAGCCCAGGCCCCACATGGCAGCCCATGGCTCAAAGGTGACGCGGTGCTGGTTCTCGATGATTTGCCGCACCTCGTTGGGCAAAGAACGCAGGCTCTTCACACGGGAGAAGATCTTGCCACCGCGGTTGTTGATCACGACGAGCTTGCGATTCCCCTGCGGGAGCTGCGGCATGACCCATGGCGCGGCGAGGTCATACATGGCACTGAGGTCGCCGATGATGAGCCAGGAGTTTCGTGAACTGGCGCTCGTGCCGAGCCAGGTGGAGACGATGCCATCAATGCCGTTCGCACCACGATTGGCGAAGAACTCCACGCCTTCTTCCGGCGACTTGAGCGCCAGATTCATCTCACGAATCGGCAAACTGTTGCTGATGAAGACGCGATCCCCAGCGCTGAAGTGGCGGGTGATCTCGCGCATCCAGGCAGGCTCGGACAAAGGATGCGCATCGAGCAAAGGCTGGAGGGCGCGCTTCTCGTGATTGAAGACAGCGGCGGCGAGCTTCCGCTCTGCCAAAAGATCCAGCGCTTGCCAGGGCAGAGTTTGCACATGCTCTTTACGCGCGAGGCCAGGGAACGGCAGACGAGAGATGTTCGTGACCCACACTTCGGGCCGGTTTTCCAAATCCCGCCACCATCGAGCCGAGGGCACAGCTCCGATGCGGATGACCTGGCGAATGTCCAACGCTCGGAAAGTCGTCTCCGCGGAAGGCAGGAGCAGTGGTGCGAGTTTCGGGCGGCCCCAGAGATTCGAGGTCGCTTCGGCAATGATGGGCAGGCCAAGCTTGGCGAGGATTGGGGCCGATTCACGAGCTTCATGCGGGTGCAGTCCACAGGCGATGACTGCGGTTGGCTCTCCGGATAACATGAAGTCGTTCACCGCTGCGGGAGTCAGCGGCTTCTGGTGATGATGCTTGAGGAAGTCGATGCCGTGATGCTCGGCATCGAGAGGCTCATCAAGGCAGACATTGATGTGCAGCGGCTTATCTGTTAGCCGGGTAGGCCAGGAGATGCTAGCGCCCTGCTCCACATCCACACAGGCGCTGACATAAGGGCCAAAGAGATCCTTTTGCTCAATGGCCTGAGGTGCGCCGCTGCCACGATAACGGCGCGGGCGGTCTGCGGTGACGAGCACGAGCGGCAGGCCCTGATAATAGGCCTCGATCACGGCCGGGAGCAGCTCCGCCGCCGCTGTACCGGACGTGGTAAGCACGGCCACGGGCATGCGGTCCGCCATCATTCGCCCGAGAGCAAAGAAGGCTGCGCTTCGTTCCTCAAAGAAGCTCCAGAGCTTGATGCCATCACTGGCGATCATCGCGGTGATGAGCGGTGCATTGCGCGCGCCAGCCGCCACACAAACCTCGGCCACTCCGAGACGCGCGAGGGCGGTCAGTGTGGAGCGGATGAGGAGGTTTTTCATTCGAGGATGTCGGGGATTTCGCGCTCGGGCTTGAACACTCGAAGCGCGGGCAGGTCGTGCAGGATGTTCGCGCTGCGCATCAGTGTCTCGCCCACGAGCAGGGCGTCCGCGCCACAGGCCGCCAGACGCTCGGCATCCGCGACAGTCTTGATACCGCTTTCAGCCACGAGGATGATGTCATCGGGCACTTCCTCGGCCAGCTCTTCGGTGGTGGAGAGATCCACGGTGAAGGCTTTCAGGTTACGGTTGTTTACGCCGATGATGCGCGCGTCTGTTTCCAGAGCACGTTCGAGTTCGGCCATGTTGTGCACTTCCACCAGAACATCGAGCTGGAAGGTGTGGGCCACATCCAGCAGATGCACGAGCGTCGGCTGATCCAAAGCGGCGACGATGAGCAGGATCGCATCCGCTCCGGCCACCACCGCTTCAAAGATCTGCGCCTCGTGAATGATGAAGTCTTTCCGCAGACAGGGGATGTCCACCTGCTCGCGGATCAGTGTCAGGTAGTTCAGATGGCCCTGGAAATACTTTTCATCCGTGAGGATCGAGAGCGCCGTGGCCCCCGCCTTCTCATAACCACGGGCGATGGTCAGAGGGTCAAAGTCCTGGGAGATCGTGCCCGCCGAGGGCGAGGCGCGCTTCACCTCGGCGATCATGCCGAGACGTGTGGGATCGGCGCGCAGGGCATCCGCCAGGGAGCGGAAGTCATCCCGCAGGGTGGCTGCGGCGCGCAGTTTCTCCGCACGCGGGAGCAGCTTCTCCACTTCGGTGCGTTTATGGGCGATTATTTCGTCCAGTTTGTTCATGGGGGGCCGACAATGGGGCGCACGGAGCAGGGCGCAAGGCAACAAAGCAGCACTGCACAAATCGCATTGCACCTTGCACGCCGCCCCTGGCTCATTAACCTCGCCGCCTTATGGCAAAATCCGCACTCGGCAAAGGACTTGGCGCCCTGATTTCCGCTCCCCGGGCGAACTCAGGTGCAATGACGCGCATCCCGGCGCTCAGCCAACCTGCCCCTGGAGATGTCGTGCAGCGTGTTTCGCTGGACCAGATCGTCCCCAGCCCGCTCCAACCTCGAAAAGAATTCGTCTCCGAACAGCTCACGGAGCTCATGGAATCCATCCGCGAGCACGGCATCATTCAGCCGCTTATCGTCCGCCCGGTGAATGGGAAAATGGAGCTCATCGCTGGCGAGCGCCGCTTTCGCGCCTCTCGCGAACTCGGACTCAGTGAGGTTCCCATCATTATCCGTCAGGCCAGCGACCGCGATGTTCTGGAGATGGCCCTCATCGAGAACCTTCAACGCGAAGACCTCAACCCCATCGAAGAAGCCCGCGCCTACAACCGGCTCGCCGAAGAGTTCCAGATGAAGCAGGAGGACATCGCCAAGCGTGTCGGCAAGAACCGCGCCACCGTGGCGAATGCCATGCGTCTGCTCGACCTCGCCCAGTCCGTGCAGGACCTCGTCTCCCATGGCAAAATCACCGCAGGCCATGCCAAGGTGCTGCTCATGCTAAAGACCTCCGAAGCGCAGGTCAAAGCAGCGGAAGAAGTCCTGAAGAAGGGCCTTACCGTGCGCGCCACCGAGAAGCTCGCGCACAACATCATCAACCCACCCGTGCCAAAGCCGAAGGTCGATGACGCGGACATGAAACAGGCCGTGGAAAGCTGCGAGCAGCGCCTCATGCAGCACCTCTCCACCAACATCGCCATCAAGCACAGCGAGAAGAAGGGCTGCATCGAGATCGACTACTATGGCGTCGAGGACCTGAACCGCCTCCTCGCCCTCATGGGAGTGCCTGAGGAAAAGCTCGCCGACTAGGAAATGACGAAATCCGCAGCCCGCATGACGAAGGAAGCCCGAAGCTCGAAGCCCGAAGTCAGCCGTCTCATTCGTGGACTCTGCATCGCCTGTGTCTGCTTCATCACCTCATGCTCGCAAGCGGCGCATCTGGATGAGTCCGCCATCCAGACCTTCCTGAACCGCTACTTCTCCACCTGGTCCGCGAAGGACATGGATGGCTACGGCTCATGCTTCCACCCCACCGCACGCATTACCTTCGTGCAAAGCGGCGGCCAGGCAGGCAGCCAGGGACTTACCGACTTCATTCACGGGCAAAAGCTCGGCCACGAAAGCTCCCCCGTGCCTATGACCGAGGTGCCCACCAGCATGAAGATCTCCGGCGATGCCCGCGTCGCCCAGGCCGAGGTGCGGTGGAAGCTCACCAAAGGCCGCGAGATCGTCACCGGCACCGACTACTTCACCCTCATCAAGACCGCCGAAGGCTGGAAGATCGCCGCCCTCATCTTCTACAACGACTAAGGCCCTCCCCCTTCGTCATTCGTCATTTCCAGCTCCTCCCCCAGCATGTCCAAGCCCCCCGCCCCTTCCCCGCTCACCACCCGCCTCTACCTCGGGGCTGCCTGCTTCCTTGCCGGGGCGGCCATGATGGTCATTGAGATCTGCGCCTTCCGCCTGCTCGCCCCCATTTTTGGCAACAGTGTCTATACCTGGACCGCCCTCATCGGCGTCATCCTCATTGCCTTCAGTGCCGGGGGCTTTCTTGGCGGACGGCTGGTGGATAAGTTCGCCCATCTGAGCCTCCTAGGCTGGCTACTCGGCAGCTCCGCCATCCTTACCTTTCTCATCCCACCACTGCACCTCGGCTTTGGCGAGGGCTTCTCCTCCAGCGGCATGATCGCCGGATCAGTCATGCTCTCCCTCTTCCTCTTCGCCCTGCCTGGAGCCCTGCTCGGCGCGGTTTCCCCTGCGGCCGTGCGCCTTTACAGCCTCACGCAAAAGGATACCCACGTCGGCGCAGCCGCAGGCACCATCTCCATGCTCGGCTCCCTTGGCAGCTTCGTCGGCACCTTCCTCTCCGGTTTTGTCCTGCTCTCCCACTTCGGCGTGCGCAGCATCTTCATCGGCTGCGGTGTACTGCTCGTCCTCCTCGCCCTCCTCGCCTTCCTTCTGGACCGGGCCAGTGCAAAGAAGGCCGGTGGGCTCGCCGCACTGGCTCTTGTTTCCGCCCTCATCGGCTCCCAGGCCCAAGAGCAGCCGGGCAAAGACGTCCTCTATGTGCAGGAGTCCTTCTATCACCGCATCGAAGTCTCTGAAACAGGCACCAGCCCGCATAAACAACGCCTCCTCAAACTCGACTCGACCCCCGAGGGCGCCATGAACCCCGACGATGGCTCCCTCGTCATGGACTACCAGCACTACTGGCGCCTCCCCCTCATGAAGGACCAGCCCCGCATCGACAGCGCCCTCTTCATCGGTGCCGGAGCCTTTGGCATGCCGGAGGCCCTCTCCCGCGAGTTCCCCCAGGCAAAGGTGGACGTGGCGGAGATCGATCCCCAGGTCATCGAGGTCGGCAGGAAGTTCTTCAAGCTCACCGACCACCCCCGCGTCACCGCCCATGCCGGCGATGCCCGCCGCTTCCTCAATGAACAGACCGGCCAGAAGTGGGACCTCATCTTCGGCGATGCCTACGCCGGCGTCCGCTCCATCCCTGCCCACCTCGTGACAAAGGAGTTCTTCCAGCTCGTCGCCGATCACCTCACGCCCGAGGGCACCTTCGTCATGAACGCCATCACCGCCGTCCAGGGCCCCCGTGCCGAGCTGCTCGGCGGCCTGCTCGCCACCCTGCGCAGCGTCTTCCCCCATGTCGAGACCTTCGCCGTCCAGGGCCCCCGCCATCTCGCGCAAAACATCATCATCCTCGCCTCCCGCCAGGACTGGAAGCCCCTGCTCACCGACCGCTTCCACGCCACCGGCACCTGGCAGGACAAAATCACCCGCAGCTACGTCGCCGCCAACCAACTCCCCGCCAAAGGCCCCGTCTTCACCGATGACTTCAATCCGGTGGACCGGATCATCGCCCGGGGATTGCTGGAGTGATTTTCAAGTTGTGCCAAATGCATGGGTGGTGAGTAGGCGTGAAGAAAGGATGCCGCTTGGAGTCACTGAGAGGGTGGACTAAAGGACTGCTCCGGCGTTTGGCCCCAGCACTTTCGCCATCTTCGGGTGTGGGTTATCGTGGATTACCTGCATGACCATAGCGATAGACCTCTGCATCGAGCCAATCATGATACCAGCGGAGGAAGGTAAGTCTCTGGCCATCAGTAGCGATGCACGGACGCAAACCATCGCCATCCGCCCTGTCGTCGTGCCAAATATGACCAGCTAGCGGCCCTGTGATGACAATGCGTGTTGTGAGTGCACAGCCACGATCACCAATCAACAGTGAGCCTGGGCAATGCTGGGTCATGTAATAGGAGGCATCTAACTCCTCCAATGAATCGTGAGGCAGATTCCAAGCGTCGTGATGTGGAAATGGCTGAGACAAATCGGGGTCATCGCACCAACACTCTTCATAACCAGAACCTGTGAAATGCTGATCAGGAGGGAACAACCCATAGTCTGGCCCGGCACCAGCTCCACCCACATGAAGAAGGAAGTTTCGATAATCATGCGGAAGTCGGCATCCATGCAGCACCTCAAACGCCGAGATCTTGGTTTCGTGCCACGGTTCGTCCAATGAATAGCGATCCGACCATGCTGGCCTGAAGTGTAACAGGGACGCCAAAGATGCTTTGATGTGCTCGTACATGACGTGGAGTGGATGAGTTGAACTAACAGATCAGTGTGCCCGCTGCCTGCTTCCCCACTGCGGAGTGGTCTGGGTACAAGCAGTGGTATTCATGGGCATCGGTTTACTCTGCCGGGCCGGGCTCAGGCAACCTCAATCTGCACTTCGTCCGGCCTGGGAGGGGAAATCCGGGGCGACTCCTCCCAAGCTGCGCCGCTTGCATGATCAGGAAATCCGCGAGGTTCCTCCGCCCAACAACCTTCCTCGGACTCCGTTCCGGCTAAAGCCGGTGCTCCGTGCTCAGCGTTCGGAGCCCCGCCTTCAGCGGGACCGGAGTCTGCCGGGCTGTTCGCGCCCTCGACCTCCTTCGTACGACATCCTCTTGGCACAGGTCTCCCGCCAGGACTGGAAGCCCCTGCTCACCGACCGCTTCCACGCCACCGGCACCTGGCAGGACAAAATCACCCGCAGCTACGTCGCCGCCAACCAACTCCCCGCCAAAGGCCCCGTCTTCACCGATGACTTCAATCCCGTGGACAGGATCATCGCTCGGGGACTGCTGGAGTAGAGTGGTGCCAACCTCAGAGATCCGGCGTACAGATGGCGTTGACGACACGGCTGAGCCATCATCAACTCACGATCTTATCTCTGATAGCAGGGTGGACAATGACGCTCTCAAGGTGTCGCTTATCAGTGCAAGAAAACTGTGCCGTCTCGACAGCATGGGGAAGGTAGAATCTGCTTCTCAAGCCATTATGCATAAGGACGCGATAAATCTCATCATCCGACAGTCGCTGTGCCCAAAGTGAATCAGGGACTCGTCGGCACTTCTGCAGACGGCCAAATCTCCCCCGGTGAAATGGGCATATCAGCACGCCACCATCGAAGGCGTGGATCTGGCATATGGGAGTGAATCCAAATAATCTCCCCTTCAGGATGAAGGAGGAAGCGAAGATCCCCTGCCTTTGCTCCATCCAGCAGGATGTAGAAGGAGCCCTGCTTTGATTCCTGGATCATGGCGGCACAATCGGGTTGAAGAAGTAACAGCTCAAAGGGTTAACAGATCGTGAACAAGCCTGCTACCCCACGGCGGGGAGAGGCGGAGGTATTCATCGAGTGATCTAAAAACAGAAATGACAGCCTACGGAACACACGGAAAATCAGAGAAAGGAATCGGGATGGGTGAGTGAGTGTGTTGGCCTCATTTTCCGGGTATTCCGTAGGCCTTCCGTCCCCGTCTTGAGGTCAAAGACGCTATCGCCAAACGACCTTTCCAGCAGCCAAGCCAGGCTTCCTTGGCAGGAAGAAGGGCTGCGTCATGAGTCAGGAGGGACATGCAGACGTGGAGAAAGGGAGTTGTTAGAGTCTTCGGGCTTCGGTGACTTCTAGCTGGGTAATCTTCCAGGCGTTGATGACGGGGGTGATGGTGACTTGGGCGTTGTAACGGTTCACGCGGGTGTGGGTGTGGCCCCAGTGTCCGACGTTGCCCATGGCGGTCCATTGACATTCGGTGATGAAGCCTTCTCCGCCAGGGGCGGGCTGCACGCCGAGGATGTCGGCGCTGAACTCGCTGATGGTGACGCGAGTGCCTTCGCGGCCCTCGAGGGTGAGGGCTTGGATGGTCTCGAGGTAGAGTTTCCGCAGCAGCTCGCCATCGACGCTGCGGGCGAGGACGTCGTAAATTTCGGATTCGCTGCGGTGGTCGAAGGCCCGGTAAACGTTCCGGAGGAGGGGGGTGAGGATGGTCTCGGCGTCTTTCTTTTCGGTGATCTCGGGCACTTCGGCGCTGCCGCCGAGGTGGAGGTTTAGGATCGGCCAACTGAGGACGGCACCGAGGACCCAGGCGCCGACGAAGGGCATGGAGCCTCCGGGCAGGTGCTGGTCGTGCAGCCTGACGAACATGAGGAAGATGGCGCCACCGAGGACCCAGAGGATGGTGGCGAGGGGGAGGGGGTAGCTGGGGGAGACGGTGATCTCCGGCACGCGGGCCAGGGGGGCGGGGAGGGGGAGGCGGCCCTGGGCTTTCCAGGAGATTTTCGGTAGGAAGGTGCTGGCCTCCAGGACTTCGGACTGGGTGCCGAAAAAGACACGGACGGGGAGGGTTTGGATCTCCTGGATGAAGCCGCGCCACTCGACGATGATTTCATCTGGGCCGGGCGGGGTGGGGTATTCCCAGGTGAAGCCGAACATGGCCTCGCTGGTGGTGAGAGACTCGCCGGGCTGCATGGGCAGAGTGGCTCCGGGTTTGCCTTTGACCATGGTGACGCCGATGAAGTTCCCTTCGATCCGTGTTCCGCCTGTGCTCAACCGGCACCAGTCGATGACCTGCTCTCTGGCGGCATCGCAGGCGGCTTTTTGGGTGGCTTCATCAAGAGTGGCGGGGTGCTCCTTCAGTGGGTTCAGCCAGTGGAGGAAGCGTGGTGCGTCCAGCAGCATCTCGAAGCGCGCCTGATACGGTTCTACGTAAAGATAACCCTGGGCGATCTTTGCTGGAGCGGCGGGTGCGGCTGGCTCCTGGGCTGGTGCTGCGGTAGGTGCTGCGGTAGGTGCTGCAGGCTGGGCCTGGCCGATGCCGCTGTTTTTCAGCATGTCTGCCGGATTGAGCTGGAGCGTCTGCGCGAGGGCGCTGCCGGTGAGGGCAATGGCGAGGAGCAGGGCGCTTCCAGTCATCAGGGCGGAGTGGGTAGGGATGGCGTTTCGGTGGTTCACAGCACCCAGGGCTTTCTCCATTCCTTCGAGAGCAGCTTCGATGCCGCTTCGTTGCCTTCGATCTTCTCCGTCTGCGAATTCCACTTCAGGCCGGCGCTGCCAGTGCGCAGGGCGATGTTCGCCAGATGGGCTATCGTGATGCTGCGGTGGCTGATCTCCACGGGGGTGGAGGTGGGCTTGCCGTCGTAGATGCAGCTGAGGAAGTTGTCTGTGTGGTCCTTGCTTTCGTAGAGGTGGATTTCGTTCGGCCCGATCTTTTCGCGGAGGATGGCGGGATCGCTGGCGGTGATCTTGCCGCGGTTTACGTAGATCCATTTTCCGGCATCGCCTTCAAAGAGTACGCCGACGTGGTCGAAGCTTTTTTTGTTTCCTGAGGTCTGGAGTGCGGCCTCGACCTCGGGCATGAGTTTGTGATCGGGGCTGGCGACGTGCATGATGAGGCCGTTTTCATAGACGCACTCGAAGTTGAAGGCGGTGGCGGTGTTGTAGAGGGCATCTTTGTCGAGTGTGCCGGTGACGTTTTTCAGCTCTACGGGCCCGGTGTGCTCAGTACCCATGCCCCACTGGGCGATATCGATATGATGCGCGCCGAAGTCGGTGATCATGCCGCCGGAGAAGTTAAAGTTATGCCGCCAGTGGAGAGGCAGCAGGGCGGGGCGGTAGTCCATCTGCTCCGCAGGGCCGAGCCACATTTC
>CAYMHJ010000031.1:0-32621 GCA_964390165.1 uncultured Prosthecobacter sp. | reverse complement strand
GATGAGATTTATGGCAAGGCGCAGCGCTATGTCTCACGGCAGCGCATGGTCGCCATGCTGGATCATGAGTACCAGATCGTTCACGAGCGGCTGGCGGCGCAGCGCGGCGAGACGACGACCTTCTTTGCCCTGGCAAACACGGTTCGTGCAAAAGGCTTCCGCGATACCAAGGAGGAATGCCATGGCTGGATGGGGCTGCGTTTTCAAACGGATCCCAAGGGGCCGAGCAGCGACATCCAGCTGCACGTGCGTCTGCTCGATGCCACGAATCCGCTTCAAGCCGAGGCGCTCGGCATTCTAGGTGTGAACCTGCTCTTCGCAGCCTTTCACCTGCGCTCCAGCCTGCCTGTTTTTTTGGAAAGTCTGATGGATGATCTCAACCGCTGGCGTGTGGAGATCGACATGATCGACTTCAGTGGTCCGGCCTTTCCGTCGGCGAGCTTTGAGGATCGCATCGTGGCTCTTCAGCTTGTGCGCAGTGGTTTGTCAGATGCCGCGCTGTTCGGGCCTGATGGCGAAATTTTGCAGGTGGCGGACGTGCTTTATAAAAAGCCCGTGTTCATCAGTCGCGGCACCTTTGATCCGATCACGCGCGTGAACTTGGACATGCTGGAGAAAGGCATTTCCTCCTTCAAAGCAGACTTTGGAGCTGACGCTGACGGGCATCTGGAAATCTGCGAGATCACGATGCACAACCTTCTCTGCATGGATGACTGCGAGGTGGAGTATCAGAACTTTCTGGCTCGTGCCGACATCCTCCAGGCGCTGGGGAAAAACGTGCTCGTCTCGAAGTATGCTGAGTTCCATCGCCTGAGTTCGCACCTGGCTCGCTACACGCAGCGACCCGTCGGCATCGTGCTCGGGTTGCCTTTGTTTGAGGAGCTTTTTAACGAGCGCTGGTATTCGGATCTCGGCGGCGGTTTGCTGGAGGCCTTCGGGCGTCTTTTCAAAAATCAGGTTCGTCTTTATGTCTATCCCGTCGGTGATCCCATCACCGGGAAGCTCCGCACCGGAGCGCAGGCAAAGGTATCGCCACATCAGATGCATCTGCTGCGTTACCTGCTCGATACTGGCAGCGTGCGAATCATCGAGGAATGCCTCGACGACTGCGTTTTTATCTCCAGCGCCAACGTCCGCCAGATGTTGCGGGATGGGAATCCCGACTGGAAATCCTATGTGCCTGAGATCGTGCTCAAGCACGGACCGTGGGCGGCGTAACTGACAGGCGGGAGGAAGAGAGTCCCGTCTGGACATTCGGGACGTATGGAGTAGCTCGAAAACCGCTTTCCACACTCCCCGCTCCCAGATCCATGCGCATCGAACTCGTTAACACCGGCGACGAACTCCTCCTCGGCGACACCATCAATACCAACGCTGCCTGGCTCGGCCAGCAGATCGCCGCGCTCGGGCTCATGGTCTCGCGGCATCTCGTGGTTTCCGACGGCGCGGTGATCAAAGACGCAATGGCCGAGGCTGCCTCGCGCTCGGATGTGGTGCTGGTCTCCGGCGGACTCGGGCCGACGAATGATGATCTCACGCGCGAGTCCGTGGCGGAATTGCTCGGACTGCCGATGGAACTGAATGAAGGCATCAAAGCACATCTCGAAGCCTTCTTTGCGAAGCGGAATCGCGTGATGTCGGCTTCGAATCTCAGGCAGGCGATGGTGCCTCGCGGAGCCATCGTTTTGGACAATCCTTTCGGCACGGCACCGGGGCTTTATTTCCCGGCTGAGCTGAGTCATTCGCGTGGATGGAACACGCACTTCTTCCTGATGCCCGGGCCTCCGCGTGAGCTGAAGCCGATGATGGAAACGCTCGTCGAACCGCGTCTCCGCACGCTGCTGCCGGATGGTGCCAGCCGCAGCATTCGCTACTTCAAAGTCACCGGCCTCGGCGAATCCGACATCGTCGAGCGCGTGGAGAAGAAGCTGGAAGCCATCCCCGATCTCATCCTCGGTTACTGCATCCGTCAGGGAGATGTGGATGTGCGTCTCTCTGGCCAGCCTAAGCCCGTGGCCATCGGCGAAGCCATCGTGCGCGAGCATCTGGGTGACTATATTGTGTCCACAGATCGACGCCTCATCGAGGAGGTCATCGTCCAAACACTTGCCGAGCGTGGGCAATGGCTCTCCACGGCGGAGTCATGCACCGGAGGCTTCCTTTCCAATCGCATCACCGATGTCAGCGGAGCTTCGCGGGTCTTCGGGCATGGCTTCATCACCTATGCCAATGGGGCGAAGCAAAAGCATCTGGGCGTGCCTGCTGAATTGCTGGAGCAGCACGGCGCGGTGAGTGAGCCCGTGGCTCGTGCCATGGCTGAGGGAGCTTTGCAGACATCAGGATCGGATCATGCACTTGCCCTTACGGGCATCGCCGGTCCGACTGGCGGCTCGGAGGATAAACCCGTCGGCACCGTTTTTGTCGGTCTGGCTTCGAAAGATGGCGGGACCGTGGTGAAGAAGTTCTTCTATCCCGGCACGCGGGATCGCTTCAAGCTGCTCTCCAGCCAGGCTGCGCTCGACCTGCTGCGGCGCAGATTGCTGGGGCTGAAGCTTGATTGATGGTTCCATGCTGAAACATGGAACCTGAACCTTGAATCCCGGTTCGGCGCATCGAACATCCGCGACCTTGCCTCCCAACCGCGCCAGACTCGCCCTCCTCTTCTTTTTCACCGCGATGCCCATGGGCATCTGGAATGTGCCGCTGGCGAATGTCTTCGCCGCGTATGGAAAAGGGCATCTCGTGCCCTGGGTGCTCGCGACGACTGCGGTGGCGGCTTTCATTTCGCCACTCTTCGTCGGAGCGTTGGCAGATCAGCGCATGGCTCCGATCCGGTTGCTGCGCTGGCTGGCTGGGCTCACCGGATTCACGCTGACGATGACCTGCCTGTCTCTGCACTGGCGGCTGAGTGATCCTGTCGTGCTCATGTGCGCGCAGGTTCAGGCGCTGGTGTCCATGCCGGTGTGGAGCATCGCCAGCAGTTTCGTGTTTTCCCAGCTTCAGGATGCGAAGCGTCAGTTCGGGCCTCTGCGTGCCTGCGCCACGTTTGGCTGGATGGTGGGCTGCTGGCTCATCAGCTTCGTGCTGCATTCGGATGCTTCGATCATGGCGGGGTTTACGGCGGCCTGCCTTTGGTTTGTGGTCGTTGGGATGACTTTCATACTGCCTGCTGTCGCGCCTGTGGATGCGCAGGAGCATCGAAGCTGGCGGCAAATACTCGGGCTGGATGCACTGGACCTGCTGAAGCATCGGGATCACCGCATCGTCTTCATCACGGCGGCGCTTTACTGCATTCCGCTGGCGGCATTCTATCCCTACACTGCGCTGCAATTGAAGGGACTGGAGGTGAAAAATATCTCCGCAGTGATGTCGCTCGCGCAAACGACGGAGATCCTCGTCATGCTGGTGCTCTCAGGCGTGATGACGCGCTTCCGGCTGAAGTGGATCTTCTTCTCTGGCATCTTCATCTGCGTGATCCGCTACGGCATGACTGCCATGAACACAGAAGGCTGGATCATGCTCGGCACCACGCTTCATGGACTGGCTTTCACGCTCTACTTCATCACCACGCAGATCTATCTGGAGGAGCGCATCGACCCGAAGTGGCGCGTACGTGCGCAGGCTTTGTTGGCGCTGCTGATGAGCGGTGTCGGTAATCTCGCAGGCTACCTCGGAGGCGGCTGGTGGCATCACGCCTGTCAGGTGGATGGCAAGACAGATTGGTCACGCTTTTGGTGGGGTGAAACAGCGCTCACGGCAGTGGTGTGTGTGTTCTTTGTCCTCGCCTATCGCGGGCGACGCGCGGTGACGTGATCACACGAGACGACGCCAGGGCAGCCGCTCCAACATATCGCCGAAACCAAGACCGCCGCCGCTGAGGTCCGGCTTTAAAAGGCCTCCTGGCGAGCTCACTCGCTCAAAGAATCCATCCTCCTCGAACAAATGCTGTGTGCAGAGTCCGCACAGCCCGACGCGATCCCCGATCTGCTCGCGGGCGACTGCCGCCTCGTAAGCCGCGAACATCTGCCCGAGCGCGTGATCCATCGCCGAGGTCAGCATCATTGGATGTTGTGGATGCCGCTCCGCCACGATTCGCCAGTCACGTCGTGCGGGTTTCACGACCACGGCGGAGAAGCCCGTGCTGCCATCGCGCCAGCTTTTGTCGAGAGCCAGTTTCACGCCCCATCTTTGCTGCGCCTGCTGCCAGGCGGCGGCATCGTAAGGGAAGGGGTCCTCGATCAGATCAAGCTGCTGATAAGTCCGCAGCGGCATGAACTCGATGAACTGGCTGAAGCCGTGCGCATCGAGACAGCCGTTGAAGTCCACGCGCAGCTTCAGTCCGCTCTTTTCCCCTACGCGTGCGCACTGTTCCAGAAAGCGGCGCGTCTCGCCGTAGTTCGCGTAGCCCTTCGCTTTGATGGCGTGCCAGCCTTCATTCACCACGCGCTGGATCTGCGGTTCCGTGGCCTGCGCAAAGCTCCACGAATAGTGACTGCGCGGGATCTCCAACCCTTCGAACAAACTCACGCCAGCCTCGCGAGCAGCACCATCGATCTCGGCACAGCGCAGGGCCATCTCAGTCACGGGAGTGGTGATGCCTTCGCTTAAAAGACGAAGCTGCTCCTCCACCGTCACATCACCAAACTCCGGCCAGGGATGCACACAACCGAAGCCTGAGCCGACGCGGATCAGCGCGCCAGGAAACACGCGGCGATGAGAGGCCGAGTTCAGTGCCACGCCACTGCGCAGCAGGTAATCATAAACATAGATGGGAGACATGCGTCTGTGGAGATGCGTGCCTCAGCCGTCGATGGCCGCACAAAACAGCGCGGCAAAGGCAAGGAGTTGCGCGCCGCTCATGGCGAGGAGTTTGTTGTAGGCCGGGCCGGGCGGAGTCGTCCAGATTCGGAAGATCAGGAAGACGCCGAGTGGCAGCACCGCCAGCGGCAGTGTACAGGCGCGCGTGTAGCCTGCATCCCACCAGTAAAGCCCCACGGCATAAGCCACGGCGATGAGCAGGGTGATTTCCATCCTGGCAAAGGTGGCCCCGAAACGCACGGCGAGTGTGCGTTTGCCCGTGCTGCGATCTTCGTCGATGTCGCGCAGGTTATTGATGGCGATGAGCACGGTGGAGAGGCAGCCGATCTGCACTCCTCCCACGACTCCGCCGGTGAGCCATTCGCCGCTTTGCACAAAGGCGGAACCCATCACCGCCACGAGTCCAAAGAAGAGGATGACAAACAGCTCCCCAAGCCCGCGATAGGCCAGCGGTGCGACTCCGCCGGTGTAGCCATAGCAAAAATAGAGTGATGGAATACCGATGCACACGATGGGCAGGCCGCGTGCTGCGATCAGCGGGATCGAAAGCGCCGTTGCCACGCCCAGCATGAGAAAGCCCGCCATCATCACGCTCGCCGGACTGACCACGCCCGCAGCAGTGATGCGTCGCGGGCCGACTCGGGCTTCCGTGTCTTTGCCCTGCTGGAAATCGAGCGCGTCATTGAACCAGTTCGTGGCGATTTGCAGGGCGATGGTGCTGCCGAGCGTGCAGAGCAGGAGAGCGACGTTGATGGATTGCCCACCGAGCCGGGAGCCGATGAAGAAACCGACGAACACGGGAGCGATGGCCGCGCCCAATGTCTTGGGACGCGCAGCCTGGAGCCAGTCAGAGAGGGAAGCCATGAAGCCGTGACGAGATAGAAAATCGCCCAGAAGTCGAGGCTGACTTCCGGGCGATTTGCAGAAACGTTCTGGATGATGAACGGGCTTACTTCAGCTCGCTGACAGCCTGA
Organism: uncultured Prosthecobacter sp.; assembly: GCA_964390165.1. GTDB lineage: Bacteria > Verrucomicrobiota > Verrucomicrobiia > Verrucomicrobiales > Verrucomicrobiaceae > Prosthecobacter. The sequence goes on along the minus strand of CAYMHJ010000031.1, from coordinate 26,829 downwards.
TCGAAGGCTTCGTGGAGCACGGCGATGCCTTCCTCCAGGGCATCTTGTTTCATCGTGAGCGGTGGGCAGATCTTCACCGTCTGACCCCAGGCACCCACTGGAGCAAACATGAGCAAGCCTTTCTGATAGCCGAGTTCGATGACGCGATGAGCGAGGTCGTGATCAGGCTGCTTCGTGCCGCGCTTCACGGTCTGGATACCGGCGACGTAGCCCGCGCAGGTGACATTGCCGACGAGGTCGGGATACTTGTGCTGCACGGCCAGGCAGCCTTCATGAAGCACGGGGCCGAGACGTGCGGCATTGCCAGTGAGGTCTTCATCGAGGATCTTGCGGATGTTTGCGAGTGCGGCGGCACAGCAGACCGGGTTGCCCGAGTGCGTGCTGGTCATGGAGCCGGGCGGGAATTGATCCATGATCACAGCGCTGCCGATGACGGCGCTCAGTGGCATTGAGGACGAGATGCCCTTGCCGCAGCAGATCAGATCGGGGACGACGCCGTAGTGCTCGAAGGCCCAGAACTTGCCCGTGCGGCCAAAGCCGGACTGCACTTCATCAAAGGTCAGGACGACATCGTTTTCAGTACACCAAGCACGCAGCTTTTGAATGTATTCCACCGGGGCGAAGTCAGGGCCGACGCCTTGGTAGCTTTCCATGATCACGCCTGCGATCTGGCTAGGTTTCATGCCGCTCTTTTCAATGGCAGCGAGGAAGCCGTCGAAGCTGCTGTCGCCTTCCCAATAACCGTCAGGGAAGGGGGCCTGGATGATGGCGGGGTCGAGATTCACGATCCAAGTCTTTTGCCCAGCCATGCCTCCCGCCTGTTGGCTGGCAAGCGTGCGTCCATGATAGCCGCGATCAAAGCCGATGATGCCGATCTTCTCGCGCCCACCGACGCTGATGCCGTGCGCACGACTGAGCTTGATGGCACATTCTGTGGCCTCACTGCCGGAACTGAGCAGGAAAACCTTCTTCAAAGGATCAGGCGAGACGCTGGCGATGAGTTCAGCCAGGGCAGGGCGCTCTTCGCTGGGGAAAACGTAGTTGTGGATGAGGCCGGAATTAATCTGGTCGATCATCGCCTGCCGAACTTCGGGCGCGCCGTGGCCGCAGTTCGTCACCAGCACGCCGCTGCTCCAGTCGAGCCAGCGGTTGCCGTATTTGTCGAAGACAAAGATGTCCTCCGCGCGATCCCAGACGATGGGCGGCATGCCGCGCATGGAGAGAGGCTCAAACTGGCGGCTGCGCTCGATGTGCTGGATCGAGTCGGGGTGTGGCACGGGAGTACAGATCGTGCGAAATTGGGTGGCGACGTGCGGGACGTCCTGAGGGGTGGTGTCGAATTCTTTGCCCATGTGAGTGGTCGCGATGATGGACGCTGCCTCTCGAAACGCTACGAGCAAAACCGTCGGCTCTGTGTCCTTTTGTGATGGATGCGTCACGAAAAGACCGACGCGGGTGGTGGCAGGATGGGGTGACAACTTCCCCCGCAGCTCATTTTCGCGAAGTGTTATCTTTTCTCGTGGGAGAACGGGGGCTTTGCACCATGGAAAAATGGCTGTGGAAAAGCCGATGCGAGCCAGCATATCAGTGCCAACCTTATCCATGGGAGGTCGGCGGGGAATCGCTGGTTCTATTAGGACAATTTGTTTGCCTGGATGACGTCGGCGGCACCGCTGAGGTAGTTCACGAGATTCAGAGTGGCTCGCATGGCCTGGCGGGGGACGCTCTCGTAGGTGCGGCTGCCGATGTGGGGGGTGATGAGAGCTTTCGGATGCCTCAGCAGGGGATGGTTGGCGGGCGGCGGCTCTTCATCGAGCACGTCGGTGGCGTAACCACCGATGCTGCCGTCATTCAGCGCGGCGATCATGTCTGGCATGTGGACGAGTTCGGCACGTGAGGTGTTGACGACGAGCATCCCTTTCTTAGCCAGGACGATGCGGTCGGCACGGACGAGGTGGCGGGTGCTCTCGCTAAGGTTGGCGTGGAGGCTGAGGACATCCACCTGGGCAATGAGGGTTTCGATGCAGTCGTGGCGGGCGACCGGGTGGTCTTTGGCAAAGGCTTCAGGCCAGTAGAGGTCCATGCCGTGCACTTCCATGCCGAAGGCGAGGGCGCGCTTGGCGACTTCCTGGCCGATGCGGCCAAGACCGACGATGCCGATTTTTTTGTTCCAGATTTCGTGACCGGTGACGCGCTTCCATTGGCCTTCGCGTACGGAGTTTGCGCTATCGACAAGGTTGCGAACGAGGGCGAGCAGGAGGCAGAAGGTGTGCTCGGCCACGGTGGTGTGATTCACGCCGGGAGTGAAGAGTACGGGCACTCGCCGCTCGGTGCATTCGGCGACGTCGATCTTGTCGAGCCCGATGCCGTATTTGCTGATGACTTTGAGGCGGGGGAGGGCTTTGTCCAAGACGGCCTTCGTGATCTCGTCATCGCCACAGAGGAATGCATCAAATTCACCTGCGAGTTCAAGCATGCGGCTTTCGGGGAGAGGTCCGCGCTCACGATGAATGTCGAAGCCCTGTGATTCGAGCAGGGCATGGTGATCGCCGGGGGTATCTTGGTAGGAGGTGGTGGTGAGCAGGACGCGCATGGGGTGGGCGAGGATGGGCGGGAGGGAGGGTGGGGCAAGGGAAAGTCGGCAGGAATGCCAGCGGGGAAAACTCTCCTTGCAACCAGGCCCTGTGTGCCTTTGATCGGAGCTGTTCGTTTGCTCCCCCGATGGCTTTGGAAATGCAGCGCCACCCCTGTGGCATCATCTACACCCCGCAATTCGCCGATTACCTGCGCTGCAAGCAGGAGGCGGAGGAGCAGCAGCATCCCGGCGAACTGCTCTCGTTGGAATTTGTCCACTGCTCTGAGGGTGAGAAGGCGGGCTCCTCCTGGCTGCGGCTGGACTGGACGGCGCTGATCCCGGTGCCAGCGGTGCAGAAGGTGGAGATTGGGCAGACGCCGGTATCGATCCACCGGCAGAGTCTGCGAGCGCTGAAGAACCGGCTGCTGCACTTTGTGGATGGCGAGGTTCTGGTGAAGCAGTGAGTGACTCCACCTGGACGGATTCCTCTGAATCTACAGATGACATCCGCCTGCTCCACCCCCATCTGAAAGGTCTGCATGTCCATGATTCCTGATCCCAATCTCCGCCCCTGGCTGGTGCGCATCCCTGAAATCTTCGAAGGGATAGCCGAGGATATCCTCAAGCGCTTCGGAGCGGCCTCCGTGACGCGCCTCGGGCTGGACTTTTACTCCATCAAGACCGCGACGCCGAAGCTCATCCACAGCTCTGAAGCGGCGAAGTTTGCCCGCTGGAATCTGCCCCTGGATCACTCCTGGCCCTGCAACCCGCAGAAGATGGACGGCTTCATCGAAAAGGCCGCGCAGACCTTGCTGAAGAAGTTCGGCGAACGCGCGCCGCAGGCCATCTACATCGGCCTGCTGAACCCCACCTCACCGGACAAATACTACCGCAGTCTCGCCTCGAACCTGCGCGGACGTGTCATCACCCTTTTTCCGAAGTCGGCCATCACGAATGTCGAAGAGCAGGACCCGACGAAGGCCACGCTCTTTTGCCTGGTCGGCAAGGAAGGTCTCTTCTGCGGCATGCAAAGCCCGCGCCTCTCGAACGGACTCTACCCTGGAGGCAGCAAGTACATCGACCAGGACTCCCCGGACATCATCAGCCGAGCCGGGGCCAAGATCGCCGAGGCCCTGCACTACCTGCTGATGCATCATCCTGTGATGCCCGTCGGCAGTCACTGGCTGGAGCTGGGTGCCTGTCCCGGCGGCATGACCTCCGAACTGCTCGCCCGCGAGCAGCGGGTCACTGCCATCGACAAAGCACCACTCGACAAACGCCTGCATGGCAAACCGGGTCTCAAGTTTGTCCATGCCGATGTCGCCACTTTCGAGCCGCCCCCCGGCACCAGCTATGACGCCCTCCTCTCCGACCTCAACGGACCGCCCGAGGAATCCATGGACCACGTCCTGCGTCTTTCCAAATGGCTGCGCAAACGCGGGCTGGTCGTCTTTACCCTCAAAGTGCCTCGCGTGGACACCGTCGATGAGCCCTGCGGCTTCTTCCGGCGCATCGTGGAAACGGCCACCGCCGGAGGGTTGCGCCTCTTTGCCCAGACGCACCTCACTTATAACCGTCACGAGTTCACCCTCTTTTTCTCGAAGGCATAAGACAGCTTTCAGGAGGAACTGCGGCCCAAGTCTGGCAAGAATCCTGCGATCAGGGGCGTAGGTTGCAGCCCCCCATGCTTACACTCTCCGGACCCTCCCACGGCAAATTATGCGACGGATACTCCCGTCGTGATTTCCTGCGCATCGGCGGCCTCGCGATGGGCGGGCTGTCCCTGCCGGATCTTTTGAAGGCTGAGGCAGAAGCAAAAACAGGACGCAGCTTCAAGTCGATCATCATGATCTACCTCTGCGGAGCGCCACCTCACCAGGACATGTGGGATTTGAAAATGGATGCGCCTCTGGAGATTCGCGGACCCTACAAGCCAATCTCCACCAATGTGCCAGGCATCCAGATTTCCGAGCATTCTCCTCGTCTGGCCAGGATGATGGACAAGCTGGTGCCCATCCGCAGCATGTGGGGTTCACCGAATGGCGCGCATGATTCCTTCATCTGCTACACCGGTCGTCCGCCGCCTCCGAATGGGGGTGCCGCCCCCACTGGGCGCGCCTCGGATCCTCCATCACTGGGCTCGATTGTTTCCCGTCTGAAAGGCCAGGCTGATCCTGCCATGCCATCGTTCGTCGGTCTCGCTCCGAAGGCTGGGCATCCGCCGTATGGCTCGCCCGGACATGCGGGCTATCTCGGCTCAGCCCACACCGCTTTCCGTCCAAACGGTGCCGGTGTGGAGGATCTAAAGCTCAACAACATCTCCGTGGCCCGTCTCGATGACCGCCGCTCCCTGCTGGATGGCTTTGATCAATTCCGCCGCGAGGTGGATTACAGCGGTCTTGTGGAGAGCATGGACAGTTTCAATCAGCAGGCATTCAACGTCCTGACCTCCAGCAAGCTGCTCAATGCCCTGGATCTGAACCAGGAGTCCGCGAAAACGCGCGAACGCTATGGCAAGGGTGACGCGAAAAACTACGGCGACGGGGCACCGCTGAATCTGGAGCACTTCCTCCTGGCACGCCGACTGGTCGAGGCCGGTTCCCGCGTGGTCACGCTGAACTTCGGGCGCTGGGACTTTCACGACAACAACTACCCCCAACTCCTGCGCCATCTGCCGCTTTTCGATCAAGGCATGAGCGCGCTGGTGCAGGATCTGCATGATCGTGGACTCTCCGATGACGTGGCTGTCGTCGCCTGGGGCGAATTTGGACGCACGCCGACCGTGAACAAGGACGGCGGACGCGATCACTGGCCGCGAGTCGGCGGAGCACTGCTCGCGGGCGGTGGTTTCAAGACAGGCCAGGTCATCGGTGCCACGGACCGCATCGGAGGCGAGCCGACGGAGCGTCCGGTGCATTTCGGAGAGGTCTTTGCCTCGCTTTACAAGTTCATGGGAGTCGATCCGCACAAGACGACGATCCATGATCTCCAGGGGCGTCCGCAGTACCTCGTGGATGGCTGGGATGCGATGCCCGAGCTGATCTGAGGGGTGGGGTGGTAATGGTTTCCACTATGCGGGAGTTGCGGGGAGTCACCATGAATTGTGCCGTAGCTGACCCGAATAGAGCAATCCATGCGCAGATCATAGCATCAGGGCGTCAACCAAACCACACACGCCCATGCAAACTGAAACATCCAAACACACTGGCCAGCATCGCTTCATCGAAACCCTCGCCGAGAGCGATCTCTTCCAGGGTTATCAGCACGCCTTCCATACTCTGACCGGACTGCCACTCAGTCTGCGCGCTCAGGAGGATGAGGAGTTCGTCGAAGAGGTCGTCACCCGCAAAGGGGTCGCTGGTGTCGTTCAGTCTCTCGTTCCCGTCCGTGTCGGCAAAACCCCGGTCGCTTTGCTCGAAACCGGTGGTGTCCGTCTCGAAGCCGCCACGCCTGAGTCCTTCGCCCCTCTCGCCAACGCCCTCCTCGATGACGACCGCAGCGCCGCTGAAATCCGCGGAGCCCGTGTCCACTTCGAACAAGTGCCCGTCATGGCCCCTGAGCGTTATCAAGCTGCTCTCGCCATCCTACGCTCCTTCGCCATCCAGCTCGGTGAATGTGCTCATCGCCTCCTCTTTGCCCAGACTTCCCATGAGCCGCAGGCCGTGAAGAACGCAAAGATCTACATCCACGCCCACCTCGCCGAGTCGATGACTCTCGAAGGCGTCGCCAGCGCAGTGAATGTGAGTCCCTTCCACTTCTGCAAAATCTTCAAACGCGCCACCGGCCTGACCTTCACGGATTTCGTAAACCGCGCCCGTGTCGAGAAAGCCAAACGGATGCTCATGAAGCCCGATGCCCGCATCACCGAAGTGGCCTACGACGTCGGCTTCCAGTCGCTCTCGCATTTCAACCGCAGCTTCCGCCGCATCGCCAGTGAGTCACCCACGGAATACCGCAGCCGAATGAAGAGTGATCGTGGCTACGCCATGGCCGCCTGATCCGTTTGGGTGGAGAATGGAGTGGCTTATTCAAACTACTAACAAGGCTAGGCTCTCACGGCGCGTTTTTTGCGGCCATGATGAAGCTGACATTGCTCTCCCTGCTACTCTCGCTTTCCACGCAAGCCGCCGACTGGCCGCGCTGGCGTGGCACGGCGGGGGATGGAGCCTGGAACCCGGCGGAGATTCCCGCAGACTTCGCGACTCGGGAGCCCGAGCAGCTTTGGAAAACCAAGGTCGGAGGCGGCTTCGGAGGCGTCACCGTCAGCGCTGGCCGCGTCTATGTGATGGACCGCCCGAAGCCGCCTGGCAAAACGGAGCGCGTGCTCTGCTATGATGCCACCACGGGCGCTCAGCTCTGGCAGCACGAGTGGGACGCGGACTACGGCTCCATGGAGTATGGCAGCGGTCCGCGAGCCAGTGTGACCATCCATGAAGGCCGCGCCTACGCTCTCGGTGCCGCAGGCATGGCGCTGTGTCTGGAGGCGGTGAGGGGTACCGTCATTTGGCAGGTGGACATGGTGAAGGAGCACGATCCCAAAGTCCCCACCTGGGGCTTCGCCGCCTCACCCGTGATCGATGGCCCCCGCGTGCTGTTGCACGTCGGCGCGCAGCCGGAGGGGAGCGTGCTCGCTTTGGACAAGCTGACGGGCAAACCCATCTGGCGCGGCGGTCCTGATCCCGCAGGCTACTGCACACCGGAGATCATCACCCATGGCGGCAAGCGGCAGTTGATCGCCTGGGGGCCGGAGCACATCCAGAGCCTCGATCCCGACACAGGCGCGGTGTTTTGGACCTACCCCTACAAGATCACCTACGGCGTCAGCATCGCCCAGCCGATCTATCGCGATGGCCTGCTGCTCGTGTCCGGCTACTGGCATGGAACAAAGGCCCTGTGGCTCGGCGCGCAGCCCACGGAGGTCTCGCTGGCCTGGGAGAATGAAAAGGACATGTGCGGCCTCATGGCGGCACCGCTCTTCAATGACGGCATCGTCTATCTCCTCGATAAAACCACCGGCCTCCAGGCCATCGAGTTCAAGAGCGGCAAGATCCTCTGGAGCGATGCCAACACCCTGACGCCGAAGGATCGCAACCCGCAGATGAGCCTCGTCTGGCTGCGTGAAAGCGAGGGCCTCGCCTCCCTGCTGAACGCCAGTGGCGAGCTCGTGCATGTGCGGCTGAAAGCCGCCGGCTTCGAGGAACTCGCCCGCCATCAGATCATTGGGAAAACCTGGGCGCATCCCGCCTTCGCTGGCAGCGTGGTGTATGCGCGCTCGGATACGGAACTCGTCGCCTGGAAGCTTTGGCCGTGAGCTTCCGCCGCATCGCAGCCGGCATCACTTCTGCGTGATCATCACCGGCGGCCCGTCAAACTTCGGGCGCGTCTGTAGCAGCGTCACATCCAGCACCGCCTGAACTCGTGCGAGATACTCCCGAAGATAAGTCGTGGGGGCGATGCTGCGCAGGACATCGGCTGCATCGAAGCCCACGGCATCCAGCCCATGCCGACGAGCCAGGAAGATGGCCCGCTCATTGTGGAAATGCTGGGAGACGATGATGAAGCGTGACTGGCCAAAGATGCTCTGTGCACGCACCACCGAGTCGAGCGTGCGAAAGCCGGCATAGTCGCAGTAGATCGCCGCCTCCGGCACGCCTCGTGACACCATCGCCTCCTTCATCGCCGTGGGTTCATCGTAGTCGTGGCTGCCGTTGTCGCCGCTGACGATGAATGCCTTCACTTTGCCCGCGCGATGCAGCGCCACCGCTGCGGCGATGCGGTGCTCAAAGAACAGATTTGCACTGCCCGCGACCCTCGGTGAGCAGCCAAGAACAAGCGCGACAGGTGTGACTGGCACCGTCTCCACCTTTTGATGGCAACGGCTCACGGCGCTGCGTTTCACCCAGGCATCGCAGCCCCAGATGGTGGCGGCAGCCAGCCAGAAGCCGATCACGAGGAGCAGCATGGCTTTTCTCCAGGTCGGCCAGCGAGAGATGTGAGGCATGATCATGGGTCGAAGATACTCAGCGGCCCCATTTCGCCACGCATTCCTTTGGCCCTTCACCCTTCCCGAGTTGAAAACTCGTTCTACACCCCTACCTCCGCAGCGCCTGGATCAGCTCGCGGCCTTAAACCGCCAGAGCTAGCGACGCATGCTTGTCGCAAGACTCCGCGCATACCAGACATGCCTGCACGCAATCCTCCATGCCTTCGATCGGTTGGCAGGCATCCGCACACCGGCAGCAGCTCTGGGCACAGAGATGGCAGGTGAGGTAATTGACGTCCGCGCGGCTGATCATGATCTGGACGGTGGTCTGGCACACCCCCGCGCAAAAACGAAGCTGGCGGATATGTGAGGGCTCTGAAAGCAGGCCGTTTGAGGTGACACAGTACCTCTCAGCGAACTGCTGGCAAAGACGGTGACACTCAAGACAGGTCTGAATGCACTGTTTTAAGGAAGAAGTGATGTCGGTATAGATCATAAGTTAGAGGTGATGGCCATGCCGCCACGAGACGGGTCAGTGCTCCGCAGGTGATGCCGCGTTCAGGGGGCAGACAATTCCGTTTGGTTGTCTTTCAAGCCCTCGGGGCTGGATTCTTGCGCCCACAGATATTCCTCCGAGGCCTGAATGGCTATCTCATCGAGAAAGTCATGCAGCATGGTCTCAATGAACAGGCGGGCGGCCATGCCATCGTCAGGATTCTGTTCTTCAAATGTCCGCACCTGGAAGATGAGTACAGCGCGCAGGTGCTTCATCTCACGCAGCATCTCGGTGAGTTGGTAACCCTGCTTCAATCGCGTGGCACCATGCACCTCGGCATCTTTGCCAGCTTTATCAGCCACGACCTCGCTGCCGTAACGGCGAAGCGAGTCGATCAGATCATCGAAGATGTGCGGGATGTGATTTCTCAGGGCGGAAACGTCCAGGTTGTCGGCAGGGACGATTTGGGGGTCGGCGCGGACACGTACCAGCCACTCGCTCAGGATGTTCTCTTTGCCGGTGGAGAGGCGCTCGGCGAGGCGACCGTTGACGCTTTGGGGATGGGCTTCTGAAGTGAGTGTCATGACGAAGATTTGTGGCGAGGATCGGTTGAGATTGTCAGCGGCATTTGGCAATCCCTTATCGTCACGGAAGCGTCCGGCCTCTATAGGGTGTAATCCCACTTCTTGTCGTCGGCACTCCGCCTTCAGCAACGGCATCCCGAGATGAGAAGCAGAGAATACCTTTCCGAGTGCTCTGAGAGAGATGATCATGTGCAGACGATACTACGCCACGCCTTCCTGCCATGACCCGACGCCATTTCATCACCACAGCCTCCGCTCTCGCCACTACGCCCGCCTTCGCCGCAGATGCACGGCTCAAGATCGGCCAGATCGGCACCTCTCACGCCCATGCCAGTGGCAAGATGGCATCCATGCGTGGACTGCCGGATTTCTGGGAGGTCGTGGGCTTTGTCGAGGCTGATGAAGCCCGGCGTCGCAGTGCCGCTGACACGCCGACCTATGGTGGTCTACCATCGCTGACCGAGGCTGAACTGCTCGGCCATGCCGAGGTGAAGGCCGTCGCCGTGGAGACCGACATCGCCGACTCCTGCGCCACGGCTTTGCGCTGCCTCCAGGCGGGCAAACACATCCATCTCGACAAGCCGGGCGCGCTCGGTCACGACGAATTCAAGGCCATGCGCCTGGAGGCCGAGAAGCGCGGTCTGACGGTGCAGATGGGTTACATGCTGCGCTACAATCCCGCCTTTGAGCTGCTCTTCCGCGCTGTCCGCGAAGGCTGGCTCGGTGAGATCACCGAGATCGATGCCGCGATAGGCAAGCTCGCCGATAAGGGCACGCGTGGGAAGCTCGGCGAACTGGATGGCGGCGGCTTCTTCGAGCTCGCCTGCCATGTCACCGATGCCGTCGTGACTCTGCTCGGCAAACCCAAAGCCGTTCATGCCTTCTCCACCCCAACGAACGGCGATGGCGTGAAGGATAACCAACTGGCCGTGCTCGAATATGCGAAGGCCACGGCCACCATCCGCTGCAATCACGCCGATCCCTTTGGCGGGCCGCGCCGACGCTTCAACGTGACTGGCACGAAGGGCACTTTGGAAATCCTGCCGCTGGAGTCCGGGAAGGTGAACCTCTCCCTCACCGAAGCCCAGGGCGGCTACAAGAAAGGCACGCAGTCCATTGTGCTCGATGTGCCAAAGGATCGCTATGTCGGCGAGTTCACCGATCTCGCGAAGATCGTGCGTGGTGAGAAGAAACTCGCCTGGGATGCGGCGCATGACATCGCCGTGCATGAGACGGTGCTGCGTGGAGCTGGCGTGTGGCGTTGACCTGTAAGCCGATCACCTTTATCAAAAACCCCCATGTCCTTCCCCTTCCGTTCCCCTCGTGACACCGTCGGCGGCATCACCGTCTTTGGCCGTATCGTTGATAAAATCCGCTACCATGCCCGCGAGGGCAGACTGCCCGATGGCTACCACCTCGATTTCATCCCTGGCAGCCGAACGTTTGATGATCGCATTTGCACTCTGCTCGGCGTCAGCTTCGCCGCGCTGACCGCACGCGTGCTGGAGGGCGGCACCGATGAGGAAGTGCTGGAGTGGTGCTTCCAAAACGGACGCAAACCGGATGATGAACACATCCGCCTCTTCAATGGCTTCATGCAAAAGCGCGGCTGGCGCGATGAAGCGACAGCGGGGCTGATCCAGCAGCGCGCCGAAGCCGGTCTCGGGCATCGCGAGGACCTCGTCACCTTCTTCGACCTCATGGATGTCGAGGAAGGGCGGATGCCGTGATCACTTCAGCACTCGATCCCGCACGTACATCGCCCAGCCGAGCGGCAGGCCGATGAGCCACAGCAGCCTCGGCAGCACCGGGCGCAGGCTTTTCCACTGCTGCATGACACCCGCATGGCAGTGCAGGCTGAAGCGCGTGAACTGCACCGCCACGCGCAGCAGCTTCAGCGGGGCGATGGTGACGTAGCGGGCCTCCAGATTCAGCACCATGCAAAACATCCGCCGGTGCCCGTCCGCGTTCCTGGCCGGATCAGACTTCCCATGCACGAGCGATGGTGCATCCATCCAGTAGATGCGCAGTGGCTCGTTCACATGCCGCGTCTTGTAGCGCTGTGAGACCTGCGACCAGACATAGGACTCGGGGATGAAGTTCCCCTCGCAATCATCAGGGAAGGGGAACTCACGGAGCACATCCAGCCGCAGAAAGCCCCACTTCTCCCCATGCACGCGATGCACATACTCCAGCTCGGCGGCGGTGCAGTCCAGCGGCTCGGAGGGGAAGCGATTGCCCACGAGCCTGCCATCCTGATCCTGGCAAAGGCCGGTCACACCGGAAAACTGGGCACGCTTGCTCTCGGGGATGCTTTGCCAGTGAAAATGCAGCCGCTCCATTGCCTCTGGCACGCAGCCATCGTCTGAGTCGAGCTTGATGTAGAGCTGCCCCTGCGCGATTCCGAGGCAGTGATTATGCACCCGATGTGCCCCGCCGTGCGGGCGTGGCTCGTAGCGGATCGGCAGCAGCCCCTCCGCCTGCCAGCCCGCGATCAGCTCCGCCGTGCCATCCGTGCTGCCATCATCCACGATCAACCATTCAAAGTCCCGAAACGTCTGCGTCTTCAGGCTCTCGTAGCAGCGGTGCAGCGTGTGCGCCCGGTTGTAAGTTGGGGTATAGACGGTGAATAGCGGTGCGGGCATGCGTGAGGTGAGATCAACGATAATGCTCCCGGCTCATTTGTCCCAGACGTTGTTGGGGTGCCCGCCATCATTTGGCCGCCTCCCAGGTGGAGTATGGCATTACTCCACGTCGTAGTGCTTCTCGCTCACGGACTTATCGTGGTCATAGACCTGCTCCTTCATGAGGTTGCCTTTCTGGGTCCAGTAGCGGTTCAGTCCGTGGCGCTGGCCTTTGTCAAAGTTCGTCTCTGTGGAGAGCACACCATTCTCCCACCACTCCTTCACCACCCCATGCAGACGGCCTTCGGTGTATGGGTACTCGCCCTTGGGCTGGCCGTTCTTGTGCTTGTCCCGCGCCACGCCGGTAAAGGGTTGGTCTTTGAGGAAGTACACATCGTCCTGCCATTTCAGATCCTGGTAGGCCACCTCGGGTGCAGGGGCACAGACGCTGAGATTAATGACGATGAGCAGCAGAAATGCAAAGAGAGGGCGGTGGTTCATGCGGTGAAGTTTGAGCCATCAGCCAGCCGAGTGCAATGTCGCAGTGAAGAGCCCACCCGTGGCACCAGCAGAAGAAAACTCTTGTTGCTCCACGTCGTGAGTGCTTGAAAAGGCAGCGTGAGTTTGATCACGATTCTTTGGTCCATGGCGGCGGCGGCTGCGCTGTCGCTGGGGGTGATCCATGGGATGGTGTGGCTGTCGAATCGAAAGGTCCGTGCTGAACTTTGGTTCGCGCTGGCTGCGATCTGCATGTCCGCCTATCCCTTTTTTGACATGGCGATGATGCGTGCCGAAACGGGTGCAGCCTTTGGTGCGGCGGCACGGTGGGCGCTGGTGCCGATCTCACTGATGACGGCGGCGATTCTGATGCTGGTGCATGCTCACATGGGCACGGGCAGGCGCTGGCTGCTTAATCTGGCGTTGGGCAGTCGTCTCGTGGCTACCCTGGTGAACATGGCCTGCACCCATGGGCTGTTCTTTGACTCGGTCAGCGGTGTGAAAAGGGTGAGCCTATTTGGCGAGTCAGTGTCTCTGCCTGTCGGTGTGCCGGGATCGTGGATGTGGGTAGAGCATCTGGGAGCTCTGATCTGGATGGGCTACGTCGTGGATGCCTCATTGCGGCTGTGGCGGAAGGGAGATGCGGAGGGTCGGCGGCGAGTGGTCATGATCGGCGGAGGCATCCTGCTGATTCTCTCTCTCGGCCTGATCCAGGCATCTCTGGTGGTGGCACAGGTGATCTCCGTGCCGGTGATGGTGACACCGTTTTTCACGGTGCTGACTCTGGCCATGGGTTTTGAGTTGAGCCGGGATGTGCTTCGCGCAGCTCAGTTGTCACGCAGTCTGAGCGAGAGTGAACAGCGACTCGAATTGGCTGCCACTGCGGCCAAGCTGGCACTCTGGGAGTGGGATCTGAAAACGAATCTGATCTGGGTCTCGAAGGAGGGCCGCGGGATCTACGGGATCTCGCCAGATGAGCAGATCGACTTCCCGCGCTTCGTCTCCACACTTCACCCGGCGGATCGTGAAATGGTGGGGCTCGAAGTGGACAAGACGCTGTCCGGCACAGGGCCGTTCGCCGCCGAATACCGTGTCGTCCTGCCAGATGGTGGCGAGCGCTGGATCGCTGCTGCCGGAAGCTTGGAGCGGGATGAAAAGGGCCGCGCCTTGCTGTTGCGCGGAGTGTCCATGGACATCACCGAGCGGAAGCTCTCGGAGCAGGAACTCGCGCAGAAACGGCAGGATGTGGCGCATCTCTCCCGCGTCAGCATGCTGGGCGAGCTCGCGGGCACCATCGCCCATGAACTCAATCAACCTCTGGCCGCCATGCTCAGCAATTCGCAGGTCGGGCGGAGCATGTTTGACAAGCCAAACGTGGATATGGAGGAGATGGCGGCCATTCTGGAGGACATCACGGCGGATGCGAAGCGTGCGGGCGGCATCATCCATGGCATGAGGGCCATGTTTAAAAAGGAAACCGCGATGCAGGTGCAGCCGGTCGATCTGAATGAGGCGGTGCAGCAAACGTGCAGCCTGCTGCACAGCGAGATCGTGGTGCGGAAGGCGAAGGTGAAGCTAAACCTGGCCGAGTCTCTGCCGCAGGTGATGGCCGGCCGGGTGGAGATCCAGCAGGTGCTCATCAACCTCATCCTCAACAGCCTCGATGCGATGAAGTCCGCAGGCACTGCCAGCAGCGAGGTCGTCATCACCACGGAGCTGCGGGCCGGTTCTGTCGTCATCCGCGTGGTGGACAACGGCCCCGGCATCGCGCCTGAAATTCAGGCGCGCTTGTTCGAGGCATTCGCCACTTCAAAGCCTGGCGGCCTGGGCCTCGGGCTAGCCATCAGCCAGGGCATTATGAAAAGCTTCGAAGGTGAGCTGACCGGCGGCAATCACCCGGAAGGTGGCGCAGTCTTTGAAATGACTTTGCCAGTGCCGAAGTAACGGAGTGGCGGTGTTTGTTGGACCAAGGTCCAATGGTCAGAACGAGAATGATCCGGGATAAGGCAGGGATGAAAGCACATCTCTTCCTTCTATTTACCCTAGTCCTCTTCAGCATTCTGGTGGCATGCAAAGACAGACCGAAATCTGGGCCTGAGCACAGCACGGCACGCCCGGCACACTGGGGCTATGAAGGCAAGGACGGGCCGGAGTACTGGCCCAAACTCAATCCTGCCTACGCCGCCTGTGGACAGGGAAAAAGCCAGTCACCGATCAACATCACCCAGACTGCTGCTGGAGACGCCAAAGCCTGGAAGCTGGATTACAAGTCCACCTCGCTCAAAATCGCGCATCACGAGCATGTCACCGACATCGTGGACAACGGGCACACGATCCAGGTCAGCGTCGATGGCGGCAGCACTCTCACCACGGATCGTAGCGTCTATTCGCTGAAGCAGTTTCATTTCCACACGCCCAGCGAGCACACCGTCGATGGCAGCCACTTCCCCATGGAGATGCATTTTGTGCATCAGAGCGCCGACGGGAAGTTTGCGGTGGTCGCCGCGCTTATTCAGGAAGGCTCGGAGAATGAAAACCTCGCTAAAATCATCGCTCATCTGCCAAAGGCGAAGGGTGACTCGGCGCATCTGCCTGAGGTGAAGCTCGATCTGGCTTTCCATCTGCCTGCCACGACGGCATCCTACACCTACATGGGCTCGCTGACCACACCACCCTGCACGGAGGAAGTCGAGTGGCTCGTGTTCCGCGATCCCATTCCCGCGAGCAAGGCGCAGATCGAGGCTTTCGCCAGTCGCCTGAGTCCCAGCAACCGTCCGACACAGCCGCTCAATGGCCGCATCATCGGCTCCCGCACCACGGTGAACAAGGTCGAGCCTTGAAGCAAGGTCACCACTCTGACAGCTCCATGAAAAGGCATCATCGCATTTCCCTGCTGCTGGGCATGAGTCTGCTCGCCACGGCCTTTGGCACCCGGGCTCATGCCGAAGATGAAGAGGACGAGCTGGCACGCCTGCGCGCCACGGTGATGCGGATGGAGAAGGCGATGCAGGAAATGCAGGGGCAGATCGCAGAATTACAGCAGCAGAAGAAAAGCGCCGCTCCAGCCGCTCGCCTCAGTGCGGCAAACAAGCCGTCCCTCACACCAGCAGACGCGTTCAAAACCAAACCAACACCTGATGCCGCGAAGCTGAGCGAATCCAAATCCATGATGCGGCATCGGGATACCGTGACGGGGGACAACCTCTCTGCTCCCCGGCCAGGAAATGCGCCGATGGATCCCACTTACCAAGGATTCATGCAGATTCCAGACACCACGACCTGGATCAAACTCGGTGGTTACGCCAAGGTGGATTCCATCGTGGATTCCACCAAGATGGGAAACCCGAACAAATTCAGCACTGGCGGCATTCCCGTCGAGGGCGAGGCAAATTTCGGCAAGGGCCAGGAGTACGCCCTTCATGCCAAGCAGAGCCGGTTCAACGTGGAACTGCGCACACCCTCACCCTTCGGGTCAGTGCGCTTCTTTTACGAAAACGATTTCTTCGCAAACAGCGCTGGCCCTGACATGGAGTATAACCTTCGCCACTTTTACGGGCAGGTGGCGAATGTCACCGTCGGGCAGACGTGGACCACATTTTTTGATCCCGACACCATCCCTGATAACCTCGATTTCGCCGGTCCCGGCGTGCAATCCATCCTGCGTCAGCCGCAGGTGCGCTACTCCTTTTCCCCGATCTCTGATCACATGCATGTGGCCTTGGCTGTGGAGCAGCCGAAGAGCGATATCGGCGCGCTGCCCGCAGGGGCGACGACGCGCACCTCCATGCCGGACATCACCGGCCACTGGCGGCTGGAAGGCGCTGCCGGTCATGTGCAGGTGGGTGGCCTCGCCCGCTCGCTCGCCTGGGAAGGTGCCGCCGGGGCGGAAGACTCTGTGTTCGCGTGGGGCACCAATATCTCAGGCTCTCTGAACCTGCGGGGCAAGGACAGCCTCGTGGCCAGCCTGACATACGGTGATGGCATGGGCCGCTACATTCAGGATCTGCCTGCTGGCAGCGGAGCAGTGGTGGATGCCTCCGGACGTCTCAACACGCTCTCCGGCTGGGGCGGCCATGTGGGTTACCGTCACTTTTGGGCAGACCGGTGGCGCTCCGAGTTCAGTATCGGCACCGTCGATATGGAAACGGCAGACGAACAAGGCCCCAAAGCCTATGACCGCACGTTGTATTCGGAGGTGAACCTCATCTGGGCACCTTCGAAGAGATTTTATGTCGGCCTGGGGTATCTCTACGGTTCCAAAACCACCCGTGATGGCAGCGAGGGCGATGCCCATCGCATCCAGATGAGCATGCAGTTCAAGCTCTTCTAGCAAGGTCGGACGGGGTGTGGCGTGCTTCAAACACGCTGCAAAAAGACGCTTGCCAGAAGATTTCATGACAGACAAAGGAGAGGGGTCTTCATGAGTCCGTCTCCCCCCACTGTTTTCATCGTCGATGATGATGCTTCGATTTGCCGGAGCCTCGCACGGTTGGTGCGTCAGGCTGGACTGGACGGGCGGACGTACCCGTCTGCCGAGGCGTTTCTGGAGACCCACCCGGCTCCGCCATCCCGTCCTGCCTGCCTGGTGGTGGACTTGCAGATGCCTGGGCTCAGCGGACTCGAACTCCAGCAGCGGCTGCTGGAGAGCCACTCGTCCTGCCCGGTGGTCTTCATCAGCGGCAATGGCGACATCCCCTCCACCGTCCGTGCCATGCGACAGGGCGCAGTGACCTTTCTAACCAAGCCTTTCGACAACAATGATCTCCTGCGCGCGATTGGCGAAGGGTTGGAAATGCATCGCGCCACACTCGCCGCCGGGCAGCAGGTCAGCGGCATCCGTGAGCGCATGAAACTGCTGACGGATCGTGAACTCGAGATCATGAGCTGGGTCATCACAGGCGCGCTGAACAAGCAGATCGCGGCTGAACTCAATGTCGTGGAAAAGACTGTGAAGGTGCATCGTGCCCGCGTGTTGGAAAAGATGCAGGCGCACTCTGTTGCTGAATTGGTCAGGCTTTGTGCGCTGGTCGGCTTTGCGGCGGCAGAGCCTTCATCGGGCGCGGCGTGAGTTCCTTCGGATGTATTGGCCCAAGGTCCAATAGCAGGGCTTTCCCCGTCCGGTCAAAGTGGCAACGCAATGCCACAACGACGGCCCACCATTTTTATCATTGATGACGACACCAGCGTCCGCCGCGCGCTGGGACGCGTGATGACATCCGCCGGACTGGATCATCAGGCCTATGATTGTGCGGAAGATTTTCTGAGTGAACTGCCGCAGACATCCGTGGGCTGCATCGTGGCGGACATGACTCTGCCGGGCCTGAGCGGCCTGGATCTGAAGCTGGCGCTCAACGCCGCACACTCACCACTGCCTCTCATCTTCCTGACCGCGCACGACACGACCGAATCACGCGCCGCAGCTCAGGCCGCGGGTGCCGATGGCTACTTCCGCAAGCCTGTGGACACCCAGGCGCTGCTCGACGCCGTGCAATGGTCGCTCAACGAACAGAGTGCCACCCAACGCGCCTGAAACTCTCCCCAGCTATACCCTCAAACCACCTCATGAAACATACCCTCCAAGCCCTCGCCGTCACCACCCTCCTGGCCGTCAGCTCCCTCTCGCTCAGCAGTTGCGCGAATGGCCCTGTCACTCAGGCCAATGCCGCCAATACCAGCAAGAGCCAGCTTGCCTCCGAGTCTCGGGCGGCCCTGCGTCAGCTCTATGC
This sequence comes from uncultured Prosthecobacter sp., assembly GCA_964390165.1. GTDB lineage: Bacteria > Verrucomicrobiota > Verrucomicrobiia > Verrucomicrobiales > Verrucomicrobiaceae > Prosthecobacter. The sequence continues at coordinate 8,343 of CAYMHJ010000031.1, read as the reverse complement.
CGCCAATCCCAAAGCCCGCCAGCTTGGCTCCCGGGCCAAGGCTGTCATGGTCTTCCCGAACATCATCAAAGGTGGATTCATGGTCGGCGGCATGGCTGGCAATGGCTCCCTCATCTGGCGCAATGGCTCGATCCGTGAGTTCTACCAGACCGCCGGAGTCTCCTACGGCCTCCAGGCAGGCATCCAGAGTTATGGTTATGCGCTCTTCCTCATGGATGACAGCGCCATCAACTCCATCAACCGCACCGATGGTTGGGAAGTGGGAAGCGCTCCCAGCCTCGTGGTTCTCGACCAGGGCATGTCAGGCTCTCTGACCACAAGCACCGTCCAGAAGAGCATCTACGCCGTCTTCTTCAATCAGCAGGGCCTCATGGGCGGCCTCGGCCTCCAGGGCTCGAAGATCACCAGGATCTATCCAGCTCGCTGATCTCAACGATCCACAAACTCCACTCACGACCTCCATGAAACGAACCGGAAACATCCTGGCACTCGCCCTGGGCATGGCATTCGCCAGCCTCTCACCTCTGAATGCGGCAACGAAGCCGAACATCGTCCACATCGTCGCCGACGATCTCGGCTGGAAGGATGTCGGCTTCAATGGCGCGACGGACATCAAGACGCCGAACATCGACGCCCTTGCCTCCGGCGGCGCGAAGCTCTCCCAGTTCTACGTCCAGCCCATGTGCACACCCACGCGTGCCGCGCTGATGACCGGCCGCTATCCCTTCCGCTACGGCCTTCAGACCATCGTCATTCCAGGCCCTGCCGGCTATGGCCTCGACACCAGCGAGCACCTCATGCCGCAGTGCTTGAAGGACGCCGGTTACAGCACCGCCATCATTGGCAAATGGCACCTCGGTCACGCGGACACGAAGTACTGGCCCAAACAGCGCGGCTTCGATTACCAATACGGTGCCATGATCGGCGAGCTGGACTACTACACCCACAGTGACGCCGGTGTGCTCGACTGGTTCCGCAACAACCAGCCTGTCAAAGAAGAGGGCTACACCACCCAGCTCATCGGCAAAGATGCGGTGAAATACATCGGTGAGCAGAGCAAGGACAAGCCCTTCTACCTCTACCTCACCTTCAATGCCCCGCACACGCCGTATCAGGCACCGCAGGACTACATCGACCGCTACAAAAACATCCAGGAGCCCACGCGCCGCATCTATGCAGGCATGGTCACCTGCCTGGATGACGAGATCGGCAAGGTCGTGGCCGCGCTCGACAAACAAGGCCTGCGGGAAAACACCCTCATCCTTTTCCACAGTGACAACGGCGGCACCACGAACGCCATGTTCGCCGGTCAGATGGCAGACCTCTCCAAAACGAAACTCCCCTGCGACAACGGCCCCTACCGCGATGGCAAGGGCGCGCTCTTTGAAGGTGGCTGCCGCGTCGCGGCCTGTGCCAACTGGCCCGGCCATATCAAGGCGCAGACCGTGGACGGCATCATCCATGCCGTGGACATCTACCCCACTCTCGCCGCGCTGGCCGGTGCCTCCACCGCCAAGTGCAAACCGCTCGATGGCGTCAACGTCTGGGACACCATCGCGGCCGGCAAGGAATCTCCCCGGACCGAGGTCGTCTATAATGTCGAGCCCTTCCGCGGTGCCGTGCGTCAGGGTGATTGGAAGATGATCTGGCGCACGCTGATCCCCACCAGTGTGGACCTCTACAACATCGCCGAAGACCCTTATGAAAAGAACAGCGTCGCCTCCAAGCATCCGCTCAAGATCCACGCCATGCAGGCGCGTCTGAACGAGCTCGGCAAGGAATCCGCCAAGCCGCTCGCCCTGATGTACGTCGCCAGCGTCGGCCTCGCCCATGGCAAGCCGAACATGGCCTCCCCCGATGGCAAAAAGCCCGCTGCTGAACCAGCTCACGGCCACTCCATCACCGACGAGGGCGTCGGCGAGAAGGAAGTCCCCGCCGCCAACCATTGATGCCACTTGGAGAAAACGGAGACCGCAGGATGAAACGACTGCGTCTCCGTTTTCTCAGCGAGCCTTAAACCCATGACCACACTCCTGAAGCATCTGATCCGGCTTGTGGTCCGGCTGTTTCTTTGGGCAGGCATCCTTTGGTCCTTCGGCGCGCTTTGGTTTGATTCGCCATTGTTCAGCCCGTGGATCGCAGTTCTGTTCGTTGGCGGACTCTTCGCCATCCTGACGATCTCCAGACGGCATTTCTGGCGTGGAAAGCTCATCGCAGCCGCCTGCATCTTCATCGTGCTGAACTGGTGGCTCATGCTGGAGCCGCGTGCCGACCGTGACTGGCAGCCCGACGTCGCTCAGCTCCCTTGGGCGGAAATTCGGGGCGACGTGGTCACGCTGCACAATGTCCGCCACTTTGACTACCGCACCGCCACGGACTACACGCCGCAGTGGGAGACGCGGAAGGTGCGTCTTTCGCAGCTCACCGGCGTGGACATGTTCATCAATTACTGGGGCTCGCCGTGGATGGCGCACCCGATTGTGAGCTTTCAGTTCGCAGACGCGCCGCCCGTTTGTTTCTCCATCGAGACACGCAAAGAGGTCGGTGAGAAGTATTCTGCCATCGGCGGACTCTACCGGCAGTATGAGCTGTATGTCGTCGCCGCCGATGAGCGCGATGTCATCCGCCTCCGCACCAGCATCCGCCCAGGCGAGGAGTCCTACCTCTACCGCACCCTGATCACGCCGGAAAAGGCGCGGGAACGCTTCATGGAGTATGTGACCACGCTGAACGAGCTGCGCGCAAAGCCGCGCTGGTACCATGCCATCACCACGAACTGTACCACCGCCATCCGCGGTCAGCATCCCACCCGCAAGCGACTCCCCTGGGACTGGCGCATCCTCGTCAATGGCAAGGCAGACAGCCTGCTCTACGACCGCGGCTACATCAAAGCCGGCGGCCTGCCCTTCGCCGAACTGCGTGAAAAAGCCCTCATCAACCCAGCAGCCAGGGCAGCAGACAAGTCCCCCGACTTCTCCCGCCTCATTCGAGTGGGACGATCGGGTTTTGATGGCACGCGAAGTGAATAACGATCTTGGCGGCCTTGATCGTGGCTGCTAACATGGCGGCATTGTTTTGCTCGCGTCCACCCGCTCTCATTCACTCATGAACTGGCGTGCCATTCTATTGGTGATGGCGATGTCTGCTCGTTGTGTTGGGGCGGCTGAGGACGACTCTTTTATCGTCAAGTCGTGGACTTCAGCAGACGGGCTGCCGCAGAATACGGTGACGGCCCTCACCCAGACGCAGGATGGGTATCTATGGGTGGGCACACGTGGCGGACTGGCGCGGTTCGATGGGATTCGTTTCGTCACTTACGGGCTGGCGGAAGGTTTGAAGGGATTGCACGTCCGGTCGCTGGTGGACGATGGCAAAGGCGGGCTCTGGATCGCGACGATGGGAGGTGGGCTGAGCCATCTTCATGATGGCGTGATCACCACGCAGACGACGGCGGACGGGCTGGTGACCAATGACTTGTTGTGTCTGGCGCGGGATGGTGCGGACGGCCTGTGGATCGGCACGGACCAGGGTCTGCAGCATCTTGAGAACAATAAATTTAAGCAGGTGGGCGAATCGGAAGGTGTTCGCGGCAGGGTGGGCGCCATGGCGATGACACCTTCGGACGGGTTGTGGATCCGCGTGCAGAATCTCGGGTTGGTTCATGTGCATCAAGGACGGTGCGAGGTCGTGGAGCCGCTGCCGAGTTCTCGCGGGCTTTCGGCCTCGTCCCTGCTGGCGGATCGGGATGGTGCCTTGTGGGTAGGCATGACCCCCCATGTGATGCTTCACCGAAAAGACGGTCACTGGACGGAGTTCAATCAAGCGAACGGCTTGCCTTACCTGGCTCCATTTAGCATGGCGGCGGGAAATTCAGGCGAAGTCTGGCTGGGGGGCTACGATGACGGGCTACACGTCATGAAGGACGGCGTCGTGCGTCCTGTGCCCGGCACGGACAAAGAGACCCGCTCACTCTTTGTGATGCCTGATGGCACGGTGTGGGTGGGGACTGATGCAAAGGGTCTCTTCCGACTCACGCGCGGCAAGGTCAGATCCTACGTCGTGGCGGATGAGAGCGTGGGAGGAGGCGTCAACAGCCTAGTGGAGGAGCCAGATGGCACTTTCTGGGTGAGCACCTATGGCACGGGTCTGTATCATGGTTCTCTGGGGCATTTGAACCGGGTGATGAACGGAGATCAACCGGTGGGCGGCAACCTCATGCGGACAGCCCTGCGGATGCGTGACGGCACGATCTTCTTCGCGGGTGATCAGATTCTGGTCCGCAAGGCCCCGAATTCAGAAGTGCTCGAAACGACGGTGATTTCGGACATTCCCCGTGCCCTGTGCGAGGGGGGCGATGGTTCCCTTTTCATGGGCACCAACGCAGGTGAGTTGAAGCGCTTGGAGGGCCGTGTTTTTCACACCGTGGAGAAGGGCAAGTTTCCTCACAGCATTCAGGGACTGGTCCGTGGCCGGAACGATTCCATGTGGCTGGCCACACGTGCCGGGCTTTTTCATTGGGCTGCGGGCCAGGTGAAGCGCTGGACCACCCAAGAGGGACTGCCCACGGACATTCTGACGTGCCTTCACCTGGATGCGGATGACACTCTCTGGATCGGCACCGGCGGCGGCGGACTCGCTTGGTTGGAGAATGGGCGATTTTATTCAGTGGACACTCGCCAAGGGCTTGGAGGGAATGTCATGTCCCAACTTTTGGAGGACGAGCAGGGCCATCTTTGGCTGGGTGGGTATCATGGGATCATGCGGGTGAAAAAAGACGAATTGAAGGCCGTGGCGACCGGGAAGGCCCAAACGCTGCACCCGCTTTTGCTGAGTAAATCTCACGGAATGATGTCCGTTGAATGCTCGGGCGGCTATGCGCCGGCGGGTCTTCGCAGCGCATCAGGTGTGCTCCACTTTGCCGCCGGACGCAGCATCGTGGCTGTCGATCCGAGGGATTGGAATATGGAGGCAGGACCGCCCAAGGTGATGATCGAAGGAGTGCGAGTGGCTGGAAAACCAGTCACGACACGCGGTGGTTCTCTGATACTGCCCCCCGGCACCCGTGATCTGGAGGTCGAGTACACGGCCTTTCATTTTGCCGCACCAGAGGGCATTCACTTTCGCCACCGTTTGAGTGAGGACAGGCCTTGGGAGGAGGACATGGGCGTCCGCTCCATCCGCTACAGTGACCTGCCTGCTGGCGGCTATATTTTCGAAGTGACCGCGGCGAATCCTGACCTGCGGTGGCAGCCTGCCGCTGCCCGTCTTGCCATCACGATCCAGCCGTACTTTTGGCAGACGTTGCCATTTCGTCTGCTGACCGTGGTGCTGCTGGTAGCCTCCGGCGGTTGGTGGGCACGCTGGCGACTGCAAGCCAGGCGGCGGCTCGAAGTCGAGGAATTGGACCGATTGCGCGAAAGGCAGCGTGCGGATGAGAAATTCCGACTGGCCTTGGAATCATCGCCCAACGCCATCGTGCTCGCTAAAGCGGACGGCCGCATCGTTTTGGTGAATGAGCAGACGGAAAAATGGTTCGGCCACACTCGCGAGGAACTGGCCGGGCGGGAGATGTGCACGCTGATCCCCGACTGGCCTCATGCGGCGTCTGAAACGAAAGCCATGAACACCGGGCGGGAACGGTTTGGCCGCAGGAAAGACGGCACGCTCTTCCCGGTGGAGATCCGTTTGAGCCAATTTGAGACGGAGGCGGGGCCGCTGACCCTCGCCGCCATCGTGGACATCACGCAGCGCAGGCAGGCTGAGCAGGAACTGGCCCGTCTTTCCCGCATCAGCATCCTCGGCGAGTTCGCTGGAGCCATCGCGCATGAACTGAACCAGCCGCTGGCGGCCATGCTGAGCAATTCACAGGTCGGCTCCTCGATGATGGATGAGCCGCAGCCGGACAAGGTGGAGATGAAGGCCATCCTGGATGACATCACGGCGGATGCGAAACGCGCCGGGGGTATCATTCACGGCATGAGGGCCATGTTCAAAAAGGAAGGTGCCGTGCCCGACGAGGCCGTGGATGTGAACGAGGCCGTAAAGCAACTGCTCGACCTCCTGCATAGCGAGATCATGGCCCGCAAAGTGAAAGTGGACCTGCGACTCGGCGGGCCGCTGCCATGCGTGCCGGCGGGCCGTGTGGAACTGCAGCAGGTGCTCATGAATCTGCTGCTCAACGCCCTCGATGCCTTGCGGGGTGCTGCGGTGACGCACCCGCGGATCACCCTTAGCACCGCCCTGGAGGCGGATCGTGTGCTCATCAGCGTGCAGGACAATGGTCCGGGCATCCCGCCGCAGATCTTGGAGCGGTTGTTTGAAGCCTTCACCACCTCCAAGCCTACCGGGCTGGGCCTCGGCCTCGCGATCAGCCAGGGCATCATCAAGCGCTTTGGCGGTGAGTTAAGCGGAGAGAATCACGCCGAAGGAGGCGCTGTTTTTCGAATCAAACTGCCGGTGGTGGAGTGAGCATCGGTGTGCTGCCCGAGCCAGCGTGAGGCATCTTGATGACTCCCCTCACTTCAGCCGCTTGAGAGCGGGAGGGAACCACTCACCGCGCTTCACCATATCTTTGGGGACATAGGTGCGCAGCGTGAGCGAAAAGCCTTTGCCGGGTGCGGAGGGCAACCAGTTGGACTCCGGCACGGACGCATGGGGCTTGGCAGCGAAGAGGATTTTCAGCGACCCATCGGCTTCGCTCTTCAGGCCTGAGTCACTGTTGAAGTTGAATCGGTTCAGCGGGTTCTTCACGACGCGGTAATCGGGCACATCCACGAGAATCACAGACCAGTAGGCGTTCACCACGGCATCGGGCCGGTTCGCGGCGGAGAAATCGAGGACATAATCGTTCGAGCCGTTCAGCGGTTGCCCGTCAGCATCACGAGTGGCGACGAAGTAGATCACTTCGTCGTTGGTGTTCGCCCAGAGCCCCACGAGGTTCGCCGACGTGCGCATCCAGTAGTCGGAGCCATAGTTTCCGGTCCCCAGGGTCGCGAGCCAGTTGTTCTGGAAGACACCGGACTTGGTGACGGCATATTTGAGGAACTGCGGGACCACTTCACCTTTGATCAGCTTGTCGAGCGCCTGGCGCTGCCCCGCATCCTTTGCTTCCCGACTGATGTCCCGAACCTTCGCCTGCATCTGCGCAGCGATCGGCGATATGTCCAGTGCGCTGGCGAGCACCGCATCCACGTTGTCGAACAACTCCACCCCGATCAGTTCCTTGTTGCCGAAGTTCGCCATCGGGGCGGCGGGTTGGATGACTGGCTTGCCGAGGGGTGTGAGTTTGAATTGCTTTTGCAGAGCCATCGCACCGGCGGGATCGGTCTTCAGTTCCACGCGCCCGAGCAGCTTGGCCTTGCGCGAGTGCAGCTCGATGCGAACCGCGTCCGCCGGGACTTCCGCCGTGGAGCCGGGCGCGACGAAGGCGAACTTGCCGAACGGATGCGACGGATAATTGCGTTCGTTGATGTTGGTGATGACCTCGCCCCACTCGTCGAGGATCTGTGCGACGTAATAGCGACCCTTCACCTCCGGCACTTCGAGCATCACCGGTGTTTTGTCGTCCACGGCGATCCACGCTTCGAGGTAAGCGACGTCGAGGTTCGGGTTCACGAAGTCCGCCGACCCGGCCGGGTTGTATTTAATGACGTTGTAGGCGATGCCCGGCTCCTTGAGGTCCGTGTGCTCCTGCCGGATGGCGATGGCGCGGCCCAACAAATAGACGTAGGCGTCGGTCACGGTCTGCTTGTCAGGAACCTCGGCTTGGACGGCTGGAACAGCTGCCAGCATCAGCGCGAGAGCGGCAATGGATTTGATGAGCATAGTCTTCATGGCTTGAAGGGCAATAACGCGGGCCTCACTTCACGAGTTCGATGTCCGGGAGCGGCCAGCTTCGTTCGAAATACGGCTCCAATGGGGCATAGAGCCGGAAGTAGGCGAACCACGAACGCCCGGGCACGGTGGGGATCCAGTTTTTCTCAAAGCCCTTGGACGCCGCCGGGCCGAAGTAAACATCCACGGAGCCATCCGCATTCGCGACGAGTTCCTGCCGGGAGGAACGATCGGCGATCTTTTGCGAGTTCTGAATGATGCCGCGCGTCTCCGTGTCATAGACCGTCACCGACCAGAACTGCTTGGCTGGCGGATTGGGCGGGACGCGGAGCCGATAGGATTTGCCGCCATCAAAGGCGTGACCGTTCTTGTCCCGGTAGCTGCCCAGATAAGCCTGGCCGACGCCGGGTGTCTTTGTGACCATTCCCTTGGAAAGGGCGACGGCTTCGTAGAAGTAGACTGGTTCTCGAAAAGGCTGTCATAAACTCGTCTTTGGGCGGCACTGAGATT
>CAYMHJ010000030.1:0-34392 GCA_964390165.1 uncultured Prosthecobacter sp. | reverse complement strand
TGAGGCGAGGCGCTCGGAGGACTCGACCTTCTGCTTTGCCACGGCGAGTTCCGACTTGCTGAGTAGCATCTTGTCTTCGAGCTGGCGGAGCTTCTGCTGGGCTTCGCCGTCGCCGCTGGCGGTTCCTTCGAGGAAGGGGGAGAAGTCGATGCGGCTCTGCATCGGTTTGGCGGGGGTCTTTTTGGCCGGGGATGAAGATGGTGCTGCCTTGCTGCCTTCGATGGTGGCTTTGGCGACGGCGGGATCGACGGGTGTGTTGGCCTGGGAGTCGAGCATGACCACGTATTTGTCGAGCGCTGCCACGGTGCTCGGCAGGCTGGCATCGTTGAGAATTTTCACGGTGAGATCCCGCCCGAGGTATTTCTCGAAGTCCATGAGGGCAAAGGTGCTGTTCTCCTTCATGTCACGGACGAGGCTCTGATTTTCGCTGCGCTGGATCTCGCGGCCTTCATCGGCGTCGATGTAGTTCGAGACGGTGGTCTGGAATTCGATCTCGTGGTTCTGGATGCGGGTCTTGATATCCGTGCTGTCGAGTTCGATGAGCACTTTGCCCTCCTTCACATCCTCCTCGGTGATGAGGTAGCCTTCGGGGATGATGCTGAGGATCTTCGTCGGGGTCTCGATCTCGGATTTGACCTCATAGTTCTGCAAAGCACGGATCTCACCGCCCTGGAGGACGGTGACCTGGAGCGGGCCTCGCTCAGCGGTGCGGGTGGGGACGGCGGCGACTTCGTCATCTCCGGGAGACAGCATGAACCAACCAACCGTGCCTGCGAGGGCGGTGCCGATCAGAGTCCATATTTTCCAGTTGGCCTTCTTCTTTATCATAAGTCTCCTTGGGGCTTCTCCTGTTTCAATACGTCCGCCCAGCGGGCGTCTTTCCGAATGAACAGTACGCCCATATCCGTCCAGAGCTGGAGGCGGGCGAGGTTGTGGTCGATCAAAGTGGAAATGACAAGGTCGCGGGCGGTGATGAGGCGGTCCTGAGACTCCACGATGTCACGCGCGGTTCCCTGACCTTCGGCCATGAGCGCTTCCTCGATCTCGAGCCGCTTTTGGGAAAGCTCCAGGCCTTTGACGGCGAGGTCATACTGCCTGCGGGCGACCTGCAAAGCGCGCCAGTCCGTACGGATGGTGCTGCGCAGCTCTTCTTCGGCGAGGTCCAGCGAGCGGCGCGTGGCCTGCTCGGAGATCTGGGCGGCGCGGAGGTCATTGCGCTCGGGCAGGGTGTTCAGGTTCAGGTCGATGTCGAGGCCGCCGAAGAGCTGGCGCTGGCGGTGATTGATGCCGATGCCAGTCTGGCTTCCACCGGTCGGGGTGCCAAGCTGATATCCGGCCAGGGCATTGACGGTGGGCAGGGTGCTCTGATGGGCGATCTTCACCCGACGCTCGGTGTCATAGACGCGGTCGCGTTGATTGAAGATGTCCAGCCGGGTGATTAAAGCGGTGTCCATCATCTGCTCGACGGTGCCTTGGGGGTCGATGACTTCGAGCTTCTTCATTTCTTGGCTGTCGAGCACGATCTTTTCGGTCACTGGCAGGCCGAGCACGATTTTCAAATCATCGAGCGCCTCTTCATAGCTGCGGATGGCGGTGATCCACTGGCGCTCATAGGCGATGCCGCCCTGCTCGATCTGCTTGAGCTGGGACTGGGAGCGCAGGTTTGCTTCAGCCAGAGCACGGTCACGCTCCAGCGAGTTCAATGACGCCTTGTAGGCGATGAAGCGGTTCCGCACCTGCTCGCGGGCCTGAATGGCGCGCAGATACTGGCGGGCAACATCCACGACGAAAGTCTTCCGATACTGGGTGAAGTCGCGGATCTCATAGAGCACGTCGCGCTCGTCCTGGCGCAGTGGCTCGGCAGCGACGAGCACACCAGCACCGCGTAAAAGCGGCTGAGTGAGGGAGACGGCAGCGCGGGAGTCGCTCACATGGCGCACACCTCCGGTGAAGAAGCGGGTGAAGTCCGTGCTGAGGTCGAGCGCGAGCCGTGCCCCGGTTTTCATCAGGTAATCCAGCCCAAAATCGCCGCCGCTGGTGAGGGAGGAGGTGCGCACGAAGTCATTCACCCGGTTGTGGACTTGCGTTTCCCGCAGGGTCGCTCCGCCACCAGCATCGGCGATGGGGCCAAACTGCTGCCTCGTCTCCGTGAGCGTCAGGGCGCTGAGATAGACGCGCTCTTTCCGCCCGAGGTAGGTGCGGTTCCGATGCACGGCGAAGTTCAGGGCATCTGGCAGGGTGACCACGCGTGCGCCTTTTTCGATGAAGGCCCGCTCGCCGAGGAAGTCCGCCGTTTCCGACATCTTCGTCAGCGTGGCCAGATCCACCGGTGGCGGTGGGGTGATGTTCTGAAGCACATCGTCATCCGCCCCGGCCACGATGGAGGACTTCTTTTTCAGGATGCCGAAGACCTCCTTGTCCGCCCACTTCTTATAGAAGCCCTGCGTGCATCCCGCCAGAACCAGACTCAGCGCGACCAGGGGCAGGACTGAGCGGTAGAGACGTGGGCAGGGCATAGCGTGAGAGATAGGGTGGATAAAAGCCAAGCCGTCTGCGGGGTTGGATGCAGCGGCAGGCAGGGATTTGGGGGGGCTGTGATACGACCTCAAAAGGAGATGTCTATCAGAAGACCGCTCTTTAGCCCTGCATCACCAGCGCCTGCTCCACGATGGAGCGTCCGGCTTCGAGCTCGTCATTCACCACCACGGTGGCTCCGAGACGCTTCAGGCGCTCCACATCTGAGGCAAAGCGGGCCCGGGCGAGAATGGGGATGTCTTTCCGCTGATGCCGCACCAGCGAGAGCCCCTCGGCGATGATCGGCGCATCTGGAAAGGTAAAGGCGACGAGACGGGCCTCGCTCAATCGAGACAGCGCCCAGGTTTCCTCATGCCCGGCATCGGCGAAGAGCACGGGCTGGCCATGCCGCTTCAGCGTGCGTACCGTCTCGGCATTCAGGTCGATGACGAGGGTCGCGATCCCCTGATCCAGCAGCGCTTTGTTCAGCTTCTCCCCCACCGGACCGTGTCCCACGATGATGGCGTGATCGGAGAGCCCTTTGATCCGCTGCCGCAGGATGTCCGAGTCTGGCAGGCGTGGTTTTCCCCTGCCCCAGCCGCGCTTTTCCATCCAGGCACCCAGCGGCTCGCCCGCCCGCATCAGCGCCGGCAGTAGCCCCATGCTCAGCGCCGCGCTGCCGATGAGGATCTGCTGGGTGTCCGCACTCCAGACCCCGGCGAGGCCTGCCTTTTGCAGCAGCACGAGGGAGAACTCCCCTGCACTGCTCAGGCCGAGACCCGCCATCAATGCCTGACGATGCACCAGCCCGAGCCTGCGGGCGATGGTGGTGATGATCAGCGCCTTGATCAGCATCAGCGCCACGGTCAGCCCCAGCACCGCCTGCCAATGCTGCACCGCGAGGCGCACATCCACCATCAGGCCCACAGAGACAAAGAAGAGGGTCAAAAAGAGATCCTTGATCGGCATCACATCCGCCAAAATGCGCGGCTTGTAGATCGACTCACTCACCGCCAGCCCGGCCACGAAGGCTCCCAGCGCCAGCCCCAGCTCCAGCATCCCGCCGATGAAGGCCAGGCCGATGCAGCAGCCGACCACGCTCAGGGTGAAAAGCTCCCGGTTGCGCGTCTTCGTCACCGCATTCAGCAGCATGGGGATCAGCCAGCGTGCACAGACGCCCGCCAGCACCACAAAGAGTCCACCACGCCCGAGCAGCGAGCCGACCCTCGCCAGCAGGCCGCCCGTTTCTTTCCCGTCAGACAGCAGCAGCGGCAGCACGAGGAAGAAGCAGATGATGAAGAGGTCCTGAAAAATCGCCACCGCCAGAGCCATGCGCGCGCCGGGGCTGGACTCCTGCCCGAGATCCTGAAACGACTTCAGGCTCACCGCCGTCGAGCTCATCGCCAGCGCCACCGCCACCAGGATCGCCGCCGTGCCGCCCATGCCCGCCAGCCAGGCCGCCGCACCGGCCACCAGCGCACAGAGCCCCATCTGCCAGCCCCCGCCCACGAAGGCCAGACGCCGGACATACTTCAGATCACTCAGGGAAAACTCCAGCCCCAGGGTAAACATCAGCAGCATCACCCCGAACTCCGACATCTGGGAGATCGCCGCATGAGTGCTGCCACCTCCGAGCGCCTCGATGATCCCGCTGTTCGCGATCACCACCCCGCAAATAAAATACCCCGCCAGGAGCGACTGCTGGAGCCGCAGCAGCAGCAGCGAGATCAGCACCACCCCCACCAGCATCAGAGCGAGCAGGATAAAGAGCGGCGGAAGATCAGCAGCAGCAAGGACCATGAGGAAAAAAACCAAAGGGCGCAGACAGCCGCACGGGCAAGCTGAAATTCCGCTTTCTGCTTTCCGATCATCCCCTCCCGCAGTCCTGCCCCTGCAAATCCAGCTCCCCGATCCATTCGAGCGCGTCTTCGACGATGGCTTCGTTCAGGGCTGGCATGGCAGCCCCGCTCAGACTGGGGCGGGCAGCTTCAACATGCAGGGGCCGAGGTCGATGGTCGTGGCACCTGGCGCGGGTTTCATCGCTGCCGGGAGCGTGTAGCAGGTGGAGAAGACCCGCTCTACCAAGCCCAGCTTCCGCAGCAGCGCCATGTGCTTGGAGACCGCATCCGGCGGTCGGCCTGTCCGCTTTGCCAGCTCCCCCACAGGCAGCGCGTCTCCCTTTCCCAGTTCCAAAAGGATGCGCCAGCGCGTCGCATCACTCAGCGCCGTGCCCACCGCCTCCAGCCTTGCATTCGCCGCCTTCACCTCAGACGGCACCGCCGCCCGAGCCGCCCTCGTGCGTTCATGGGCATCCGCCGTCCGCTGCTGGCGTTCCGCCCACTCAAAGTATTCAGGTGCCACAGACACCGCAGGCTTGCCAGGTTCGTTCATATTGGGGGCATCTGGGTTTGATTGAGCTACTAACGGCGGCCATCAAGGCTTTGCCGTATCTGACAGCCATATTCACGTATTTGATCCGCCGTTTCATGCATTAAATCAGCGTTTAAATGAGATCAACCCGATAAATGACACTCCATATCAGCATTGTAACGCAAACTATCCGCACGCTGATGAGATTGATTCTACCACCGACGAATTGAATCTTCTCCCCTACGATATAAATCCGCCCGCCGACGAGATACATCTGCCTACCGACGAGATAGATCAGTATCCCGACAGTATCAAACAGGTCATCGGAGGCCTTAAAACCATGATTAAGGCCGTCGGATTATCTTTCCAGGTCGTCGAAGCCATGATCAAGGCTGTCGGCATTGTGTCTTGTGTCGGCAGAATGAAGAGGCAGGCCGTCGTTCTGTCCCCCTCTCCCCGGCGAGTGCATCTGACCGCTCCCAACACCTCCTTCTGGGGAGAGGGTCGGGGTGAGGGGCCGACACCTTCCCCGGACGATCCATGATTTCCCCTCACCTAACCTCTCCCCGCATGAACCTTTTCTGGCGAAACACCCCCACTGCGGGGAGAAGGAGCCTGCGCTCCGGCCTCCGTCCCACAACCTTGCTGAAACGTGCCACGAGTTCGGTAGTGTTGGATTCACTTTCCCGGGAATGTCGCTGGCATCACTGTCGCATCTCGCTATCCCCCTGCGCGCATGGCCCCCACCCCTCCGCATGTGTTTGAGCAGCCCGCGCCCGCCTTTGACGTCGAGTCCGTCGAGACGCCTGCGTATGTCGTCGATCGTGGTCTTTTGAAAAAGAACCTCGAGAAGCTGGCGCTCGTGCAGCGGGAGTCCGGCGCGCGCATCCTGCTGGCACTGAAAGGCTTCTCGATGTTCGCCACCTTTGATCTGGTGCGTGAGTATTTGTACGGCTGCTGCTCCAGCGGGCTGCACGAGGCGCTGCTGGGGCATGAGGAATTCCGCAAGGAGCTGCACGTCTATGCCCCCGCCTTTAAGCAGGCGGAGATGGAGACGATCATCCCGATCTCCCACCACATAAGTTTTAATTCCCTGACCCAATGGCGGAAGTGGCGGCCGCTGCTGGATGCCGCCCGCGCCGCTGGCAAGCCCGCGCCAAGCCCAGGCATCCGCGTGAACCCTGAGCACAGCGAGGTGGAATGCAGTCTCTACGATCCCTGCTCGCCAAGCTGCCGTCTGGGCATCCGTGCTGAAACTCTGGAAGGCGAAGACCTCAGCGGCCTGGAAGGGCTGCACTTCCACGCCTTGTGCGAGCAGGACAGCGATGTCCTGGAGCGCACACTGGCCGCCGTGGAGCGTCGTTTTCCCAAACTGCTGGCGCAGGTGCAGTGGGTGAACATGGGCGGCGGGCACCACATCACGCGCAATGGCTACGATGTGGAGCGCCTCGTGCGTGTCCTCCGCAGCTTCAAAGAGCGCTGGGGCAAGGAAGTGTACCTGGAGCCCGGCGAGGCCGTGGCGCTGAACACCGGCTACCTGATCGCCAGCGTGCTGGACATCGTGCCGACGGACATCCCCACGGCGATCCTGGACACCTCCGCCACGGCCCACATGCCGGACACCCTGGAGATGCCCTACCGCCCGCACATTCTCGGCACGGACAAACCCGGCGTGCTGCCCCATACCTATCGTCTCGGCGGCATGACCTGTCTGGCGGGCGATGTGATCAATGAATACAGCTTCCCCGAGCCACTGAGGATCGGCCAGAAGCTCGTCTTCACCGACATGGCGCACTACACCATGGTGAAGACCAGCACCTTCAACGGCGTGCCGCATCCCGACATCGACCTCTACGATCCCGAGACTGGCGTGCTGCGCGTGGTGCGGCGCTTTGGCTACGAAGACTTCAAGACGAAGCTTTCCTGATGAGCAAGCGCACCCAATCTGGTGCCGGGGATGAACCGCCTCGGGGCTGGGTGCTTTATGTCCTGCGCTGCCGTGATGGCACCCTCTACTGCGGCATCACCAACGATCTGACACGGCGGCTCGATCAGCACAATCGTGGCAAAGGCGCGCGCTACACGCGTGGGCGTGGTCCGGTGCTGCTGCTGAAATCATGGTCTGCCGTGAACCAGTCTGCGGCCTTGAAGGCCGAGCTTGCCTTCAAGGCCCTGAGCCGCGAGGCCAAGGAAAAGAAGCTACGGAGCCGTGCGCGAAAGGATGCCGTCTCCTGCCTGCTGCGTGGCGAGGCATAAAAAAGCGCTCACTGTTTCCAGTGAGCGCCGTGTGATTGAAAGTCGGTGAGGTTATTTGGCAGCAGCCTTCTCGCTGACCTTGGTCAGGAGGCCGGCAAACTCAGCCGGGGCCACGCCACCGACCTGATTGCCGAGATCCTTGCCGTCCTTGCCGAGGAACTGGATGTGCGGGATGCCCTGCACTTTATATTGCTCGGCGATCTTGGCGTTATTCTCATCATCGACGTCCAGGTAGGCCCAGACAAACTTGTCGTGCAGGGGTTTCACGTCAGCGCTGGGATAGACGTTCTTCTTCATGCTCTGGCAGGGTGGGCACCAGGCGGCGGAAAAGACGACGACGATGGGTTTGCCAGATTCTGCGGCGGTCTTCTTGGCGGCTTCAAAGTTAGTGCCGAATTTCGGGCTGCCTTCAGGGAACTCACCGGCGAATGCAGGAAGCATGAATGCGGCGAGGAGGAGGGTGAGGAGTTTCTTCATTGTGTGGGGTGGGTTTGTCAGAGACAGGGGTAAGACGGGGTTTGTTGGCAATTATTCCAACTGCAAACGCGCCAGCGTGCCATAGAGGCTGCCGGACTTCGCCAAAAGCTCATCATGCGTGCCGCGCTCGACGATGGTGCCGCCGGAGAGGACGAGGATCTGATCGCAGCGCCGCACGGTGGATAGGCGGTGGGCGATGATGATGGAGGTGCGGTTCTCCATGAGCTTGTCCAGCGCGTCCTGCACGAGGCGCTCGCTTTCTGCATCGAGGCTGCTGGTGGCTTCATCAAGGATGAGGATGGCGGGGTCCGCCAAAATGGCGCGTGCGATGGCGATGCGCTGCCGCTGCCCGCCGGAAAGCTGGGTGCCGCGTTCACCGACCAAAGTCTCGTAGCCTTCAGGCAGTTTTTCGATGAAGAGATGCGCATTGGCCTGACGGGCGGCCTCCTGGATCTCGGCGTCGCTGGCTCCTGGCTTGCCGTAAGCGATGTTTTCGCGGATGGAGCCGCCGAATAGCAGCACCTCCTGCGGCACGAGGGCGAGATTTTTCCGCAGCAGGGTCAAAGCCATGTCCCTGGTCTCCTGTCCGTCGATTCGGATGCTGCCGCTCGTCGGTTCGTAGAAGCGGAAGAGCAGTGAAACCGTGGTCGTCTTGCCCGAGCCGCTCGGCCCCACGAGGGCGATTCGCTGCCCGGCCTCGGCTTTGAAGCCAAACTCGCGCAGCACCACCGCATCAGGACGCGTGGGGTAGGCGAAGCTCACGTCCTGCACCTCGATCTCGCCCTTGAAGCGGCGCATCTGCACGGATTCATCCTGCGGTTCCATCGGCTCGCAGAGCAGCTCGCGCACACGATCCGTGGCACCGAGCGTGCGCTGAAGCTGGGTGATGAGTTCGGAGAACTGCGCAAACGACGCCGCGATCATCCCGCTGAGGGCGGCAAAGCGGGACAGGGCGGGCGTGGCGATCTCTCCCTCCGCCAGCATGGTCAGGGCCGCCCAGACAACGACGATGAGCGCGATGCTGAAGGAAAAGATGATGAAGGCGATGAAGGCCGCGCGAGGCGTCGCCGCATGCAGCGCCATGTTGAGGAACTCGTTGAGCTTGGCGTTGTAGCGGCCTGACTCGTGCGCCTCGTTGGAGAAGGCTTTGACGCTGACGATGCTTTGCAGGCCCTCTTCCACGATGACCTGCGTGGCGGCGAGATTGTCCTGGGACTTGCGGACCAGCTTACGGATGCGAGCACCGAAGAGCGCGATCATCACGATGGCCACCGGCACGGTGCCGACCATGATGAGGGCGAGCTTGATGGAGATCTGCGTCACCAGCACGAGGCAGCCCGTGAGCATCACGGTGTGGCGCAGCAGCATCGGGATCGTCATCACCAGCGTCTCGCGCATGGACTCCACGTCATTGGCGATGCGTGACGCGAGTTCCCCGACACGGCGCTTGTTCAGCGTATCCATCGGCAGGCGGATGATGCGGCTGAAGGTGTCCATCCGCAGTTGTGCCAGAGCACGTTCGGAGGCCTTGGCAAAGAGCATGATGCGGAAGAAGGCGATCACCGCCTGCGCACTGATGAGACCGAACATGGTCAGCAGCGTGCTGTGCAGTTCAGCGGTCCATTCAGGGCCTTTGGCCCCGGCGAGCCCTTTGCCCGCCAGGTCCGAAAGCAGGTAGATGAAGGCCACCGTCAGCCCTGCCGTCAGCGCCAGCGCCACCATCGCGGGGATGAAGACATTGAAGTGCGGGCGCAGGTAGCGGAGGAAGAAGGCCGCGTCACGCCACGCGGCTCGGTTCCAGATTTTCTTCGAGGCAGGGGCTTCGGGCATTCGGTTTTAGGGGCGGCTGTGGTGGGCGTGGATGCTAGGTGGTGTTTGCCCACTGGCAACGCCATTGCTGCCAAATAGAACGTGCCCGCTGCTGCTCATCGAGCAAACAGCGGGCACGGAAAACGGCGAACCGTGGTTTGAAGACTGGATCAACTGCGCACCCTTAGGGCACCACGACCTTGGCATGCGCCTGGATGCCGCCGCTGAAGGTCAGCAGCAGGGTGAGCTGGCCGTCTTGAAGGAATGCCCGGCGGCCCAGGGCTCCACCCGTGGTCGTGCCGTTGAGCAGGGCGGTGATCGCACTTACGGTTCGGTCTGTGCCGGCCACATTGATCACATCCCCCTCGCGCACGGCGAGCTTTACTTCACCGGCTTCGTTGATCACCCACAGGCCGGTGTCATTGGCTGTCGTCACTCCGCCGGTTCCGGTCCTCATGGATGCCTGGAACATCGGCTGTGCAGTGCCGGGCAGGGCGATCTGAGTCAGTCTGAAGAAGCTGCTGCCGGCCGCTCCGGGCGCTTCGCTGCCTTCTCTTGCGACGAGGACGAGCCCGTTCGTGGCGTGCTGTGCCCAGAGGCCTTTGTCATTCACATTCGCGGTGACTCCGCTGCCTCTGACCTTGCCTTTGACGAGGAATTCGTAATCCCCGCCGCCGAGCACGAGGTCGCTGAAGTCGCTGAAGACAAGGCCGCCGGTGCCGGTCGCCACGTCGTTCTCGCGCAGTTGAAGTGTGAGCACTCCGGGGGCGGTATCCACGAAGACGCCGACGTTGTTGATGCTGGTGACGCCGGCCAGTGTGTTGGTTAGCATCTGGCTGATGAAGCCGTAGTAAGTGCCCGTGTTGTCGAAGCCGGGGGTGCGGAAGGTGCTCCACCTCGCCAGCGGGATCACGGGTGGTGTGGCATAAGTGTCAGCGAGCTGCTGGCTGGCCGCGTAGGTGGTGCCGAAGCCCGTGTCACTGGTGCCGTCGAAGCTGCCCACGACCACGCCCGCGCTGTTGTCGGTGAAGGTGACGTTGAGAGTGACCAGCGATTCTCCGGTGGGAGCCACGCTGATCTCCCTGCCATGGCCGGAGGAGGCATTGCCGGTCTCCAGGATGCTGAAGTTCTTCACGGTTTTGGTGAAGCCGTTGGCATCGAGGCTTTGTCCGTTGCGCATGAGCGGGCGGAGACCGGTGCTGGCGTCCCAGCCGAAGAGCACGACGCGGTTGTCCACCAGGGTGCCGAGGAAGATGACGAGGTCTCCGCCGATGGAGAAATTGCCGATGGTCTTCAGATTGCTGCCAAGTGTGGTGGCCATGCCGACCCGGGCCGCAAGCTTCAGCACGCCGTCGCTGGCATTGCTGAAGAGGCAGCGGCTGTTGACGTTTTTGGTGATGCCCGGACCCCGCACCTCACCAGTGAAGGCGATGTAACCCACTTCATTGATGACGGGAGGTGAGAAGCTGAGATGAGTCACTCCGGGGAGGGAGGGAGCTGTTTGCGTGTCCGTGACAATGAGGGCCAGCGGCTGGCCGACCATCATGCCGGTGTGGATGCTGGCATCGGCGTGGCGGATCTGGACAGCACTGGCGAGCACGCCGCTGGAGTTGATCGCGGGAGAGCCGATGAGGCTGTAAAGCGTGGAGCCGACCGGGCCGCCGAGCACGGCGCTGCCTGTGGTTCCAGGAACGGCGACATCACTGCCCACATTGACCACAGGCGCACTGCCGGGGGACACGACGGAGCCGGTGACGGGGAAGTCAAAGGCCGCCTCATCCACATCATTACTGTTGATGGTGACGCTGCCGCTGTAGGTCGCCGGGGTGGCGCTTTGCAGCGCGATTTGGAAGTCGTAGGTGGTGCCGGGAGCCAGCGTGGCTGCGGTTCCGTTGGTGACATATCCTGAAGGCACCGAGATGCTGGAGATCGTCAGATCCACAGTGCTGGTGTTACGCACCAGGAAGCTGCGCACGCTGGCCACATCCGGGGCCGTGCCGCCGAAGTTGACTGCCGTTACCTGACCGTCCGTCAGTTCCAGAGCCAGGGCATGGCTGCCATCGTGGACGACGATTTCAGGGGCCACATAGGTGTAAAGTCCCGTCCCCGTGCCGCCAGGGGCGGTTACAGCTACGTCCACCAAACCTGAAGCATGGGGCGGAGTCGTGGCGGTGATCTGGGTGGCGCTGTCCACAGTGAAGCTGGTGGCAGCCGTGCCACCAAAGGTCACAGCGCTGGCTCCGGCAAAGCTGGTGCCGGTGATCGTCACGCTGGTGCCGCCGGAAGTGCTGCCGATGGCGGGGGCGACGTTTGTTACGGAGGTCGGGTACAACTCGAAGACGGTGAGTGTCTGCGAGGCTTCCGAGGCGACGAGCAGCAGCGGCTTGCCAGTGGGGCTATCAACAGCCGAGACGACGACGAGGCCCTCAGGGTTCAAGTCGCCAGCGCGGGCGAGGCCACCGGTGAAGGACACTGCGGCGGGATTTGTCACGTCAAAGACGAGCGTCATATGTGAGCGCTCCAGGCCGACGAAAGCGTAGGTGCGGCTGCCGATGACCGCCACGGTGACACCTTCGGGCTCAGGGCCTTTGTTGTCGCTGCGGCCGTCATCAAAGTTCACAGTGAACTGCGAGGCGACGATGTTTTCGATCATGTCGCCGCTGTCGAAAACGATGGCTCCGGTGGAGTCGAGGATGGAGAATGATCGTCCGCCGAAGCTGAGGATCTCGTCGATATCGCCGTCGTTATCGATGTCACCGCGCAGGCCGGGAGCATTGGAAACGGTGAGGCGTCCGAGGCTGGCTTGGTTTTTGAGAGCGAGTTCATTAGGGAAAACCGTGTCGTCGAGGTTGTAGGCAGCGTTGCCCACGGTGGTCGTTTCATCGGGATTGAGGAAGTCGTTGCGATCGTCGCCCTCATTCGCGGTAACGTAGTAAGTTTGGCCGGAGGCGCTGAAGCTGGCGATGGCGTCGGGCATGTAGAGACCATAGACGGGGCTGCCGGTGGTTGGATTGATCAGGTTTGTTGCGCCAGCACCATCGCGGTCGCTGAAGTCGTGACGACCGGTGGCAAAGTTCTTTTTACCCAGTGGTGTCACGGAGGTGAAGGTGGCGGTGGCGATGTCGAGCACGGCCACAGCGTTGGCTTCCTGGAGTGTCACCATCGCCTTCGTACCATCAGGAGAGACGGCGAAGTATTCCGGCTCGAAGTCGGTCGAAGGCTTGCCGCCCTGGAAGATGCGCACGCCTGCATTGATGAGCGAGGTGATGGTGGCAGGATCATCGTAGGCGGTGAAGTCCGCCGTGCTGATCGCCCCTGCGGCACCGGCGGCATCCACCGGGATGATGCTGACAGTACCGAGGGTCGTGTCAGCGGAAATCACCACCGCCGTGCCGTCGATTTCGCCTTCGTTGGCGACGAGCAGCTTCGTGCCATCAGGGGTAAAGGCGATATGATCGGGGACGGCTCCGACCTGGGCGGAACCCAGCAGCGCTCCAGTCGCGGCATTGAGGAAGACGACATAGCCAGGAGTGGATTTCGACGCGGAGATGATGGCCGCGGCCAGGACGCTTGGGTTGGCTTCAGCACCTTTACGGACCGCCACGGAGGACACGTCATCGCTGGTCAGGCCGCTGACGCCAAGCGAGGATGGAGCGATGGTGCTGATGAAGGCAGGCGCGGCAGGGTCAGTAAGGTCGATGACCTGAATGCCGCTGTTGGACGAGGTGAAGGCGCGCTTCGAGATCGGATCGAAGGCAGGAATCTCAGCGCCGCCTGTCAGGGGGGTCGCGTCGAGGTCGATGCTGCCTTTGAGGGACGAAGTCAGGTAACCCGTGGCAGGGAAGCTCACAGGCACCGTATCATCATTGGTGATGGTGCCGGAGGCTGCTGCGGTGCCGAGCGTCGTGGTGCCGTTGGAGTTCACGATGCAGGAGAGCGTCACGGTGATGGTTTCGTTGCTCTCGATGGTGGTGTCGCCATTGATGGTGATGGCAATGTCCTGAGTGGCGGCACCATTGAATGTGAAGCTCAGCGTTCCTGAGTCGAGCGTGACGTAGTCCGTGCCTGCGGTGGCCGTGCCACCCGTGACAGCGTAGTTCACGGTGAAGACGGAGGCTGTGTTCGTGCGTGTCACCGGCAGATTCAAGATCGTCGCGCTGCTGTTGCCTTCATTCACCGATGCTGAGGCGATACTGACGGAGGATGCGCCTATCGGAGCTGAGACTGTGGCGCCGGGCGAACCAACTTCGGTAGCTGAATTTACCGCAACGAAGGCTCCGTTGACGCCAGTTGTGCTCAAGGTGGTGATGGCCGCGACGTTGGCTCCCGCCGCATTGTCAAAGGTGCGGAACGGGGCGGCGGAAGACGCGAGACCGAAGGACACATTCGCCACACGGACATTGTTCGTGTCGTAGAGGTTCACGGCGTCGCCGCCGGTGCTGAGGCCGATGCCGCCGCCCGTGTAGCCGCCGACTTGCAGCGACGCAGGAGGATTTGCGCCGAACCAGTTGGAGAGGAAGGATGCCTTGGTGGCCGCAAGCGTGGCGGTCTCGATGAAGATGACGGATTCACCTGGCGCGATGCTGGTGATGCCGGTGAGCGGCAACGCTGCAGCGGGGGATTCGGAGCCGTCGTCCACTTTCCAGCCGGTGATATCGACACTGCGCGCGCCGATGTTTGTCACTTCAAACCAATCGGCAGCCACAGGGCTGTTGCCGCTGCTCCAGGGAGCCGTTTCGGTGACGCGCAGCACGCCTGGAGCTGAATAACCAGGTGAGCCGATTTCCACAGCGCTGGTGGCGGCGACGAAGGCTCCATTCACACCCGTGCTGCTCAGCAGGGAGATGGCTGTGTCATTGGCAGCGGACGTGTTGTCGAAGGTCTGAAAAGGAGAGGTGGCGTCCGCAGCGCCGAAGCTGACACCGGAGTGCCGAGTGCCGCCTGCGGTGAAGAGATTCACCGCATCACCGCCGGTGCTGAGGCCGATGCCGGAGCCGGAGTAAGTGCCGACTTGAAGACCCGGAGGCGGACTGGCTCCGAACCAAACCGTTTTGAATGTGTCCACGATGCCTGCAGCGCCTTCGATGAAGATCACTGACTCGCCGGGCGCGATGCTGGAGATGCCGTTCAAGGCGATCGATGTGGCAAAGGCGTTGGAGCCGTCATCAACCTTCCAACCGGTGATGTCCACCGCGCTTGCGCTGACGTTGGTGACTTCAAACCAATCACCTCCGACCGCGCCGTTGCCGCTGGCCCAGGGAGCCACTTCGGTGACGATGAGCGCGGGAGGTGCGGGTGTCTCTACGACCTGATCGGTGACGGTGAGCGTGAAGTCGGTGCTGGCATCAGGGGCGCCCCCGACGGTGGTGTCGTCTGCGTTGATGGTGACGGCGTAGCTGGTCTTGGTCTCGAAATCGAGCACGACGCCAGATTTAAGGAACAAGGAGGAACCCGTGAGCTGGAAGGAGGCCGCGTCAGTGCCGCTGAGGCTCAGTTCATTGTTTCCGAGGCCGTCATCGGTCACAACGATGTCAGCGAGCTTGATCGGAGAGGCCGTGCTGGTGTTTTCTTCGAGGGAATTGACCGCGTTATTCACTGCCACGGCTGTAGGAGCTGCATTGGGAAGGCTGGACGGTGCATAGACCCAGAGCTGTGGATACTGGATGCTGCCGCCACCGTTTTCATTGACCACATAGATGATGCCAGCGCGGTCCATCGTAATGCCCTCATGCTGCTGGTCGGCGGCGCTCAAAGGATTGCCAGCATCCGAGGTGATGTTCAGCGTGCTCAAGATGGTCCCAGAGCGGTCCACATTGACGACTCGCGCGTTTTCCTGACCAATGATGAGCATATTGCCAGCCTGCGGCTGGCCAGTCATCGAAGGAATGTTGGAGAACGCAAACACGTCCGCCACATCGGTCATGCCTAGTATCGTGGTGTCGAAAAGATTGGTTGAGTTCACCGTGGAGGCCGAGCCATTCGTGGCGGTGCCTGCGGCGAAATCCAAACCAGTCTGGAACACACCAATGGGGGTTTTTTCCTTCAGCACGATGAAGCCGCTGGTCTGCGGATCATAGGAGAGGCCCTCGGTGCCGGTGTTGTCGTCAAAGGTACCGATGTCCACAGTCTGTGCAGCCGCACGGGTCAATGTGGTGCCTGCGGCATAAGTGAATCTCACGAGACGGCGCTCGCGCTCCTCGCTGAAGACGAACTGGCCACCTCTGATGTAGGTGATGCCTTCAGGATCGTAGAACTCAGTACCCTGCGGATTTCCGGCGTTCAGATCAAGCGACATCGTATCGACGAGCTGACCGGTTTTGGTAACCTGGGTGATCGCGCGACCACCATCACCGCAGATGAAGAGCGTATCGGTGTCCCAGTTGTAAGCGACGCCGGAGGCTTCATCACAAAGAAGATTGTGCGCTGCTGTACCAGGAGGCAGGGCAGTGCGGCGATACTCAGGAAGATCGTAGCGAGCCACGCGGACATAGGTGGAGAGGTCCACAGAAGTCACTCCGGCTGTGACGGTCACGGTTGCCGTGACGCTGTCGGCACTGCCGCCATCGTTGGTCACACGCGCCCAGTAGTCGGTGGTCGTGGAGAGCGCTGGTGTGGTGAAGCTGCTGGAATTCGTACCCACAGGTGTCGTCGTGGTGCCGGTGGAGCCCTGATACCACTGGATCATCGGAGCTGGTGTGCCGGTGGCGACGAGTGAAAGCGTGGCGGTGTAACCGGTGGCGATCGTGGTGGCCATGGGCTGCGTGGTGATCGCAGGTAAGACGACATCGTCATTGATGATCGTGCCGGTGCCTGCCGCATTTAAGATAACTGTCGTCCCCGTGGTGTTCACGAGATTTGACAGCGTGATGATGACTGTTTCATTCGACTCTGTCGTCGTGTCGCCACTCACGGTGATGTCGATGTTTTGCGAAGCAGCGCCTCCAGCGGTGAAGGACAGCGTGCCAGCGGCCAGCGTGGCGAAATCTGCGCCGCTGGTGGCCGTACCGCCTGTGACAGCGTAATCGACCGTGAAGGCCGTGGCGGTGTCACTGCGTGTGACTGGCAGCGAGAGGATGGTGGTGCCACTGTTGCCTTCATTGATGGAGGCACTGGCGATGCTCACCGTCGGATTGCCCACCGTGACGCCGGGGGAGCCGATGTCTGCAGCATTCGCAGCGGAAGCGATGCAACCCAGGCTGCCAACGGTCGCAAAGGTGTAGCGCGGAGTCGTGGTTCCTGAGGCAGGATCCCAGACGGCGGATTGCGTTTCCGTGGCAGCACCAGCTGACGGCCCCGAATGAGTGCCTGAAGAGGGATTGCCATCCGCTTTGGTGAAGCCACCAGCGGCGTAGCTGAAGAAGAAAAGTTCATTGCCGCCATTGTCGAACAAAGCGACGCCGTCATTCTGCCCCAAACCAGGCGCGCCGACAGTCTGGAAGACCTGCACGGAATCAGAAATGCCCCACCAGGCACGGAAGGCCGCCGGTGTGATCGAGGTGAAAATCACCGACTCACCCGGAGCGATGCTGGAGCCTGCGGGCAACGCATAAGCCGAAGCTGCGGCGGAGGAGCGCCCGCTGTCATGCCAACTGTAGCCAGCCAGCGAGACGGCAGAACCGCTGATGTTCGTCAGTTCCCAGAAATCGTTCACACCGGAGGCCACCTGCTGTGAGAGCACCTCGGTGAGCATCAAATTGTTCTGCAACACATCGCCGTCATCCTGCACCGTGACATCAAAAGTGGGCGTGGTGGCATCCGTGGCACTGGCTGTGATCGTCACCGTCTTGCTCCCATCGGGGAAGGTGTCGTTCACGGCGGTGACATCGAAATTCGCGCTCGTTTGATTCGCCAGGATGGTCACCGTGGCAGGCACGGTGGCCTCCGTGGTGTCGCTGGAGCTCAGCGTGACCACAAGATCGCTCGTGCCGCTCGTCGCACGGCTGACGGTGCCGACGGAGGCCGGATTTGTGGCGCTTTCCGAGAACGAAGAAGCCGTGAAGCTCAGCGAAAGCGTGATCGCAGGGCCACTGCCGAAGCTGAGGCCAGAGGTTCCCGGTGTTCCCGTCGCCGCCATGAAGCGACGGCCCGCGCCAAAACCAAACACAGGATCAATCACCGCTGATTGCGTGGCCGTGCCACCAGCCGAGACACCAGCGTGACCACCTGCTGAGGCACTGCCGCTGCTCAAAGTGAAGCCAGCCGCTGCATAAGAAAAACTCGTCACCGTGGCACCGGAGGTATTGAAGAGATGCACTTGATCGTTTTGACCAAAACCCGGACCAGAAGAGTTGGCGAAGACCTGCACCGTCGGTGCGATGCTCCAAAGCGTGCGGAAAGCCGTCGCATCCGCCGCCGTCGTCAGCACGATGGACTCACCCGGAGCGATCATCGTGCCCGCCGGGATCGTCACCGCCGCCGCATCATTCGGATTCGCACTGTCATCATCCCATTTCCAGTTTCCGATGTCCTGAGTCGTCACACCGACGTTTGTCAGCTCCCAGAAGTCGCCACCACTGGCGTTGGAGTTGATCTCCGTGACGATGAGTTGCGGGATCTCCACCGGTGCCGGAACCACGCCACGGAAGGCTGTGTTCGCGGCGGCCGTGGCCACAACTGTCGGCGTCGCGGTCATCACCGCATTGTAGCCTGTGACATCAACGATGCTGACCAGTGTGTCGGCACCGCTGCCATTATCGCGTGTCGCATAAAGAGTCACCGTTCCGCCATTCACAGAGCCGGTGAGGCCGCGGTAATCGTCGGAGGCAGTGCCGATGGTATTGTTCTTTGTCCAAGTCCCTAAAACCAGAGACCACTTCGTCAGCGCACCGGCTGCATCGTCAGCTATGTATAGAGTGTCCATGCCTGCGACGCCTGCGTCGAGGTCGGCAAAGAAGAACTGGTAGCTGCTCGGATTGGCCGTGTCGTTCATACCGGGCAGCCGGGTGGTCGTCTGGCCGGTGGTCGTAGGCAGCCCGGTTCCGACGGCGTTGACACCACGGAAGGTGTTGGTGCCGGAGCCGCTGCTCACATAAAGCTGGCCGCCGAAGATACCGAGGCTGCGATTGTTCGTCACACTGCTGCTGACAATGGTGCCAGCACCACTGCTACCGAGCGCCTGATAAATGATGCCGGTGTTCGCGCCAGAAGCCCAGAAGGCTGATCCATCGGTGCTCGCTGCACCAAGGATGTTGTCACCGCTGAAGCTCGTCGTGGTGGTGGAACTGTCGATGGAGCCATCTGCGGCCACTCTTCCAATGACACGCGTGACGGTGGTCGTGGCACTGCTGGTGATCGAGGCGACTCCTGGCACGGAATCATATCCCGTGACAATGATGAACTGCCCGTCCGTCGAGCGTGAGATGAGACCTCCCGAGGTGGCAGAGCCGCTGGCTGTGATGGATTGATTCACGCCACTATCAGCCGTGGGAAGAGGGATGCTTTGCACCAGCGTTCCGGCGGATGAATACTCGTCGAGGAAAACGGCGGTGGATGCATTCGACAGCGCGGCTGCACCGGTGCCGACACGGTAAATAACCACATTACCAGGAGTGAAAGCGGCTGCATTGGACGGCTGAACCTGGGAGATAAGGCTCGTCAGCAGGAAGACGGAACACAGCTTGAGTAGTTTGGCGGTTAATTTCATGGAGGGAGTAAGACCCTGCCATGCATGTTCCCGATTGTTGTTCGCGCGCCTTATTCAATGTGAAGATTTCGTGGTATTCGCCCATGCCATGTGACAAACACTTCACGAAAATGGCTAACGACATGGGATGCAACGCATCCCGGCCCGATGCAGTTCACCGTTTGATATTCACTCCGGGAGCGTCATCAGTCGCTTTGCTTCCTTGAGCAGGAATTGGGTATCGGTGAAGGGCTGCCAACTGATGTCGATCCAACGCAGACGGCCTTTGGCGTCGATGAAGACGGCGGCATGCAGTGCCTCTTCTTCGAAGTCATCGTAGGCTCGGAAGGTCTTGAAGGCGGCCAGTGATGGATCACACAGCACAGGGAAGGGGGGCAGCTTCTTCGTGCTCATCTGTTCGGTGATGCGGCCCGCAAGAGACAGCGGTTCCAACGTCACGGCGCAGAGCTGGATGCCTGCTTTTTCATAGTCCGGCGCGGCTTTGGCAAAGGCGTTGACCTGCTCCATGCAGTGCGTGCAGGCGGCTCCGAGGTAGAAGAGCAGGATGTGTGGCTTGCCTTCGAACTGGCTGCTGCTGGCAGGTTTGCCATCCAGCGTGAGTACCTCCCATTTCGGTGCTTCTGGCGGATGCCAGTACATGGGGCCGAGCGGCTCCAGCGGCGGGCGTGTGCCGGAGTCAGTGCGCTTCGGGGCTTCGGCGCGCCAGTCGTCCTTGATGCCAAAGGTCTTCGCGAGGGAGTCGAGGCGCCTCTTGACAGGAAGATCGGCTTCAAGAGCGAAGCCTAGCTTGCGCACTTCCTCGAAGGTCTTCTTCGCGTCATCAGTCTTGCCGAGTGCCTGTTGCATCTCGGTTTTCGCGGCGAGTCCGGCGAGGTCCTGCGGGTAGTTTTTGATCAGTTCCTCGGCCTTCTTCTTGTCGCCCAGCTTCAGCCAGAGGCTGGCGGCGAGCGGTTTGGCCATGTCCTTGGCTTTCGTGATCAAATCAGCGGCGGCCTTGTCCTTCGTCAGTACGGCCTGCAGAGCGCGAAGATCAGCGAGGGCGGTGGCGGCGGGCTCGGGCTTCTTGGCTTCATCCTTCTTTTTGGCATCTCCCTTCCCTGCGTCCGACTTTCCTGCGTCCGCTTTCTTGGCTTCGGTTTTGACCTCGCCTTTAGTCTCACCCTTGGTTGGGGTGGCTTTCTTGGCGTCTGCTTTAGGCTTTGCCGCTTCAGCCTTCGCCTTCTTTTCGGCTGCTTCGAGATCGGTGATGGTGGCGGCGAGCGCCTTCGTGTCGGCTTTGGCAAAGAAGGCCAGCCCGCGCGAATGCAGGCGGCGGACTTCATGGCTGGTCTGCTCCACTTTGGGGAAAAGCGGGCCGTCGGTGACTTTCAGCAGCTCGTCCCAGAGTTCCCATTTGCTCAAGGTATCCAACAGACGCGTGCGGCCGTAGCTGGCGCTGGTGCTGTCTTTGTTGAGCGTGTTGTTCGCGGGATGCTGCGGATGGCGGATGAGCGCGGTGGCGAGCCCGATGGCGTCTTTGGCACGGCCGAGTTCGTTGAAGTTGCGCACCAGCCACTCTTCATTGTGCGCGTAGTTGTGGATCTGATCGGGGTGGACCCAGTTGCGGATCATGTAGGCGTGGTCGGTGCGCGTGCTGGCCTCCTGCTGCCAGACGGCGTCGTCATAGCGCTTCAGTTTCGAGAAGGTGTGGCCCGGCATGTGCCACATGTGGGCGATGCCTGGGTTGTTCTGCCCGTTCTGGGCGGCGGACTTCAGCGCCATGGCCGGTTTGCGATTGTCCCAGAGATGGATGCGGTAGTGGTGCGCGGGATGCTCGGGATTAGCGGCGAAGACCTGGTCCAGCAGCGCATTCACGGCCTGATAGCTCGTGATCGGTGCATCGCCATTGGCATGCCAGGTTTTCCAGGCGAGGAAGGCCTTGGCCTCCACGTCATCGGGGTAGTCCTGCACGATGGTTTCCAGATCACGGATGAAGTCGAGCGCGCGCTGCTTCTTGTCACGCTTGTCGTTCTTGTCCTCTTTATAAAAGGTCTCCAGCGTGCCGATCCAGAGCTTCTCGCGGGCACTGGCCTTGTCCTTGAGTGCCACGGCCTTGCGGACGAACTGCTTCGCGCGCACCTCGTTGTTCACGTTCGCCATGGCCATGCCCCAGTAGGCCATGGGGCATTCTTTATCGATCAGCGCCACCTGGCGGAAGGAGCGCTCGGCCTCGAAATACCAGAAGCCATGGAGCTGGCCGATGCCTTGATCGAAGAACTGCTGCGCCTCGGGCTTTTTCGTGGTGATGCTGAAGCTCACCTTTCCGCAGCCGGGGATCAGCGTGGCGGCCTGACGCGGCCCCTCGTTGAAGGCTTCGCCGTGGGTGGAGTGGCCGGGCAGGGGATCGGCGGCGTGGAGCAGTGAGGTGAAGCCGAGGCAAAGAGCGATGGAACGGGTGAGATGCGACATTGGGGAGACTCATCAACGTCCGTTCGAGCCGCTTTCCTGCCCCGACGCTGCTGGGGATTCTCTTTTTGCTTTTCCCTGATCCAGGCAGAAAGAGGGCCGCCCATGTTTCCCGCCCTTGCCCGCATCCTCTGTGTTTTCCTCACCACCTCTCTGGCCGCGCAGCCGGTGGTGCCAAATGCCGAGCCGTTTCCCAGGCCGGCCTCCATCAAAGGTCTGCAAGTGCAGATGGTCGATGATGCCCTCGCGCTCGGCATCCATCACGCAGGCATCAACATCAACCTCACCGCCCTGCTGGATCTGGAAAAGAAGCCAGCAAATCCGAAGCGCGTCATCGATGGGCAGGAGTTCAGCTTCAATGAAAACTACCTCAAGTCTCTCGATGGCCAGATCAAGCCGCTCTCCGACCGGGGCGTGGTCGTGTATGTCATCCTCATCGCGTATCCTTCCAAGCAGGAGGCGCGTGATGCCGTGGTCATCCACCCGGACGCGCGCAAGGACCACAAGTACAGCGTGGGCGGCTTCAACTCCAAGACCCCGGATGGCCGCGCCTGGCTGCGCGCCGTGAGCGAGGAGATGGCGGCGCGCTGGAGCGGTGCCCTTCCTGAGCATGGCCGCGTGTGGGGCTGGATTGTCGGCAACGAAGTGAACTCCCACTGGCTCTGGTACAACATGGGCCGCAAACCCATGGCGGAGGCCGTGGGCGAGTATGTCCAGGCCTTCCGACTCGTGCATGGCGCGGTGCGCACGGCCTCGGCGAATGCGCGGCTCTACATTCCTTTCGATCATCACTGGGGCGTCGGAATGCATGGCATCAGCGCTGAGGAAGCGACGCCGGGGCGTGATTTCCTGGATGCCTTTGCCAAACAAACCTCTGATCTCGACTGGCATGTGGCCTGGCATCCCTACCCCGAAGATCTTGGCAATCCCCGCGCCTGGGCCGACAAGACGGTGACCAGTGATGAAGCGACCCACAAAGTCACCTTCAAGAACCTCGAAGTGCTCTGCCGCCACCTCAGAAAGCCCGCATTGCTTTTCAAAGGCGAGCCCCGCCGCGTCATCCTCTCCGAGCAGGGTTTTCATCTGCTGCTCACACCCGAAGGTGAATCCCTGCAAGCCGCCGCCTATGCCTACGCCTGGGAAAAGTGTCGCCGTCTGCCGCTGGTGGATGCCTTCATCTACCACCGCCATGTCGATCATGCCAAGGAGGGCGGGCTGCGCCTCGGCCTTTGGCGAAACGCTCCCCACTCCGTCGTCACACCGCACAGCAAAAAGAAAATCTGGGAGCTCTTTCGTGCCGCAGGAACCCCGGACTGGGAAGCTGCTGCCGCGCCGATGCTGCCTGTCGCCGGGCTGAGTTCCTGGGACGAAATCTCAGGCGAGTAAAGGCGCCCAGCCTCCGCAGAATGGATGACGCGCCATGAGTTCCCTTCCCGGCGCATCCTCACCTCTTGCGGGACTTCACGCCAAGATCGGCTTCACCACCTCGCCATGTACATCCGTGAGGCGATAGTCGCGGCCTTGGTAGCGGAAGGTCAGGCGCTCGTGATCGAGACCGAGCAGGTGCAGTAGCGTTGCGTTGAGGTCGTGGGTATGCACGGCCCCTTCCACGGCGTTGAAGCCGAGCTCGTCGGTCTTGCCGTGCGTGATGCCGCCCTTCACGCCGCCGCCGGCCATCCACATCGTGTAGGCGTCTTTGTGGTGATCGCGGCCTGCGGTGGTCTTTTTGCCATCGCCATCCACGCCCTGGCGCAGGGGCGTGCGGCCAAACTCGCTGCCCCAGACGACGAGTGTTTCATCGAGCAGACCACGCTGTTTCAGATCACGCACCAGCGCGGCCATGGGCTGATCCACATCCTTCGCCTTGGCACGCAGACGTTTGTCGAGACCGCCGTGATGATCCCAGTCGGAGTCAAAGAGCTGCACCATGCGCACGCCGCGCTCCACCAGCCGACGCGCCAGCAGGCAGTTGTTGGCAAAGGAGGCCTTCCCTGGCTGTGCGCCATACATCTCCAGCGTGGCGGCGGATTCCATCGAGATGTCCATCAGCTCCGGCACGCTGGCCTGCATCCGATACGCCATCTCATACTGGCTGATGCGCGTGGCGACCTCGGGATCACCCACGATGCCCAGGTTCTGCTCGTTCAGCGCCTTCACCGCATCCAGCACCTGACGTCGGTCGCCGCGGCTGTGACCTTCGGGATTGCTCAGGAAGAGCACCGGATCACCGCTGCTGCGGAACTGTACGCCCTGATACACGCTCGGCAGGAAACCCGTGCTCCAGAGCGAGGTGCCAGCCCCTCCCGGCGGGCCGGAAAGCATCACCACATAGCTCGGCAGATCGCGATTGTCCGTGCCGAGGCCGTAAGTCACCCACGAGCCCATGCTCGGCCTGCCGCCCTGGCCGAAGCCCGTGTGCAGAAACATCTGCGCCGGGGCGTGATTGATCTCGTTCGTGTGCATCCCCTTCAGCAGGCAGATGTCATCCGCCACCGTCGCCAGGTGAGGCAGCAGCTCCGACATCACCGCGCCGCTCTGCCCATGCTTCCCGAACTGGTAGCTCGACCCCGCCAGCGTCATCTCCCCGCCGATGAAGGCAAAGCGCTTCCCTTTCAGCAGCTCCTCCGGGCACTTCTGGCCGTCGTGTTTCCGCAGCGCCGGCTTGTCATCAAAGAGATCTAGCTGCGAAGGCGCGCCGATCATGTGCAGAAAGATCACGTTCTTCGCCCGAGGCGCAAAATGCGGCCGCGAAGCCGCCGAAATCTCCGCCGCCGGCAGATCCCGCGCCAGCAGTGCCCCCAAAGCCGCCGCCCCCAAAGCCCCGCTGGAGCGCTGGAAAAAGTCGCGACGGTTCAGGTGAAGGAAATCAGGAGACAGGGAGTGCATGGACGCTGAAACGTCAGATGCAGGCGTGATCTATGCCGCAGTTTGTGAGGTGAGGTGGAGAGAGGTGCCGGGTGGAGGTTCCTTTCCTGCGGTGGGTCACCACTGGCATTTTAAAGTGCAGACTCAGGTCAGACGCTTTACGCACATTCATCCCGTAGCAGTTGGTGCTGCTGGCGAAGGTTCCCCACGACTACGCAAGTCAAGGGCACGAAATAGACGAGCCAAGCAGCGTAAAAGAGGATTTCTATTAGCAGGGTGGTTGTATCTATTTGTCCGCTTTCCCACATTGGTGCCGTGTTCTTGTAGCGTAGGTGAAGAAGCACCTGCAGAGCTATCCCCACCACCATGCCTGCATGCATGCTCCATAGCACCGGCCCGAAAGGCACCCCCACCTGGAACACATGCCGACGCTTTCTGGAGAGATGACGCAATTCGCGCATGCAGAGCAGTGGCATGAATAGGTTCGCAAAGGGGATCACCCACCAGAAGCCGCTCGCTGGGCAATGCTCCATGAAAGCATCCCCGTACACTTGCCGTAGCGAAGAAAAAGCGCAGCCCTGCCAGAAGATCAGGAGAAGAAGAAAAACTACGTACCTCCAAGAAGAGGAGGCGTTTAACAGCGCCCAGATTCCATCAACTGAGTCGAGCACTGGGCTCAGTATCTCAGGCA
Organism: uncultured Prosthecobacter sp.; assembly: GCA_964390165.1. Taxonomy (GTDB): domain Bacteria; phylum Verrucomicrobiota; class Verrucomicrobiia; order Verrucomicrobiales; family Verrucomicrobiaceae; genus Prosthecobacter. Next base: position 9,322 of record CAYMHJ010000030.1, on the reverse strand, counting down.
CCGCTTCCAGCCCTATCAAAGCCAGTGCGCCGAGAAGCACGGCCAGCAGATTTTCCGCCATCTCTCCCAGTAGTGCCACTACCAGCAGCACGACACTGACCTTGAGCCAGAATGGGAGCCGCTCTGGCACACGAATGGCCGATGCGGGAGGTGCATACACTTCTGCCAAGGTGGTATCACCCACCCGCGTTGATGGCTTCCCAGTCACAGGAGCAGCTACGGAAGTAACTCGAGAGGCATCTGCCCCCATGTGTTCGAAGTTTACCGCGCCCAGCGGCAGCCAAACATTGCTCCCATCCTGGCGCACCAACGTGGCGGAGCTCAACGCTCCGCGATCTCGGAGCGCTACAAGGTGTGCTGCTTGGATTGGGCCGTAAGAGGCTCCTCCGCGTTGGTAATGCCATTCATCCATTTTCCGTGCAGGCTAGCGATGGATTAGACTTTTTGTCGAGAGTCTTTCATGATTCCAACACAGGAGGGGCCAATTCATGTGGAGACTCTTCCCAAGCCCCCAAGCCGAGGCTGGAGAAGCGGCGGCGGGCTGGGCGGGGGGAGTTTGGATGCCGCAGGCCCTCAGGTGGGGTGCATCTGGATGCTCAGACATCGCCGCGTGTCGCTGGTGGTTCCCAGGGCCAAGGTGCCCGTCTGATCCCAGCCTGGGCCAGCGGCCCAGGAACTCCGGGCACAACCCCTTGCCCGCTCAGGTGGAGGGCTGAAAGCCTGACCTATGGTCAGGACGTCTCGTGCATGGCACCGAGCCTTCAGCCCTCGGCCCTGGCGCATGGAGGTGGTTCAGTAACCTGGGGCTGAATCGCCCCAGGCTGGTATGGGGTGCGCCTTTGGCGCTCCATGCGAGCAACCCAAGGGGCAGGACAGCACATCCCCACGGTTGAGTTGAGAGCATGGAGTGTTGCAGGAGGCCGCAGCGCTGTCTCCCTCTCCCCGCTGAGGAGGTGTTTCGCCAAACAGCAAGTTGCGGGGAGAGGGCCGGGGTGAGGGGAACCGGCAGCCTCGAAGCGGCGATAGGGGCATCCCCTCACCCGACCTCTCCCCGGTAAAGGTCTGGGAAGCTACGAGCTGCACTGCCGGGGAGAGGAGTTTCGTGCTTCGGCCTTCGTTGCAGGGCTTACTCATCAAATCGGCAACTGATCGTCAACCATGGCCTCAGTGGCAGGATTGACATGATTCACACGATGAACAGGATTTTTCAGACCTGTGAATCCTCCCAATCTTGTTAATCCTGTAGCAAAAAGCCCCTTTCACGGGTCCGCCCCTCACAGCACCACCACCCCGGCCACCGGGCTCGGAGCCGCCTCATCCATCTGGTTCGCGGCGATCACCCGGACCTCCAGACTCTCCCCCACGGGCAGCCCGGTGAGGGTCGTCTCCCGTCCCCGCAGCGTCTTCACATTCTCAAACTCCGCCGCCCCCGCCCGCCGCACCTGCACCCGGTAGCGCCGTGCATGGCGCGCGCGCGGCCAGGACACCGCTACCGCAGCACCGCCCAGCGCCGTGAGGGTCACCGACTCCACCGCCTGCGGCATCAAGGGCGCCGCAGGTATCCGCAGGCCGAAGCGCTGCCAGCGCGGATCATTTTTCGCCATCACGATGTCCAGCTCCCGGATCAGACTGCGCATCCGCTTGCGCAGCTTCTTCAGCGCCGCCCGCTTCGCCAGCACCGCCGCCCGGAGCTGCGTCTGGCACGTCCGCACCGCCGTGCGCGCGTCCCGCACCGCGTCATGAGTCGCCTCACAGATCGCTGCCGTCGTGCCCATGTCCGTGCTCTCCTTCTCAGGATGCAGGGTCAAATAACCCGCCAGCCGCGACAGCACACCCAGCCTCCCCGCCAGCGACTCCGGCACCATCGTGGACCCATGCGTGAAGCCCGCCGCCTCCCACTGCACGTTATGGCGCGGCCCAAAAAGAGCCGCCAGCCGCAGGCGACACCGCCCCAGCACCCGCTCCGCCTCCCGATCAATCTGGCGGAACTCCTTCCTCCGCAGCCCGCGCTCCCCCTTCAGCCGACCCACCTCCGCCATCGCCGCCCGAGCCATTTCCGCCCCGGCCCGCATCGTCTCCGCCGTATTTTGTTTGATCCCCAGCTCCACCTCCAGCGCCTCACAGCCCCCCGCCAAGTCATGGCAGCGGGCCAGCAGGTGGTGATCGTTCGTCGGAGTCGGATTCGCAGCCATGATCGAGTGGGAGGAGGTGAAAAACATTCCCGCTTCCCCCGGTCACCTGCCCCGGTAGAAAACAGATCCCCGCGTGACCCAAACCAGTCTCCCCGAGGACAAAACCACTCTACTTTTCCCCCAAACCACATTCAAGCACCAATCACCGAACGTCGGTGAGTCATGCATGAGACACTGCCACCTGAATTCAGTTTCCAAATCGAGGCTTCTCAACCTTTTATACTGCCCACCGATTGTCGGTGAGTCATAAGCGAGTCTCTCCAGGATCAATTGGGCTTCGTTTTTGAGATCAGGCAGATTCATGAAGCACTCAGCCAATCTCGGTGAGCAATGATTGAGACAAACTAACCTCAAAACAGAAATCAAATCGCTCTTCCAAAGACTCTACTACGACTCACCGACAATCGCCGAGTGATTTTCGAACATAGTCATGGGCGCGCAGAGAGTCTTTTCAACCCCCCGGAGCCTCCTCTCCGTGAAAACAAAACCCATTTCGCCCCCAGTAGCCTCCGCTTGGTGGAGACAAGTTCTGTTTTGAGTCCCAGGAGTCGCCGCTCCGTGGGAACAAGATTTTGTTTGAGCCCCAGGAGCCTCCCCTCCGTGAAAACAAAACCCATTCCGCCCCCCAGGAGCCTCTGCTTGGTGGAGACAAGATTAGATTCGTGCATCCAGTGGCACCCATCCGCCGCCCGACCAGCCCGCCGAGGTCGAACCAGCCAAGTCTGAGCCAATTCCGAAACCTCCTGCGGAGTGCCTAGCCCCAAAGGGGCGTGGCAACAAAGCCCAGGGCAAGTCCGCGCGCAGCGAGGCGCAGCCCTGGGTCGTGGCCGGCAAGGATGCCATTTCCCAAAGCCCCAAAGGGGCGAGACAACGGCACGGGACGCCACTGGATTGGGGGGGGCCTTCCATGGTCTCGCCCATACATGGCTCAGAATCGGTGACCAGACCTTGCCACGTTACCCAGGGCTACGCTCTCCCGCAGGCGGGTTCGCTTGCCCTGGGCTTTGCTGTCCCGCCCCTTTGGGGCTAAGAAAAATAGGTTTCGGAATTGGCTCGCCTGAGTGGTTTTAGAAGCTCCCGCAGATGTCGGAGGCCCCTGTTTGCTTCCCGAAGCCCGAAGTTGCTACGGGTGCGTCGCCAGAATGATGTACGTAACCCATCGGCCAAAGCGCCAAAGGCACGCCCCTCCCCAGCCCAGGGCAACGCCCTGGGGTCGAACGAGAATCCAGCCCCCATTCAAGAGTCAGAGTCCTGAAAGGACGCCCCTCGACACCGCGCATCGACCGACGAAGCGCGCGCGGAGTCGAGGAGCGCGCCTTCGGGGCTCTGGGAAAGGAGAGGCGGTGAACCCCAGGGACTGGCGCCCTGGGCTGAGGAGGTTTGTGCCCTTGGCACATCAATCCGGCGACACACCCTCCCGAAGTTTGTTGCGTGGCTAATCCTCAAGCACGCCGAGAAGCGTCTGAATCATTTGCTGCAGCCCAGTCTTAGACACAACAGAGGTAGTGCTCGTGTCAGCAAAGTTAAGGAGCAGCCCGCAGTGCTGGCCCCCTCTCCCCGGCGAGTGCATCTCGAAGTCATCCATGACGTCATTCCGGGGAGAGTGTCGGGGTGAGGGGCCGACACCCTGCCCAGACGAGCCAGGAGTTCCCCTCACCTAACCTCTCCCCGCATGAACCTTGGTTGGCGAAACAAGTCCACAGCGGGGAGAGGAACCAGTCCTTTGCCCCGCCACAGTCATGAGCGGAACCCCGCACTTTTTATGGATCATTGGTGCGGTCCTATGTGGAATCTCATGCCGGTCAGTCGAGCGTCGAGATAGCTCAGTGGGCGAAAGGCATAGTAAGACAACCGACCGGGGAAGATGACATAACTCTGGTCATCCCGGCTCCAAACCTCAGTGTGAGTAGCTTTGAAAGCAAGATACGACCCCGCATAGCAAATGAAGAGTCCGCCTGCGATGATGAGGAGTCGTTTGGGTTTCATGGCACTATTCCGTCCAACGTTTTAAGGCACAGTCTGGGCGGAAAGGACGCTTCCTGGCGAGTTTTAAACCCGTGGCAACAGTGCACGGGTTGAAAACTTGTTTGACTCACAACCCGGGGGGATGCCGGGCGACGTAGCCTTTGATGGGGCGGGAGCGGGTGGACCATTTGGGGCCTTCGTTTTCGCCGTTGTAGCCGGTGTCTAGCCTCAAGCCGGCAACGACAATGAAGGTGTGACCGCTTTTGGCATAGATGGTGACGTGCTTGCCGACGCCGCTGCGCCCATAACTGCGGAAGCTGCTGGAGGTGCCGGGGCTCTGGATCAATCCGGCGCCGCGCAGGGCATAGGACACGGTGCCGGAGCAGTCGTAGCCGGAGTCGTGGAAGCTGCGGTGGCCGCCGCCATATTTATAGGGCAGCCCGGCGATCTGGTTTCCGGCGCTGATGATCTGCATGACCTGCCTGGGCAGTCCAGCGGGTGGGACGGCGCGTCCGCCGACGATGACGGCGGTCTTTCCCCGCGCGTAGCTGTACTCCCAGCGGGTGGGTTTGGAACCGCAACTGCTGAGCAGGGCGGTGGCGGAGAGGGCAGAGATCAGGGTGAACCAGGTCCGGGGAGACATGCGCTGATGCTATGAAGAACGCCGCCGCTGGATCAAGCGCGCCGTTCGCCGACGATGAGGAAGTTATTGAAGGGAGTGCCGCCCCACAGGGGTTGGATGCGGACGCTGAGCCCGGCGGCGGCGAGCACGCGCTGGAACTGGGCGGCATCGGGATAGCGGGTGGGGGCGGCCTTCATCCAGAAGGTGGCTTTGGCGAGGTAGTCGCCGAGGACGGTGATGCGGAAGCGCAAGGAGTCATCGCGGAGGCCGGAGCGGATGATGAGCTTCCCACCGGGGGCGACGCGGGCGGCGGCGGCGGTGAGAAGGGCGTCCTGCTCGGGCTCGGTGAAGAATTGCAGGATGTCGAGGATGACGACGTGCCCGCTGAAGTGGGGCAGGCCGGTGCGGGCATCGCCTGCGGCGAAGGCGAGATCGCTATGCCCGGCCCTGGCGGCCATGGCCTGGGCAGAGTGGATCTTCCGCTCGTCGTAGTCGAAGCCGGTGACGGGCACGCGATGGCCGCAGGCGCGCAGGTAATGGGCGAGCAGGCCGATGCCGCAGCCGATGTCGAGCAGGGGGAGTGGGCTGCCGGTGACCTCGCGCATGACAGCGGAATAGACGGGGTCGCTACGCAGCTTTGACCGGGTGTAGTGCAGCTCCCATCGGCCTTTGCAGAGGCGGGCGATGGCTTCGAGGGCGGCAGGGCTGGGGACGGCGTTGCTCATTTTTTCAAAGGATTGCGCCCGCGCAGGAGCAGCAGCGGCAGCCGCCAGAGGAAGCCGATGAGGAGACGCGCGTGCATCCAGGTGAGGAGGGTATTGTCCCGGAAGTAGCGGAACTGGGAGACGCCGCCCTGCTCGGCGGTGAGGTAGCGGACTTTCGTCGGCACGGCGATCATGGGCACGCCCTGCCAGGCGAGACGCACGGCGATCTCGGTATCGTAGTCGAAGCGGCGGGCCCAGAGGGTGCCGCGGAAGGCGCGCAGGAGGGCGGGGATGGGATACAACCTCATGCCGAAGAGGGAGTCGGGGATGCCCCAGTTCAGGGTTTCGATGTTGGCCCAGCCGTTGGAGATCTTGCGGCCCTGCACGCGGAGCTGGGGGGCCTCGGGGCCGAAGACCGGGCAACCCATCATCGCGCCCTCGGGGTGCTTTTGCGCCAGCTCGATAAAGTGCGGGATGTCCTCGGCAGGGTGCTGGCCGTCGGCATCGATGGTGAGCACATGGGTGAAACCGGCCTCGTGGGCCATGCGGATGCCGTGCAGGACGGCGGCACCTTTGCCACCATTCTTTGGGATCTCGATCACGCGCAGGCCAGGGTGACCGGCGAAGAGGGGCTGGAGCAGTGCCGAGCTGCCATCGGTGCTGCCATCCATGACCACCCAGACCTTGGGCCAGTGCGCCAGCACGTCAGCCACGGTCTGTGGGAGGATGCGGCCTGTGTTGTAGCTGGGGATGAGGACGAGGAGTTTCAAAGAAAAGGCGGGACGGGCAAAGGGGCGCGCAGAGTGGGGAGGAATCGCGCCATGTCCATCCCATGTGATCATGGATGATGCAGCCAAAAAGAAGCAGGTGTTTACCCCGTTTGCTCTCGGGCAAAGCCTGCGTAACGTCCGCGCCCCCAATCATGCGCCCCCCTGGCCGTCGCCCAAATCACCGCCCCGCACCGCCCCCTCCCGTCTCCGCCACAGCGCTGGCGGAGATCTCGCGTGAGTTTGACGCATGGCGGAAAAGCCAGGAGGGAAAGCCCGCCCGCGCGGCCCTGCGTGACTTCTGGCGCGCCCGCGACCCGAAGCACGGCCCGCGCCCGGACTACCAGCTCTGGCGGCATCTGCACTGCCCTGACTCGCCGCCCGAGAAGCGCCTGGACCTCAACGACCTGGCCGCCCGAGCCCTGAAGCAGCGCGAGCTGCCGCTGGCCGTGCCCGCGCTGGTGCTCGTGGTGGGCTGGCTGATCGAGGGCGCGCGCTCCACCCGTGCCCTGGAGGCTCTGCGGGCCGAGATGGGTCGCTTTGAAAAGGCACTCACGGAGCCCGCCGGATCGCTCGTGCTCTGGCTGGCACACGTGGCGGCTGGCCGCGAGGGCCTGCTGCCCGAGCTGGGCACCGTCTTGACGAAACTGGACCCGACGTGGAAACCCGGCCGCGCAGTGGATTGGAGCCTCCTTTCCCAAACGCCCTGGCTGCCCGTGCCGCCGCGCCTGATCGAGCGCTGGGTCGTCACAGCCCTGCGTGACCTCGTGAAAAACGATGCCGCATGGAGCCTCACCGCCCTCCGCATGGCCCGCAGCCTGCGCCCGGCGAACGCACCCGCGAGGTTCCCGGAGATCGAGATGCTGCTCGACACCGCCGCGCTGCATCGTAGCGCCGGACTGCCCATCGAGGCCCTGCGCCTCACCGCCCTCGCGCTGCATCTGCTGCCGGATCGCGCCCCCGAAGCGCTGCGGCGGCGGTGTAGCATCGCCTCCTGGTTCCTCGCCGAATCCGGCGTGTCCGCACCTCCGGCGCTGCGCGTGAGTTTGGACGACCTCCCCTTCCCTGGCGATGGTCCCGCGACTGAGAAAGGCCTGGAGGCCGCGCGGCTCTTCCGCGATGAAGCGGACAGCTTTCAAACCCAGCTCCTCGCCGAGATCGAAACCGATGCCGACTGGCAGAAGCTGCGTGCCGCCGGTGTGGTGCTGCATCACCCGCTGGCCGCGCTGGCGTGGATCGGCAAACGCGCCCAGTCCTACGCGCTGAAGAAGCAGCAAGACGTGCTGCAAAGCGCGGCCCGGCTGGCGCTGCGGCATCAATCGTTGGGCACACTCGCCCGACTGCGCGCTGAATTCCCCGAGTCGGCAGAGGCCGTGATCGAGCTGGCGCGTGCCCTGCGGGAAAACCAGCGCCGCATGCCGGTGCTGCGTGATGAAGCCGAGTGGCAGCGCGCCACCGCCTGCCTGCGCACCGCCTGGGGCAGGCTGGAACCCACGGCCATCCAGGATGAAGAGACGCTCTTCTTCCTGCACGAGACGCTGCTGGATCGGGAGGTGACTCTGACCCGCTGCCTGCCCGAAGATTTGCGCCTGCTGGCCCTGAAGCATCTGCACGGACGCCGCGCGCCCTCGGTGCTCGTCCAGGCGCTGGATGAAGAACCGAAGCTGCTGCAAAGCCTGGAACATCAGCGCACCGTCGAGCTGTGGTCCATCTCCAGCGAGATGCGCGAGCGTGCCGAACTCGCGGGCTCCGTCTGGATCAGTCTCGTCTGCAAAGGCGATGCCGCGACGGGGAAGTACAGTTGGATCGCCCAGAGCGCCACGGGACGAAAAACCAATCAAGGCCGTGTGCGCACAGCGGGAGATTTTAAACCGCTGCTGGAAGAGATCATCCAGGCCGCACGCGAACTCTGCGCCGACTTGCGCAGCCTCGTGCTAGCGGTCGATGCCACTTTGCTCGCGCAACTCGGAGCCGTCTCCGAGACATTGCCCGGCGTGGTCGTGACACTTGTGCCAGGCTGGGAATGGGCCTTCCGCACTTTGCGTGACTCCGCGAAGTCTGGCAGCGAGGTCAGCTTTGAAATGCTGCGCCCGGAAGGCAGCGCATCCCCTGCCCCGGCTCTTTCGCAACCGCCGCTCGGCCCTCTTGCCAGCGCTTGTTTCCTGCTCAGCACGACGGATGCCGCCGATGCAGCCACCAAGTGGTCGCCCATCACTGCTGAAGCCGACGCGGTGACACGCCGCTCGCTCGCCATCGGCGCGCATGGAGTGGTGATCAGCTTCGGGCCTGTGAAAAGCGGCAACTTAAAGGATGACCTCGTGCGCCTGACCTTCGCGCAACGTGGCAGGGCATTCCTCGTCGCCGCTCGTGAACTGTCGGCAGATGAACAAGCGACCTGCCTCCACGCCCTCACGTCACCGCCGCCCGCCACATCACTCACCGAACGCGTGCGAGCCCTGATCGTCGCCCAGCCCGGCCTCTGGTCCGCCATGGGAGTGCTCGAATGATTCGCCGCGATCATGCGTTCCCACGCCATGCTTCGCGCACTCATCCTCCTGCTCACCGCCCTCAGCTCCCAGCTACTGGCTTCCCAACCGCCCAACGTGCTGCTCATCATCACCGATGATCAGGGCTACGGCGACTTCTCCATCCACGGCAACACGCACCTGCAAACGCCGCACATCGACAAGCTCGGCCAAAGCGGCGTGCGCTTTGACCGCTTCTACGTGAACTCCTTCTGCGCGCCGACTCGCGCGGCCCTGCTCACCGGACGCTGGCCGCTGCGTACCGGCTGCCACGGCGTCACCCACAACCGCGAGGCCATGCACCCTTCGGAAATCACGATGGCCGAGGCGCTGAAGACATCCGGTTACCACACCGCCTGCATCGGCAAATGGCACAACGGCGAGCAGTTCCCCTTCACGCCACAGGGCCAGGGTTTTGATCATGTCTTCGGCTTCAACAACGGCCACTGGAACAACTACTTCGACGCCACCCTCTTGCGCGGCACGAGCCCCGACCCCACAACGGGATACATCACCGATGTGCTGACGGATGACGCGATCTCATTCA
>CAYMHJ010000029.1:0-34618 GCA_964390165.1 uncultured Prosthecobacter sp. | reverse complement strand
GAGGTTCAAAGCGAACGTACGAGGGCTGATCCAGCGTGTTGCGTGATAGGGCGAATGTGACAATCACGGGCAATAAGTGCGCAAAAGAGGGTGACTCATCACACCCATGGCGCGGCATCGACACCTCAAGTCCCGCAGTAAGTCCTGTAACCTGCGCACGACGCAGGCTGGGAGTAGTCCGGCAGGTCAAGGTCATGCTCCCAGGGGCGAGAGATAACCTCCAGCAAGGCGTGAAGCGGTTCCAAATCACCTGCATTAGCGGCGGCGAGAGCCTCTTCGACCTTGTGATTGCGTGGAATAAAGGCGGGATTGCTGCGTCGCATGAGCTGCGAGACTTCCTCGCGAGACTGCGGCTGCTGTGCGAGCCGAGTTTGCCAGCGGGCGTGCCAGACATCGGGCTCGTAGCGGCCAGTGGTGAGATCGGCAAAGGTGTTGGTGAAGTCGGCACCAGACTCCTTCATCTGGGTGAGCAAATCTTGAATCAAGACAGTGTCTTCGGTTTCCTCGGTGAAGAGGCCGAGCTTGGCCCTCATGCCGACGAGCCAGTGTTTTTTGAAGCGGTCTTCAAACTTCGGAATCAGCTCGTTGGCGATCTCGACGGACTGCTTTTCATCCTCGTGAAACAAAGGCAGCATGGCCTCGGCAAGACGGGCGAGGTTCCACTGAGCGATGGGTGGCTGATTGCCATAGGCGTAACGACCGTGGCGATCAATCGAGCTGAACACCGTGGCGGGATCATAAGCATCCATGAAGGCGCAGGGGCCATAGTCGATGGTTTCGCCGCTGAGCGCCATGTTGTCGGTGTTCATGACACCGTGGACGAAGCCAACCAGCATCCATTGGGCGAGCAGCCTGGCCTGCCGTCCCGAGATGGCTTCAAAGAGTGCGACGGCGTTGTTTTCGCTCGCGGGATAATGACGCTGCCGCGTGTGCTCAGCGAGCGTTCGCAGCGCCTCGACATCGCGATGCGCCGCCGCCCACTCAAAGGTGCCCACGCGGATGTGGCTGGCTGCCACACGGGTGAGCACGGCACCGGGCAGCGCTCCGTCCTGACGCCAGACTTTTTCACCTGTGGTGACCACTGCGAGACTGCGAGTCGTCGGAATACCCAGCGCGTGCATCGCCTCGCTGATGATGTATTCGCGCAGCATCGGCCCAAGGGCGGCGCGGCCATCGCCACGGCGCGAATAAGGTGTGGGACCAGGGCCTTTGAGCTGGATGTCGAAGTGCTCGCCCTCCGGCGTGATCTGCTCGCCCAGCAAAATCGCGCGACCATCTCCCAGGCCGGTGAAGTTCGCGTATTGATGCCCCGCATAAGCCTGCGCGATGGGCCGTGCGCCGGAAGGCAGTGAATTCCCCGCATACACCGCCGCATCATCCTGCGGCAAGCCGAGTTCAGAGGCGAGCGCTTCATTAAAGATCACCATCTGCGGATTTTCCACAGGCGTGGGCTCCACCTCTGTGAAGAACAAACCAGGAAGCCGGGTGTAAGTGTGCTCAAGCCGCCAGGCGGGTGTGGAAATCATGTGCTGATTGGGTAGTGCGTGTTTGAAAGGTGGCAAGTGCCGTGGGGGGAAACCTGGCCATCAGGACTTCGCCGCGATGCGGTTTGGCATAGCCAATGCCTTTGGTGGGTTCGTTTTTTCAAAACCCCTCATCCGTCAGCGTCTTCAAGAATGCGACGAGAGCGGCTCTGTCCTCCTTCGAGAGTTGCAGGCCGTTGTAACGGAGGTGCTTGGCGAGGTTCGGGTCGAGGGTCGGACTGCGTTTGAGGCCGTGGTCATAGTGGTCGATGACTTCTTCCAGGGTGGCAAAACGACCGTCATGCATGTAGGGCGCTGTGAGGGCGATGTTACGCAGACTGGGGACGATGAATTTGCCTTTGTCGGATGGTTTGCGGGTGACTTTGGCGAGCCCTTCATCCTTCAGCGTGGTTTCGTCATCGAGGCCGTTGTTCAGGAACTGGTGATTCGTGAAGTGAGCTCCACCGTGGCAGTGGAAACAGTCGGCACCGCGGATTCCGCGTGCAGGATCGCTTTCAGTGAAGAAGAGCTGGAAACCGCGTTGCTCTTGCTCGGTGAGGCTGCGTCCCCTGGTGAGGGTTTGATCCATGGCTGAGTCGCCAGAGATGAGGGTGAGGAGGAACTGCTCCAAGGCTCTCGCGATGCGATCTGAGGTGATTTCGGGTGAGCCAAAAGCAGCTTCAAAGCTCGGAGTGAGGTCGGTGATCTTCTTCACGACATGATCCAGCGACTCGTGCATTTCGTCGGGATCTTGAATGGGCATGAGCACCTGCTCCCGCAGCGTCTTTGCACGTCCATCCCAAAAAAAGGCGGGCTTCCAGGCGAGGTTGAAGAGCGGCATGGCCTGTCGTTTGCCGATCTGACCTTCGGCTCCGAGACTGAAGCGCCGTGGATCGGCAAAGGCGCTGCTGGCGAGATGGCAACTGGCGCAGGATTGGGTGTTGTTGATGGAGAGTCGGGTGTCGTGAAAAAGCCGACGTCCGAGGTCGATGCCAGTTTCGGTGAGCGGGTTATCCTGTGGAAACTCTGTGGCTGGAAAGTGTGCAGGCAGGCGATGGGCGAGCAGCTTGGGCTTCCAGTCCTCGTTTCCTTTCTCGATCTGCTTCGGTGTGAGGTCCGGCTCAAGTCGCACGATGCCAAAAGCCTGCACAGCGTTGTCGGCGATGCGTTCGGCGAGTCCGCCATCTTCGCCCGAGTGCGTCGAATCGGCAGCGGTGATGTCGATGCGATGCTGTGCAGTGAAAAAACGATCGGCATGAACGGACAGAGTGAGCACGAGATCGCTGCGCAGATCAAGTTCGATAGGAAACTCGACCGTGCCACGACATGGCTGCCCGGCAAGGTGGTAGGAGTAGCCACCGAGCTGTGCATCAGGCTGCTGGTAGCGACCCTCCAGCGCGAGGAAGACGTATTGCCCACGCCAGCTCCAGTGCAGCGCACTCACGTCTGGATTCAGCGGATGATTTGCGGGCCACTTCGCTGCGTCGGCTTTGTCCGTGGCTTCATCGAGACCGAGATCGAAACGAAAGGCGGTGAAGCGCTCCGCTGGGATGCCATTGAGTGAAAAGGTAAGGCGCTGCTTCGCCACATCGACAAACGCCACCCAGTCCTGAGCGCCGATCCATAGACCATCAGCACGCTGAAGCTGTGCATGAGACAGCAGCATGGCCAGCCGGGTCAGTGAGAGCTTGTTTTGCGCCGAGTTCGTCAGAGTGACGTCATCCAACACGAGCGGCTTGTTTTCCCACATGGGCTCCAGTTTGACCGTTAGCTCCGCGGCATGAACGGCGGTCAAAAGAGCAAAGCTGGCAATCAGGCAGCGCATGGGATCAGTTCACCGTGAAGCCGTTTGGGATCGTCCGGGTGACGCCGCCATTGTAGGTGATGATGACATTGCGAGCACCTGTGCTGGCACCCGCCGCGAGCGTAAAGGTGGCTGTGATGAGTGTCTGGCTGTAGCGCGTGATGCCGGTCACGGTGATGCCCGTGCCGCTGCCGAAGGTGATGCTGCTGACACCGACATTGGCAGGCGGAAGTGGTGTGGGAAGCTCGATGACGACGCTGACCGACGTGCCACGAGTGCCGGAGTTTGGCGTCACGGTATTGGCTCCACCACCGGCTGGAGCGCTGGAGGATGCGACAGTGCCCGCGAAGCCTGTTTTGTCATAGGTAGATAGGCCGCTGCGCACAGCGCGATAAAAGCGCCGCTTGGTCGGTGTGGATGCGCCGCCGACTTCCGTCGCGCTGGCTGCGTCATCGCCCGTGGCGACGATGCCAGTACTGATGGTGTTCCATGTGCTGAGGTTCTCGGAGGCCTCGACTGCATAAACGCCGCCTTCGACGGCTGACCAAGTCAGCGTCACATCATTGCCACTCACGCTGGCTCCATCGGCGCTTTCGCTATTAAAAGGACCGCCCACATAGGCTGTGGTCACGCTTTCGGTAATGCTGGTCACTGTGCTTCCAGTGGGGCTGCCATAGAACTGCCGGCCAGTGGTGTAGGGGAATGCCGGCGTGCCATTGGCGTTGATCGTGGTGAAGTAGGCCCAGGTTCCGGCGGGATATTCCGGCGTGACGCAGAAGCGCACGTTCTGCTCATTGAGATCAAAGTGCGTGCCCTGGGTGTAGCCTAGATCGCCAAGGTAATCGAAGTCCTCGATGTAATGCCCGAGCAGAAAGCCTGTGCCGACAGCAGGACCGTATTGATTCGTCGCGAGCATGGCTGAGCGAGCCTGCACACGAGCCGCCCAGGCTGGCAAGGTGGTGCGGCCTGTGGCGGCGAGATTCGTGGTGCCATTCGTGCCATCTCGCGAGACAAAGCCACTGACCATGCGCCGCAGGCCGCTGTTGGCATCCATGGGTGAGGAGTACCCATACGGGCCGTAAACAGGCAGACCATCGGCAGCCCAGGCGACGATGGGAGAGTGCTTCGTCACGGCGGCAGCGCTCTCAGTGTAGGTGTTGGAGGCCGGGTTGTAGTCCACGTGATCTCCGAGCTGATAACGCAGGCCGATGGGCTGCGCGTGGTAGTGGTAATTGTTCCCGGCCTGATGCGCGAGGGCATTGTCGAAGGTCACACCTTCGTTGTGATAGCCATCGCGATTCCAAATTCCGTCTCCGGTAAAACCGCCGCCGGGCGTGGCATCAGCGACATTGCTATTCGAGTAGGAAAAGGCATCGCGCGAATCAAACATCGACACGCCATTCACCATGCGTCCGGTATCGCCGAGACCCGTATTGCTCTTCGTGCCGGGAATCGTCGGCGTGCGCGGGAAGCGGTAAATCCTGGCCGTGTTCGATGGGTAGTTCGGGAAGAGATTCGTCTTCGCCGCATTCAGATACCACGGCCCCATGATGTGGCTCGCCAGACCTGTGGTGTGGATGTACACCCAGCTCGCCGAGTAATCGATCTGATGCACGCCTGCATAAGTCGGCGTGGATTGCACGCCCGTGCCTCGGCTCCAGGTGGTGACGGTGGTACCGCTGTTCAAATCCGCGAGAGTTGGGTAGATGCGGGCATACTCACCTGTGTCCTTTGTGAACCAAGAGGAGATCAACGGTGTGTCTGGCGTGCTGATGCCCATGGCTGCCGGAAGCTGGAGCTTAAGCGCTGCAAAGGCGGCCTGATCCGTGGAAGTGATGCCCACATTCCCGAGCAAGGTGGTGGCTTCATTCGTGTCCGTGCTGGTCTTGTAAAACTCCTCATGCCCGTCGTCGAACTGGATGAGTTTGTAGCCCGCTTCATCGATCACGGCCTGACCGGAGACATTGGTGGCAAGCGACGAACTGAACTGCTCGACAAAGAGGTAGCGACTGGCTGCCGTGCTGTTTTGCAAAATCGGGAGCAGGCTCACAGAGTCGATGAGATTCCCCGCAGGCTGTGTCGCGGAAACGCTGATGCCTGCGAGTTCCAAAATGGTCGAGTAAAGGTCCACGCAATGCACGGGCTGCGTGCTGGTGCGGTTCGGGCTGACGACACCTTTGCCCGCGATGATCAGCGGCACACGCACGCCGCCATCGTAGAGCGTGCCTTTGGAATGCGCCGCAGTATAAGGCGTCTGGATGACATTTTGTGGAGTGCCATTGTCACCGATAAAGATGACGGTGGTCTCCGCCAAGTTCACTCCGGCGAGCAAACGCCCGACTTCGGTATCCATGGCCTCGCACATGGCTTCATAGAGATTCCGGTTCGTTGTCTCTGCCGAATCATAGCTGTGCAGATCCAGCGGAGGCAGGTGCAGAGGAGAATGCGGCGCATTCAGCGCCAGCCAGGCAAACCATGGCGAACTCCCCTGCCCTGCGATCCAGGCGATGGTGTCATTGATCGCATCGGTGGTGGCATAGTTCGTTGTCGCCGCACTGACGCCGTTGGTGGTTTTGGTCCAAGCCGAGTAGTCAGGAAGTGCTCCGATGATCGTCCCGGCAAAGTGGGGCCAGCCGCCAAAGGTGCGTGGCGTGTCATTCGTGCCAGCTCCGGCGTTGAGGTGCCATTTGCCAAACATGGCGAGCGAGTAGCCCAGCGCCGGATTCGCAGCGAAGGCCTCCGGCAACGTGAATTCGCTGGCCTGGAGTTGTGGACTCGTGGCCCCTTCAAGCTGTGCCCCGATGCCCGTTCGGAATGGATGACGCCCCGTGAGAATGCTGGCCCTTGTTGGCGAGCAGACAGGCTGCGCGTAAGCTCTGCTGAACAACACTCCGCTGTTCTTCAAAGCGGTGATGTTTGGCATCGGTGGCAGACTGGCTCCGACACTCGCGGTAAGCGGGAAACTGTCCGCACCGAAGTCATCCGCGATGATGAGCAGAATGTTTCCCGGCTGGGCTTTGAGTGAAGTCGCCAGACAAGCGAGAGCGAGTAACGGGTAGAAAAAAGAGCGCATGAGGTGAGGCATGGCGCGCTAAACGCGTTGCCATGCGTTCAGTCTCACGGCTTTACACAGGCTTAACAATAAACTTCGGCCTGCCCAAGACACGATCAGCCGATCATCGCCTTGTAGGCAGCAGCGTCTTTGAGATTCGCGGCTTCGGCGGGGTCGGAGACTATGATTTTGAAGATCCAGCCTGCGGCGTAGGGGTCGGTATTGATGAGGCCTGGATTGGCGGTGAGTTCATTGTTCACCTCCGTGATCTCACCGCTGACGGGCGAGTAGATATCGCTCGCGGCTTTCACGGATTCCACGACGCAGACCTGCTGGCCCGCTTTCACCAAGCCCAGTTTTGGCAGCTCGACAAAGACAACATCGGTGAGCTCGGCCTGAGCATGATCGGTAATGCCCACAGGGGAGACAGCCTGGGTGGGATCGACCCACTCATGACTGTCACGATAACGAAGTTGATCAGGAACGAGGCTCATGGTCGGAAAAGGTTGAGAGGTAAAATCAGGCCGCGTTGGCAAAACCCAGAGCTGTCATGCGGGCGTGGATGGCATCCTTGGCTTCGAGCAGCTCGCCGATTGGATCCCACATGCCACTCGTGAGGGCATCGTGAGCGGTAGCAGGCAGCACGACGGAAAAGCTTTCGCTGCCATAGACGACCTTGCGATTGGCGACATCGACCGTGACTTCGAGCGCTGGATTGGCATCGACCGCAGCAGCGAGCTTGGCGATGTCTTCAGCCGAGGCGATCACGCAGGGGATGCCGAGCGTGGTGCAGTTGCCAAAGAAGATTTCAGCGAAGCTCTGGGCGATGATGGCGCGGAAGCCGAAGCGATAGAGCGCCTGCGGGGCGTGCTCACGGGAACTGCCGCAGCCGAAATTCGTGCCGGAAAGCAGGATGGAGGCACCTTTGAAGCGGGGCTCATCGAGGGGATGGCCCGTTGGCTTGCCGTCTTTATCGAAACGGACGTCGTAGAAAGCGAACTCGCCGAGGCCATCAAAAGTGACGCATTTCATGAAGCGCGCCGGGATGATGCGGTCGGTATCGATGTCGGAACCTGTGACGTGGACGGCAGTGCCGGAAACTTGGGTGATCTTTGCGAGGGCCATGGTGAGGCTCCTCTCATAGACAGAACGCGCCCCGGCTCAAGCCGCAATCCGTGCTCTGTTGAAGACCCAGCCGATACCTGCCCCGAAGCCGAGGCCGTAAAAGAGGCCCCAGGAGAGTTTCGCAGCCAGGACCGCTTCACGACTCGGCTTTTTATCCATTCGATCTGCGAGCCAAAAATCATACATCGCCCAATCACCAGCAAAATAGCCCGCCGTATGCAGGACAAACAGGGCCAGAGCCGCGATGATCCATCCACGGGTGCTGCCCAGCATCTTCATGGCGATCCAAGCAAACGCGAGACATCCCGCTGCGGCACCGAACCATTCCCCACGCTTGTCGGGCAGTGCAAACCACGCCGCCGTCCAAACAACCGCATAGACGAAAAAGGAAGGCAGGAAGGCATTGTAAAACATCCCCACACCACCTGCCAAAGGCCCCAAAACGAGCCCCGACAAGCCAAGAAACACGGCGGCGATGGCGGCATACATGCCGAGCTCGCCACCAAAGTTTCGGAACCAACCCGCCCCAAACGCCCAGACGGAAAACGCGGCGATGCTGACAAAAGCGAAGCCGATGGAGCCGTACAGGGTGTCTTTGAGGAGGGAGCGTGGCATATTCTACATCTCCCAGCCTGCGCGATACTGGGGTTTCACGAGAGCGTTGGCGGCTTCGTTGTTGGTGATTTTGAGGCCGGGGGCATCCCAGATGAGGTTTTCGCCTGGGAAGGGACTGGCGAGGCAGCCGAGCAGGACAGCCTCGGTCAGAGGGCCGGCATAATCGAAGTTGGCGGTGGGCTTCGTGGTGCCACCTTTGAGGCAGCAGTCGATGAAGTCGAACCAATGGTTGCGGGGCTCCAGCTTGGGATACTTGAAGCCTTTGAACTTCTCTTTCGGGAAGAGCACTCCATCTGTGCCGATGTAGAGGCTGCCTTGGCCGGGGAACTTGGCTGGATCTGCCAAGGCCATGACCTCGGCTGGCGGGCGGGCATCGCCGTCATACCAGGTGACCTTCACGCTATCACCGACGGTGTATTGCGTGCCTTTGAAGGTATATTCGACGACGGCATTGATGGCCCAGTTGGTGGCATTCGGCGGTGGTGGACCGCTGGACTTCACGGCGATGGGTGCGGCGAGGTCTAGGCTGCGGAACCAACCGCTGAACATGTGGCAACCCATGTCGCCCAGCGTGCCGGTGCCGAAGTCGCGGCGTTTGCGCCACTGTCCAGGATGATAGTAGCCCTTGATGAAAGGGCGGTCACTGGCGGTGCCAAGCCATTTCTGCCAGTCGAGACCTTCAGGGATGGGATCGCTGGTCTGTGGCACGGGCTCCATGTCGCCCCATTTTTTGTTCGAGAAGGTGTGGACCTCTTTGATTTTGCCGATGGTTCCCATGTGGATGAGCTCGACGGCGAAGCGCTCGGTGAAGTCGGAGGAAATCTGGATGCCCATCTGAGTCATCACGCCTTTTTCGCGAGCCTTGAGCATGAGCTGTCGGCATTCGTAGAGGTTCTGGGCGAGCGGTTTCTGACCATACATGTGCTTGCCGAGTTCCAAGGCTTTGATGCCGATGGGGCCATGCATGTGGTCGGGTGTGGAGACGTTGACGCTGTCGATGTTGCCGGCTTCTTTTTCCAGAAGCTCGCGCCAGTCCTGGTAGCACTTCACGTTCGGGAATTTCTTCTTCACCTGGGCGAACCTCGTGGTGTCCACATCACACACAGCGACCAGCTCCCACATGTCGTGGTTCGACATGGAGGTGATGTCTGCCCAGGACATGCCGGCGGCACCGAAGGCGGCATGGCGCAGCTTGCCATTCGGTGATGCGGCGCGGAGTCCGGTGGTGATGTAGGGCGCGGCGAAAAGGCTGGCGCTGGCGGTTTGCAGGAAACGACGGCGGGAAGTGCTGGCTGGAGGATGCATGGCAGGTCGGAGAATACGATGAAGAGGGTGAATCTCTGGCAGTGGATATGAAAAGGCCGGAAGTCTCGTGAGAGGCTTCCGGCCTAAAGAGCGGGCAGGTTCAGCAGCTTATTTCTTTTTCAAGAAGGCCAGCAGGAGGCCGACGATCACAAGCCCCATGCCGATCATGATGTAGAGCTGCATGTTGGACTCTTCCTCAACGGGCATCGGGGCTGGCATGGGCATCGGGGCAGGTGCCTGATAGGGCTGCTGCTGCACGGGTGCCTGAGCGACGGGTCTTTGAGCCACAGGCGCCTGGGCCACCGGAGCAGTCGCGGCAGCGGTGGGAGCTGCTGCGGCGGGTGTCTGAGTTGCAGGCATGGTCCCAGCGGCGGCAGGCTGACCCGAGGCTGCGGCCGGAGCAGGTGCAGCACCAGCTTCGGCGAGGATCTGAGCCACACGGCTATCCTGGGTGACGGAAGCTGAACCGCCCAGGGCAGTGGAACCTGCGGTGGACGTGGCTCCCGTGGCGATGGCACGACTGAGCTTGGCGTGCAGTTTCATAAGCCGGTTCCGCAGATCCGTGGGGATGTCCCGGTTGTCCATGTTCAGTTTTAGCCCCTGCACACGTTCAAATGCAGCAGCACCTCCGACATAATCCTCCTCACCAATCTTGCGATAGCAGGCGGTAAAGATCTCATTCTGTGTCTTCAGTTCATCAAGGTCGATGGTCTGAAGCCGGGTCCGCTCCTGAATGGCCTCCTTCTGCGCATTTTGAATGCTCGAGATGTCATATTTGTAAGGGACGGTCCAGCGTAGTTTCTGACGGCGTTCTGCTTCCAGTGTCGCGCGCCATTTAGTAAGTTCGTCTGAGATGGCATTCTTGGTCTTTGAGAGTTCGGGTTCCTGTAATTTCTCGAGCCCGTCTTTCCGGGCTTTGGTGATCTGGGGCTGTTCAGCTGACATTTTATCCAAACTTGCGATGAGTTTGTCCAAAATGGAAATCGCCTCTGGGATGGCCTGGACGAAGTAGGTAGACCCTTTGTAGGCAGGCGAAGGCAGCATCATGCTGTCGAACTCGCGCAGCGCCGCCGAGTAGTCCTGCTTGGCAGCCTTGGCTCGCATGTCTGCCAGGATCCGGAAGGCTTCGACATTGAACTGTTCCGCCTTCGACTCCTTCACGGTCAGCCAGCGACCTTCCAGCTTGATCTGGCCGTTTGAGACCATCGTTTTCTCTTCCTGAAGTTTGGTGATGATGTCCTCGACTTCCTTGGCCTCGGGCGTGCCAGGATATTTGTTCACAAAGGGACGCAGACGATCCTGGATAAGCTGTTCATACTCATCTGCTTTTAGCAAGTCTGCTGTCGGGAGCACCTTGCGCAGTTCCACAACCTCGACTTCCTGGGGGGTCTGTTTGATGATTTTGTCGATCTCCGCCGCTGGAAAAAGCTTCTCATCCATGATCTTCGGAGTCAGGCGATACCGCATCTTCACGCCTTGCTCGGTCTGCTCCAGGATGTTTCCCTCCACTTTGGTGCCGTTTTTCAGCATCAGGATGTCGGCTTTCAGGAAGGTAGTGCCGCATAGAATCGCCAGGATGGCGGTGCGGGTTCGGCTAATTTTCATGGCTCGGAAGAATGGGATGACGGTGATGATGGAAGGCGGAAAAACCGCTGAATTCGTGGATTTAATCGGGATTCACCTCGCTAGTAAAGAGCGAATCCGTGTTCTGAACTACTCTCCAGGCTTTTATCCGCTCTACGGTGCCACTCTGCCATAGGGTTTGGATTCCCTGATTGCCAGCCGCTCATTATGAAGATTATAGTTGTGACTCGTGCTCGAATCCCACTCATGTCGCATCGCTTTTCTCATCCGTGACCTCGGTCACGGTGGGGCTCAGCGGCAGCTCGTGACTCTGGCAAAGGCGCTGGCTTCTCGTGGAGACTTCACGGTCAGCGTCGTGCATTTTTATCCAGGTACCTTCGAGTCAGAGCTGCGCGCGGTGGGCATACAGACCGTCTGCATCGGCAAAAAGCACCGCTGGGATCTGGCGGGCTTTTTCATCCGACTCATTCTCGCCATGCGAGCACTGCGTCCCGACGTGATCCACGGCTACCTTCACGAGTCGAACCTCATGGCGCTCTTCCTGAAGCCTCTCTGCGGCTTCCCGAAAGTCGTCTGGGGCATCCGCGACTCGCAGACCGATGCCGCGACCTGGGGCTTCCTCGGCAAGCTCAGCTTCCGCCTGAATTGCCTCCTCTCTGGCTGGCCAGATCAAATCATCGCGAACTCTCGCGCCGGGCGTGATTACTACATTGGGCACGGTTATCCGGCGGATAGTTTCGAGGTCATCCCGAATGGCATCGATGTGGAGCGCTTTCAGCCCAAATCGTGGACAGAACGAGGTAGCTCCTTCGTCATGATCGGTCGCCTGCATCCCATGAAGGATCACGCCACCTTCCTCCGCGCGCTCGCTCAGGTACCCGAGGCAAAGGCGGTGATCATTGGAAATGGCGATGCCGCGTATGCCCTCGCAATGCGCTCATTGGCCGAGTCGCTCGGCATCACGAATCGAGTCGAGTGGCAGCCCGCGCGCGATGACCTCGCCAGCGTTTATCCCGTCTTCGATGCCATCGTCTCCACCTCGGCCTATGGCGAAGGGTTCTCCAATGTCATCGGTGAAGCCATGGCCTGCGCCCTGCCCGTGCTCGCCAGCGATGTCGGCGACTCCGCCTGGCTCATAGATGATGCGCGCTGGGTTTTCCAAGCCGGTGATCACACCGCCCTCTCCGAAAAAATGCGCACCTTCCTCGCGCTCAAGCAGGATCAAAGAAGCGCCCTCGGCCGAACGAACCGCCAACGCATCGCGCAGCACTTCACCATCTCGAAGATGGCAGAAGCCACGAGCGCTCTGTGCCTGAATCAAGAATCAGGAATCAAAATTCAGGAATCCATCCTCTGGCTCACCACCGCTCTCGGCACAGGCGGAGCAGAGATGATGCTCACGCAGATCATCACCGGCCTCCCCCATCACCGCCACACCGTCATCTCCCTCACTTCCGGCGGGAAGTACATCGAGCCCCTCCGCGCAGCCGGAGCCGAGGTCCACACCCTCGACATGCCCGCTGGCAAGCCCACGCTACAAGCGCTCCGGAAGCTCATCACCCTCGCTTGGAAAGCCAAGCCCACCGTCATCATGGGCTGGATGTACCACGGCTGTCTCGCTGCGGTGTTGGTGAAACTATTCCGCCTCGGCCAAGGCCGCGTCATCTGGAACATCCGTCAGTCCCTCTACGATCTGTCTTTGGAAAAACGCGGCAGCGCCATCGTCATTAAGTCGCTCAAATGGCTCGCCATCTTCTCGGAGACAATCACCTACAATTCCCAGCTCAGCGCCCGCCAGCACGAAGCCATCGGCTACTCGCGGGCAAAGACACGGCTGATCCCGAATGGCTTTGATCTGGAGAAATGGTCTCCAAGTCTCCAGGTCTCCAAGTCTCCAAGCCTTCAAATAGGCCGTTTCGGGCGCTTCACCGCGATGAAGGACTACCCCACCTTCCTGGAAGCGGCGGCGCTCATCGTCAAAGAAGTGCCGCAGACCGAGATCATCCTCGTCGGCACCGGTGTCGATGCCACAAATAGTGAGCTCACCTCGCACATCGAAAAGCTCGGCATCCAAAAGCACGTCCACATCCTCGGCGAACGCTCCGATCTCCCCGACATCACCGCCTCGCTCGACATCGCTGTATCGTCATCGGCTTTCGGCGAAGGCTTCCCCAATGTCGTCGGCGAGGCCATGGCCTGCGGCGTGCCCGTCGTCGCCACCGAGATCGGCGACACCGCCTGGGTCATGGGAGACACCGGCACGCTCGTCCCTGCCAAAGATCCCGCCAAGCTGGCCGAAGCCTGCCTTCACCTCCTGAACCTCCCCGAAGCAGAGCGTCGAGCTCTCGGCGAAAAAGGCCGCCAGCGCATCACCGAGCACTTTTCACTCGCCAGCGTGCTTCAGCACTTCGACGAACTGCTCCAACAAGGAACAAGGAACCAAGAACTATTTTTATGTGCGGCATCGCCGGTTACTTCACCCTCCCACGCTCGAAATCATCCGACCAGATGACCTCCGAAGTCACGCGCATGACCGATGCCATCCTCCTGCGCGGTCCCGATGACAGCGGAGCTTGGGTGGATGCCGAAAACGGCGTCGCCCTCGGGCATCGACGTCTCTCCATTCTCGATCTCTCCCCGCTCGGCCATCAGCCCATGACCAGCGCGGACGGGCGCTTCGTTATCGTCTTCAATGGGGAGATCTACAACTTCCAGCAACTCCGCGCCGACCTCGAAAAGCAAGGCCACACTTGGCGAGGGCACTCGGACACCGAGATCATGCTCGCTGCCTTTAGCCAGTGGGGCATCACGGAGGCGACGAAGCGCTTTAACGGCATGTTCGCCTTCGCCGTTTGGGACAAAGAAGACCGCGCCCTCACTCTTGGCCGTGACCGACTCGGCGAAAAGCCGCTCTACTACGGCTGGCTCGGCGATACCTTCGTTTTCGCCTCCGAACTCAAAGCCATCCGCGCACTCCCCGGCTTCAATGCTGCCATCAATCGCGATGCCATCTGCGCGCAACTCCGCTTCAATTACATCCCCGATCCCTGGTGCATCTACGAAGGTCTGCACAAGCTCCCGCCCGCCTCGCTCATCACATTAAAAGCACCCTCGGACAAACCCACGCCGCAGATCTACTGGGATCTCCGCAAAGTCATCGAGCACGGTCTCGACCACCCTTTCACCGGCAGCGAAAGCGAAGCCATCGACACCTTTGAAGCCATCCTCAAAGAAGCCGTCGGAATGCGCATGGTGGCCGATGTGCCACTCGGAGCCTTCCTTTCGGGCGGGGTCGATAGCTCCCTCATCGTCGCCATGATGCAGCAGCAGAGTGCGCGACCCGTGCGCACCTTCACCATCGGTTTCGACGTGCCGGAATACAACGAGGCGCAGTTCGCCAAAGAGGTGGCAAACCATCTCAAGACCGACCACACCGAGATGTATGTCACCGGCCAGGACGCGCTGGACACCATCCCGCTCATGCCCGGCCTCTACGACGAGCCCTTCAGCGACTACTCGCAGATCCCCACTTACCTCGTCTGCAAAATGGCGCGCCAGCATGTCACCGTCGCGCTCAGTGGCGATGCAGGCGACGAACTCTTCGGCGGCTATGAGCGCTATTTCGTCGGGCGCAATCTCTGGGACAAATTCGCCTGGATGCCGCCCGCTTTGAAAAAGCTCACCGCCGCCGCCATGACCGTGCTTCCACCCGGAGCGCTGAACTCAATCGGCAATCTCGCGAAGCCCGTGCTGCCCAAGCGCCTCCGCCATGTCCCCTTTGGTGATAAATTGCACAAGCTCGCCGAAGTCGTCGCCGCACCGGGCATGGAGTCGCTCTACCTCACCCTCATGTCCCACTGGAAACGGCCCGACGACATCGTCATCGGCGGGCATGATCGCGACACCAGCATCACCAACGCCCAAGGCTGGCCACGCGTCAGCGACTTCACCCACCGCATGATGCATCTCGACATGGAGACCTACCTCCCCGGCGACATCCTGACCAAGGTGGATCGCGCCGCCATGGGCGTCAGTCTCGAAGGCCGCATCCCGCTGCTAGACACGAACCTCATCGAGTTTGCCTGGAAAGTGCCTTTCTCCATGAAAGTGCGCGGAGGCCAGGGCAAGTGGCTCATGCGCGAGACACTCTACCGCCATGTGCCAAAAGCCATGATCGACCGCCCCAAACGCGGCTTCGGCGTCCCCCTGGAGCACTGGCTGCGCAGCGAACTGCGCGACTGGGCCGAAGACCTCCTCAGCGAATCCCGCCTGAAACGCGAAGGCTACTTCCACCCCGCCCCCATCCGCCAGAAATGGCAGGAGCACCTCAGCGGCACCCGGAACTGGCACTTTTATTTATGGGACGTCCTCATGTTCCAGGCGTGGCTGGCGCAGAAGTGAGGTGAGGCATCTTCAAGTCTCCGCGTCTTCTGCCAGAGCGTCACCTGGCCGTTCATCTTAAGCGTCACCGATAGCGCCGTCTGAAGGTGGTTGCTTTATGGCTCGGGGTGCTACGCGGCTCTGCGTTGAGGACTCGATGGCTGCGCTTTGGCCCAGGCTTTGGGGCTCACGTCCTTGATCTGCTTGTTGGTCAACTTCGGCAGGCGCATGAGCACTTCGCACAGATAGGTTTGTGGGTCGATGCCGCGGCTGCGGCAGGCTTCGATGATCGTGTAGAGGATGGTGCTGCGGTGCCCGGCTTCGGCTTCGCCGATGAGCAGCCAGTTCTTTTTGCCGATGGCCTTGGGCCGGATGTCGATCTCGACTCGGCCGTCTTCGAGATACACGCTGAGCATAGGCCACAGTGTCAGCGTGTAGTCGATGGCTTTGCCCATGGCGCTTTGCTGCAGGTGCTGGCCTTTGAGCTTGAGGCGTGTGAGCGCTCGGTGGATGCGCGCGATGATCATGTGGCTCTGGCTGCTGCGCAAGGCCTGGCGCTGGCGTGGTCCTGCTTTGGTTTCGCGCAGTTGCTTTTCGATCCGGTAGAGGCGCTGGATCTGTATAAGCAGCCACCCGGCCCGCTGCGGGGCGCTGTCTTTGGCTTCGTGGATCTTGCGCCGCGCATTAGCCCAGCAGGCGGCGAGGGTGATGCGGCCGTCACTGCGTTTGGCAAAAGATGGATAGGCGGCGTAGCCGTCGCACTGCACGGTGCCGCTGAAGTCGGCGGGGATGATGTGCTCCAGCCATGCGGCGGCTCGGCTGGTGGCCCAGGTGTAGGTGGTGGCGGCTCCGGGTCTTTTGCAGGTCCAGAGGCAGCCTTGCTTGGTTTCGCCATTGCCGGGACTCAAATACTCGACGGGTGTCGCATCGATCTGCTCATAGCCTCCGGCCATGACGCCGGTGTGGATGTGCTCGTAAACGGGTCGCAACCAATCGGCGGCCAGTCCGAACCAGCGCGCCATGCTTTGCCGTGGGATGGCGATGTCGTGACGGGTGGCGTAGATCTGCTCCTGCCGGTAGAGTGGTAGGTGATCACAGTATTTGGCGACGATGATCTGTGCGAGCAGCCCTGGGGCGGCGATGCTGCGCTCTTGCAGAGTGTTGAGCGGGGCTATGATGGGGGCCTGGTGCGGCTCATCACGCTTCACATACTTTTTGCGGATGATGCGGCGGCGGAAGAACCGCGCGGGCTCGTAGTCGAGCTGTTCGGTGATCTCTTCGCCGATGGGCCGCCAAGCTTCGGGCGCGGCGGTGAATTACTCCGGCTCGATGACTTCATCCACGGCGGGCAGGTGCTCGGGCACGCGTGCCTCGTGCTGTCTGCGTGGCTTTACGGGCTTGTTGTCCTTGTTGTCCTTGTCACGCTTGTCGATCTCAGCCTCCAAGACGCCGGGGGTTGCGCTGGATGCCTCGGCTTTTTTTTGCGCCGCCATCTCCGTCTTGCAAAAGCAGCATGAGCTGGCCGTCATCGAGCTGCTCACTGCTCCTGCCGAAAATGCGCCGGATGAGCAGGTCCACCTTTTCGCGCAGCAGTTTATTTTCCGCACGCAGCGCCGCAACCTCCTCAGTGAGTCGGGCTTCCAGCGGTGTCATCATGATGGCATGATGCAGAGCAGATGGCGAACCAACTTAGTGTTATCTTGATGATAAGCGGAGACTTTTTCCAAGCCCGCCCATACCACGGGCGCATCGTCGCCTTGTGCATGTCGATGCCATCGGTGAGGAGCGCAAAAGCCTCTGGCGCGAGCTGCAGCTTTGTCTGACCAGACTCCGCGGTACGCGGCCAGGCGAACGTGCCCTTTTCTAGCCGCTTCGTCATCAACCAGAGTCCCGAGCCATCAAAGTAAAGCACCTTGAGCCGGGTGTGGCGCTTATTGGTAAAGTCGAACAAAGCTCCGCTGCGCACATCCTCTTTGAGGCGCTCACTGACCGCCGCGTGCAGCCCCTCGAAGCCCTTGCGCATGTCGCAGGGTTCCATCGCGATGAAGACCTTTAAACCACCCATAAAGCTGAGCATGAGGTCGGATCAGGCAAGGGATTGGACAAGCCGGGCAGCCAGCACCGCCTGCCGTTCATCGGCCACCTCCACGGTCGCGCCACCCGGCAGGTGCACGAGCAAAGCCGGGGCAGATGCCGCCTGCGCCGTCAACTGCACAAAGCGCACCGGCTGGTGGCTGCTGGACTTCGAGAGCGAGGGACCGCGCTTTTGCGTCAACCCATGGTATTGCAGCCAGTTCCAAAAAGTGTTCTTGGAGATGCCCGCCATTTTGGCAAAAGCGGAGGCGGAAAGCCCGCTGCGCCGATACTCGGCGACGGCCTCCGCCCGCGCCTCAGCCGTGCTGCCCACACGGCCGCGCGCGCCCCGTTTCAAAATCGTGATTTGGTTGTCCATAACGTGGGACATCCCTGCTGCCCCACGCGCCCCTCTCCAAGCTCGTTCCCATGGTCGTTACTGTGACGCTTACAAACGCCCATCTTCAATCGCGGCGTTCGGGATAAATCAGTACAACACTTGGTGACCGCACGAGACGCTAGAGAACAAAGCGCCTAGCGAAGTGTATCGCCCGAAACGCAAAGTCATTCCCGAACACCAAGCAATCAAGCAGGCCACCTAACACACACGCAACGCAAAAATGCCCCCCCCCAAGGAGGGGCGCGACCCGTCTTCACACTCGATGCAGACCATACTTTGCCCTCCTATTACGGCGCGGCAACCTCGGCTTCGACACTGAAATCATCGAAGATGATCGAAGCTCCGCTGGCTCTTGCATCTTGGCCGAGATCCCAGACGGTAGAAACATCGGAGAAGCGTGCACCTAGAGGCAGTGGGATACTTTCTTTAGTCACAGGAACACCATCCATGTGAATAATCCAGGAACCCGCCTCCTGATTGACGACAATTTCAAATCTGTGAGCACCACCGCCGGGGGTAATGTGCTGGATGGATTCATGAACTGTTCCGTCTGGCTCGACGGAGGAGATACGCCCAGTGGCACTATCAACCCAAAGAGCGAGTAGAGCCTCCCCATCCGAACCACTGACCTGCCAGCCAAATTGATCATCGCCGTTTTCTTCGCCAAGCTCCAAACTCATGGAGAATTTTGAGACTACCTGACGTGAGGATTTGGCCTCCTCGCGAACATCATGCCAAAGAGCCATCGGCTCAGTTCCAAAGGCATTTGAGTCCCCTCCAAAGCGAACTGCAGATGATGTGGATGTGCTGGTCTTTACTGCAAAATCTTCAATCAAGTCAACTGCAGCTTGTGCCCCACCCACTTGCATGATTTCAACAGGCTCCGAACTCTTTCTGGAAGCGGTAGTTGATGGGGTAACCGACACACGAAGCTGAAACGGACCATTCCAAACCCAGTTCGTACCCAGAATAATAGTTCCAGGTTCGATGCGGATCAGCACAAACTCGTTCGGATTTGCGGTTGCCAGAGAAACTTGATTCGCACCAATCGTAAATAATGGCGTGGATACTGTGGGATTGTTTGGGAATCGCATCACACCATCCGGCCCAGCGAAGTTATTGTTTGTTACATTGGTTCCAGCCTGACGATGGAGATCAATGTGAAGGCTGGCAATTTTGCCTGCTGACTGCAAGCCCGTTACAAATACCGTTAGGTCTGATGGATTGGGAAGTCTGATTAAATAATACACTTCATCTGTGTTTTCGTTGCTTCCATTGACAATAGAACGTGTAACAACTCCGGAGGCGGCCGTTAAAATGGTGGCGTCATACCGAAAAAAACCGAATGGAGAACCAAGGATCGGGTCGGGATAGAAATTATATGCATTTTCATATTCTGTGGTTCTGCGAAATGTCTGCGTCGTGAAGACAGTTGTTGGATTGACTGTGCCCACCTCAATCGGAGTATCTGTAAGTGGTGCTGAACCAGGCACTGTAGCGAGGATGGAGTTAGATGATTCCTTCACAAAGGTGGCAGGCTGTCCTCCGAAGAGAACTCGCGTCGTGTAATTGAGGTTTTGTCCAAAAATGCGCACCTTCTCTCCAGCACGCGCCACTGCAGGATAAAACTCATAGATAGACTGATTCGGAACTGGGGCAATCGTCGGAGGCGGGATCGGGGTAACGGTGACCAGAACCTCATTGGACTCTGTCGAACCAAAATCATTGCTCACGAGACACTTATAAATACCTGCATCCCCAAGTTTAGCGGCGGGGAGAACCAATTTGGCAGTCGTTTTCCCGGGAACATTCTCCCAGGTGGTGCCCCCCCCAACTGATGGCACTTCCTTCTGCCATTTGAATTTGATGGTGGGAGAACCTGTGACGGTCAGCGAGGTCTCTAAGGTGGACTCTTGAATGCCAGTGACATCCACAGGTTCAGTGGTGATGACAGGCGGACCACTTACTGTAATTGTCAAAACCTTGCTAGTGACTTTACCACTGAAGTTCTGGACGATGCAACTGTACTTTCCAGAGTCATTGATTTGAGCCGGTTCGATAATTAATTCCGCAGCATTTTCGCCAGCTAGCGGCAGGTTATTCTTCAGCCACTGGAAGGTCAGCGGATTTGCTGGAATGTCAGGTGCTGGAGGGGCCGGGACATCCGCTGTACGGTCAGTGCCTAAAGCGACAACTTTCAGGTGCAGTTTCTTGTCTGCCGGTATTTTGGGTGTACCAACGAGCCCTGGAGTGGCGTCATATGGCAGGACGGTGGTCTGCTGAGTGATTTTTGGCGCATCATCCACCTGGAGATAGATCAGCGAGGAAAGCACGGGAGCAGGCACGGCCGCAGCCCCCTTGGGTGCATTGGTGATGGTGCATTGGTATTCGCCGACCGAAGCTGCTGAAAGCTTGGTAAGCGAAAGTGAAGCCGTTTTGCTCAGAATTTTGTCATTGAAAAGAACCTGTCCTGCCGGACGGAATCTCCAGGCATAAACAAGCGGTGACGAGCCTCCGGCGACGATGTTCATTTTGATGCTTCCTCCGGTGGCTCCAAACAATGGGCCTACAGGCTCGCTGATGATGGTGGGAGGAGACAAGATCGCGAGCACGGCGGACGCGCTAGTGACCGTACCCACTTCGTTTTTTACGACCACCTTGTAACTACCACGGTCACTCCAAGAAAAGTTAGTGAAGGCAAGTGTTGCGGAATTCGTACCTGTTCGTGTCAGGGTGTCTGCAATGATTTTTCCGTCCTTCAGCCATTGATACTGGAGAGTTCCCTCGTTCCCAGTGGTGTCCATGACCACCATCAAATTTGGGCTCTGTGGACCTGCGGTTATGTCAATCGTCGCCTTCTGGGGCTGGGTGGAGATCTTGGGTTTGCGAATTACCTGGACGACCGCAACCTGTGCGCTCTCCGTGGGTTGCTCGCCAGGCAGGCCTAAATCGGGGGTAATTGCATTGGTGATGCGGACTTTGTAATTCCCCGGACCCTCGGCAACTCCTGGAGTTGTCGAATCCGTTCCTTTGATCGCTAGGGTTGGTTTGTTGGATTTCGGAATGGCCACATCATCCTTGAACCAAGTGTAAGTGAAAGGGGGATTTCCACCTGCTACAACTTTTAATGTTTTGCTGGTGCCGAAAGTAATCGTGAGGTCTGTCACATGCGGTGTCAAAATGACGGGACGCGAATCGACTTTAAGCACCGCGTCCTTGCTGTTGACGACGATTCCGGACAGATTGGTTACACTCACTCGGTAAGAGCCAGCATTGGCTAGCTGCACATTCGTGAGTTCCAAGGTGTCATTCAACTCAGGTTTATTGACTGGCGCCG
This sequence comes from uncultured Prosthecobacter sp., assembly GCA_964390165.1. Lineage (GTDB taxonomy): Bacteria > Verrucomicrobiota > Verrucomicrobiia > Verrucomicrobiales > Verrucomicrobiaceae > Prosthecobacter. The sequence continues at coordinate 13,420 of CAYMHJ010000029.1, read as the reverse complement.
CGACGGGCACATAAGCGTTTCCGACCTTCCTTTGCCAAGTGTATGAGAAAGGCGGTGTGCCAGCAGCGTCCAACGTCACGGAAAAACTGGCTGTGCCACCTTCGGTAACAGGACTCGATAGCGAAAGAGGATTTACGGCGATCTTCGGACGCACATTGACAATAATCTCAGCATCGTCGGATTCATCGGTATCGGAAGTTCCGTTTTCAGTGACCAGAACTTTGTATTTACCTGCATCTGTCGGCTTGGCTTTCGCAAAAACCAGGGAATTGCTGGGAGATGAAGAGGTAAATGCGTCGTAATCAGTTCCGTTAAACTTAAACCAACGGTAAGAGAATGTGGCTGTAGAGTTGGTCGAAGAAGCCACAACCTGAAGCGTGATTTTTGCTCCGTCAGCGACTGCTGTCACTGCTTCCGGTTGGGTAGTAATGGTAACCACACCAAATGCGGCGGCGGTTTGGAGCAGCAGGGCAGTGAGCAATGCGAATGCTCTTTTTGAAGCAGATGTCGTCATGGGGGGCTTGGGGTTGGGCTATTTAATGCGTGCGGATAGTCCCAGATCGAGAATACAATGACAATACATTTTTTTCGTGGGCTAGATTCTGTTTTGCGAAGACTCATTCGTTGGCAGGGGCACTGCATTATCAAGAAACGATGATTGCAGGGGGGCTACCACACCGGGAGATTGTTTTGAGGTTTTCTTCAGAAGAACTTTCCGATCCCAGTTTTTCTTCAATGCCTCGGGTGTGACTTCTGGGATGTGGCCATTGGCGTGGAGTCCATGAGCAAGGTGCAGCCTGCGAAGTATTCGTGCTGGCCAGATTTGTTGCTCGGGCTGCCGGCGATGCGGACAATTGTTGCCAGCGAACTGTCCGTTGGCAGCACCTTCAACGGCACCTGCTGCTGTCTGGCGTGAGTTCGGCCTGGAGGCTGGCGGAGCAGAAAAGGCAGATGAGGAAGTTTCGGTGGTCGGCCAAGGCCCTTCTCGTTTCAGTTCCCCGCCACCTGCGGCTCTGCGCGGCGATTGAGGAATTGGCGGCTCTTCACGATCTCCAGAAGCGCGGCCGAAAACTTCCCACCATTTGCTTTCAATGAGACCTGCATCTGCTGGAGGAGCTTTTTGTCGCTGGGGAGGGTTTGGCGGCCGAGGGCGTAGCCGAGGAGTTTGCGGGTGAATTGGGTGAGAAACTGCGGCTCGTTCTTTTTGAGGTAGTCGCGCAGGCCGGCGAGGCCTTGGAATTTGGTGCCGTCCATCATTTCGCCGGTGTCGTCGATTTTGCCGCCGGCTTCGTCGGTGGGGCGGAGGCGGCCGATGGGGTCGTAGCTCTCCAAGGCGAAGCCGAGCGGGTCGATGCGGTCGTGGCAGACGGCGCAGGCGGAGTCAGTGCGGTGCAGCATGAGGGCCTCACGCAAAGAGGATGGTTTGCGGGTTTCTTTGAGCTCGGGGACGTTGGTCGGCGGTGGCGGGCTGCTGAAGCCGAGGACGACTTGATACAGATAGTCGCCACGCACGACGGGGCTGGTGCGGTGCGGCCGGGAGGTCTTCGTCAAGATGGCGCCCATGCCGAGCAGGCCGCCGCGATGATGCTGGCCGACTTTGACCTCGCGGAAGTCGTTCCCGACGATGCCGGGCACGCCGTAGTGCCAGCCGAGGCGTTCATTCATGAAGGTGTAGTCGCCGCTGATGATGTCGGAGACGTTGCGATCATCGCGGACAAGATGGGTGAAGAACTCCACGACCTCGCGATGCATGTCGGCACGGAGTTCGGCGGTGAACTGCGGGTACTTTTTCTCGTCCACGCTGTTGTGCGCGTCGAAGCCGTTGAACTTCAACCACTGGCCCGCGAACTCTTTCGCGAGTGCGGAGGCCTTCGGATCGCGAAGCATGCGTTTCGTGTGCTCGGCGAGCACTTCGGGCTTCAGCAAGCTGCCGTCATCGGCAGCTTTGCGGAGCTGCCAGTCGGGCAAGGAGGCCCAGAGGAAGTAGCTGAGGCGTGAGGCAAGTTCGTGGGCATTCAGCGGCACCTCGGTGGTCTTCGCATCGGCGATGGGCGGCAGTGTCTCGGCTTTGAAAAGGAAGTTTGGCGAGACGAGCACGCGCACGAGCACTTCGCGAGCGGCGGACTCGCGGTCGAGCTCCTTCGCGCGGCTGGCGAAGTAGAGCGCATCGAGTTTTTTCTTCTCCTCGTCGCTGACAGGCCTGCGCCAGGCTTTGCGGGCGAACTGATGAAGGTGCCAGAGCAGCGCGCCGTCGTATTCCTGCTGCTGTTGCTTGTTGAGGTTCGGCGTGGCGTTGTAGCCCCAATCCTTCTTCATCGCGGCCAGCGTGTCCTTGTCCTGCTGACCGAGGAGCTGGCCGAGCTGATCATCGCTGAAGTAATAGACGGTGATGTTCGGTTTGCCGCCGCGGTAGAGATTGTTCGCGACCTCCTCCAGCCGGCGCTCGAACATGTCTGGGAAGGCGGCTTTCATCTTGTTGAAGTCGTTCATCGTCTCGCCGGACTTCTTCGTGCTGCGTTTCCAGATGGTGAGCACGCCGGGGATGATCTTCGTCACGTCGCGCGGCGTTCCCGTGGTCATGGTCCATTGGATGGTGGCCTCATCGACTTCGGGATTCTGCATGTCGAGACGAGCCTGAGCGAGGAGCCAGTTCGCGCCTTCAGGCAAAGGCAGCGTGACGACCTGCGGCGCGGCAAAGGCGAGGACGTTTGCCTCGATGCTGCGACCGGGCTGCGGATGCTTGCCGTAAAGCGCCCGCGTTTTTTCCAATTCGGCGAGGCGGGCCTTGATGGCGTCGAGATTCGGCGGTGGCGGGTTCGCAGCAGCTTGCTGGCGTTTTTCGGCGAGCGCCTTGTCGAGCCAGGTCAGGTAATTGAGCTTCTGCTTGCCGATGTGGTAGTCGATTTGCGTCACGAGGGCGATGTCGCCTTTGTTGCCGTCGCCAGTGTCGCCAAAGCACAGGTGGACCTGCGTTTTGCCATTCACCGGGCCCTGCATGACATAAGGACGAATGCCGTCGCTGTCCTGCTGCTGGCGCTGCACTCCGCTGCCGGGCTTCTTCGGGTTGTTCCAGCTCAGCATGTCGGCCTCGATGGCTTTGATGCGCTCCTGCGCGGTTTTTTCATCGGCAGGCAGTTCACGCCACGGCAAGCGCACGAGGTCGAGGTAGCGACTTTTCGGCTCGGTGGAGTTCACCAGGTTCCACCAGTTGTTCAGGAAGTGGATGCTGAGCTTCATGTCCTTCGCGAGCTGGTCGAGCGGCACGTTTTGGTTCTTGTGCTTCCAGCAGGCGAGCATGTAATCGCCTTCGCGCATCGGATCGAAGTCCTTTGGCAAGTGCGGCGCGGCTTTCTGCTGATACCACACATAAAGGCCCTGCTGTGCCTGCGCCTTCACCTGCTCTGTTCCGCGCAGGCCGATGCGCTGCGGCTGAAACACGATGCCCGTGCCTGGCATGATGGTGGCATGCTCGGAGAGCTTCCGCGTCGCGGCAAAATACTTGTCGATGGCCGCCGGGCTCATGAAAAGCACGTCGCCCGTGTTGGTGAATCCTTCGCCGCCGCCGCCATCGGTTTGGAACTCTTTGGCGAGCGAGTAATCGCGGCCGGTGAGATCGCGAATCGTGTAGTCATACTCGGCGTTCGTGAGGCGCCGCATCGTCACCGGGCCGGGATCGCCGGATTTGGCCTCGGCGAGGGCATCCAGCCCGCTTTGCACCCAGCCGGTGATGCCGGATTTTTCTTCGGAGGTGAGCTGCTTGGCCTTTCGCGGCGGCATGTCGCCGTTGTCGATGGTGTCTTTGACCTTCGTCCAGATCTCGAACTCCTCCGCCAGCTTCGGATCGGCGGCATACTGCTTCAAATCGACATCGCCCTTCATTTTGTCTGCGTTGTGGCACTCGTAGCACTTCGCCGCGAGCATAGGCTCGACGGCCTTCCAGCCGGCGGAGCGGGCGGGAAGGACAAAAAGGACCGAAGGGACAAAAAAGACGGCGAAACGACGCATGGGGGGCTGATGACTACGCACAGAGAGGGGCATCTTTCATGCCGGAATTGTGCTCCGCGTCGTCTCTCTTGCCGAAAGGGGTGGGCCGTGGGTAAACTCGCGACATGACCACGGCTGAAATCACCGCTGCACTCGACATGATCCGCCAGGAGACGGATTTGAACGCCAAGGCGCTGCTGCTGGCCGGGCTGGTGTCCGAGTTGTTCCGCGAACGCGGCTTTGAGCCCGTGGTGGTCGGCGGCTCAGCCATCGAGTTCTACACCGACGGTGCCTACATGTCCGGCGATACGGATATCTGCTGGGCGGGCTGGCCACAGCCCAAAGAGGAGCAGAAAGAGGAAATCATGCGCCAGATACCGGATGTAAAATCACACGGCGGCGCCAAAAGCTGGTGTATCGAAGGCCTGTGGATCGACTTGCTGGGGGAGATTGATTACCGGGCGGACAAAGCGTTCTCGAAGTTCTCCACACCGTTTGGGGAAGTGCGTTTGATTCCCGTGGAGGATTCCTTGGCTGGTCGTGTGTATGCTGCCCGGTGCTATTGCAGCGGCTACGATGAAAAGGACGACGACTGCGCCAAAAAGCTGATGGCAGCGGCGCTCCGAGGCCAGATACCCATCGACTGGGCGGAAACTCGGCGCATTGCCGCGAGTCCAAAGTACCATTGCCTGAAGGAATTTGAGGACGTGAAGGCTGAAGTCGAAGCCGCGCTGGCAAAAATCCCATCCTGACCTATTCTTCTCCGTCATGACGCCGTCAAAACTACCCATCAGCCCAGACCGCACGTGGACCTGGGAGCAATGGCAGGCGGGCCGCGCGGAGCGGCGCCGTGTGGGGAATCTTGTGGCGCCGAAAAACATCCGGCGGACGAAAAGTGAGGGCGATGAATACCTTCGCGAAACCTACGGCGGTGAGCGTGGACCGAAGTTCAACAAGCCCTTCGATCCGTCTGCGGACGAGGTTTGAGGCAGCGCATCACTTCTCCACGCCCATCTGCCAGAGGATGAAGGCCATTTCCTCGGCGACTTCGTGCAGGTGCTCGTAGCGACCGGATTTGCCGCCGTGACCGGCGCCCATGTTGGTTTTAAGGAGGAGCAGGTTCTTGTCGGTCTTCAGGGCGCGGAGTTTGGCGACCATTTTGGCGGGTTCCCAGTAGGTGACGCGCGGGTCGTTCAAGCCGGCGGTGAAAAGCATCGGCGGATACGCTTTGGAGCTGACGTTGTCGTAGGGGCTGTAGCTGCGGATGAACTCGAACGCGGCTTTGTCGGTGATGGGATTGCCCCACTCGGGCCATTCGCCGGGGGTGAGCGGCAGTTCTTCGTCGAGCATCGTGTTCAGCACATCGACGAAGGCGACGTGGGCGACGATAGCTCCAAAAAGCTCCGGCGCTTGATTGGCGACCGCGCCCATGAGCTCGCCACCGGCGCTGCCGCCGCTGGCGGTGATGCGGCCTTTGGCGGTGTATCCGCGTTCAATCAGGCCACGGGCGGCATCGACGAAATCGTTGAAGGTGTTCGTGCGCTTTTGCAGCTTGCCATCGAGATACCACTGGTAGCCCATGTCATCGCCACCGCGGATATGGGCGATGGCATACGCGAAACCGCGATCGACGAGCGAGAGACGGTTCGCATAGAAATCAGGCGGCGTGGCGTGACCGTAGGCACCGTAGGCGTAAAGATGCAGCGGCTGGCTACCGTCCTTTTTGAAGCCTTTCTTGGTGAGGATGGAAACGGGCACTTGAACGCCATCGCGAGCGGTAACGAGGACACGCTCGGTTTGATACTTTCTGGTGTCATAGCCGCTGGGGATCTGCTGCACCTTCAACGTCTCCAAGCGCTTCTCCGCGATGTGGTAGTCGTAGTCGGTCGCTGGCGTGACCATCGATTCGTAGTCGATGCGCAGCTTCGACATGGCGTAGTCGGGATTCGGGCCGAGCTGAGCGGTGTAGCTTGCTTCCGGGAAGGCGATGCGCTCTGGCTTTAAAGGCTCGTCGTAACGGCGGATCTCGATCTCGTCGAGACCGTCGATGCGGCCTTCGGTGACGAAGAAATCTTTGAAGAGGCCGATGTCGGTCAGGTAATGGCGATCGGAGCCAGCGATGAGCGTTTTCCATTCGCCGGGCTTCTCCAGCGACGCGGTGGCGATGCGGAAGTTCACATGCTCATCGTTCGTGTGGATGTAGAGCACGCCGTCACGCACATCGACATCGTATTCGCGGCCCACTTGGCGCGGACTGATGAGGATCGGCTCGGCGAGCGGGTTTGCGGCGGGAAGCAGGCGCACCTCGCTCGTCACCTGATCGCCCGTGACAAGGATGATCCAGTCTTCCTGCACGCTAAGATCCACATCGCAGCTGAAGCCGATGTCCGGCTCTTTGTAGAGCATCTTTGCCTTCTTCACATCGTCGCCGAGGCGGTGGTAGTGGATGTTGTCCGTGCGCCAGTTGTCATTGGCATAGCCAAAGACGAGCCCGGCACTGTCGGAGGTCCAAACAAGGCTGGAAAGCGTGCCAGGGATGACATCCGGCAGGTCTTTGCCCGTCGTGAGATCGCGGAAATGCACCACGAAGCGCTCGGAGCCGTCGTCATCATAGGCATAGGCCATGAGTTTGCCATTCGGGCTGATGACGAGGTCGTTGAGTTGAAAGTAGTCCTTCCCCTTCGCGAGTTCGTTTTGATCCAAAATGAGCTGCTCTTCACCTCCGACGGCAGGCTTCCGATAGTGCCGACGATACTGCGAGCCTTTGGTGAAAGTGGACCAGTAAATCCAATCGCCATCTTTTTGCGGCACGCTGCTGTCGTCTTCCTGGATGCGGCCCTTCATCTCCTCGAAGAGCGTATCCACCAGGGGCTGCTGATCCTTCATGTGTGCTTCGAAATAGCGGTTCTCCGCCTTCAAATAAGCCAGCACATCCTTGTCTTTGATCTTTGGGTAGCCGGGATCTCGCAGCCAGTGCCAGGGGTCGGAGATCGTGATACCGTGATGCGTGAACTGGTGGGGTCGCTGCTGAGCGACGGGGGGCTTTGCGGTAGTCATGGTCTCTTTCGCGGGCTGGGCCAAAGTGCTGGCGGTGGCTACGAGAGCCATCGCGACGAGGCAACCATGCGAGGGGTGTAATTTCATAGCGAGGTCCCCCATTAACCGAGGGCCGTCTTGATTCAATAACGAGCCGCAAATTCGCTGATGACCCTTTGGGTGAAAACAGCCCTGTGGTCGGCTACTCGATCAGCACCGCTCCGGAGAGGCTGGGAAGGACGGGCGGGAGGGGGAAGACGGAAGTGGGGAGTTGGGGGAGGAGGAAGTGGCCGCGTCCGGTGTGGCCGCCAGCGGTTGGGATGATGAGGCCTTGGAAGGTGACTTTCCGCGTGATGCGGGCGGCGCTGGGGATGACGGGGTTCACATCCACAAGGGTGAACTGGCCGCTGAAGGCACCGGTGGTGCGGTCGAGCTTCACGCTGGTGGCGGCGGGGCCGGTGGGGAGGATGCTGAGACTGGCTCCGGCGGAGAGGGGGAGCCAGCGGTCAGCGGTGGAATCGTAGGGCAGACTGGCCTCGAAGAAGCGGAGATAGGCGGCCTGGGGCCCGGCGGGGCGATTCATGATGACGGTACCGGTTACGCTGTAGCTGCCACCCGTGGCGATGACGGAGACGGGACCGAACCCGGCTTTGTACACGGTGGCTTTTGCATCGGTGCTGGAGGGGCGGTTGAGAGTGAGGGTGCCGGTGGCGAGGCTGTTGTCGGTGTAAGTCGGGGCGGTGCCCAAAAGGATGCCGGTGGTGCCGAGGAGGCTGCCTTTGCCCTTCAGCATGGCGAAGAGGGCGAGGTCGCCATCTGGGCCTAGGAAGCAGGTGTTGGTGAAGGTATCACCATCCGGGGTACGACCGGTGATGACCACGTTTTCCCCCTTGGTGCCGACTTTGCAGGAGCCGAAACCGTAGCCGTGGGGCTGGTGGGGATCGCCAGAGGTGAGGCCGGGGATCTGGAGCGCGAGGTTATAGGTGCCGTCGTAATCGGTGGAGAGGCGAGCGGCGCTCCAGGTGTTTTTCCAGCCGGCGACTTCGCTATCCTCACTGGCATCGGTGCTGACGGTGCCGAAGATGATGCGGCTGCGGTCGCTATCGAAACGGATGTGGATGCGGGCGGTGGGCAGTCCTTTCCGCGGAATGGCGATGCGGTAGGTGGCGAAGGGGGTGCCGATCTCGGGGCTGACCTGCCCGGCGGGGAGAGGGAGGCTGGTGCTGCCGAGGATGAGTTTTCCTGTGACGGAGCCGGTGCCGGTGAGGGTGAGGTCGAGTCGGCCTCCGGGGTCGTCTTTCACCGAGCTACGGCTGATGAGGCCGAGGTAATTCCCGGAAAGCGCGGTGGGGAAGGGCTGGACGACGAGGGTGGCGGGGCTTTGCGAGGAGCCGAGGGAGTTCTCCGCGCGGACGGTGAAGGCGAATGGGGCGGCTCCGCTGGCGGCGGTGGGGCGGCCGGAAATGATGCCGGTGATGGCATTGATGGTGAGGCCTTTGGGCAGGCCGGTGGCGGTCCAGGTGGTGGGGATGCCGCTGGTGATGCTGAGCGGCACTGGGTAGCTGTATTCGCCAGAAACGATGCCGGTGGGCAGCACGAGGGGCTGGGGAGAGATCTGCGGGGCGGCGGTGAAGATGGTGAGGACGTTCGCGCCGCCGCTAAGGGTGCCGCCGGGGCCGCTGACCTCGCAGGTGTAGGTGCCTGCGTCGCCGGGCTCCAGCGGGGTGATGGTGAGCTGTCGGGTGGTGTCGCCGGTGAAGCGGGAGTCGGCGGGGAGATCGCCGCCGTCCTTTCTCCAAAGATAGCGCAGGGTGCCGGTGCTGGCGGCGGTGATGCTGAAGGTGACGCTGCCATTTTCGGGGAGATTCGCGCGGCGGGTGGCGCGATCCACGACGGTGAGAGCAGCGGGCGGGCTGTCAGTGAAGACTTTGGCATTGGCAGAGAGGGCGGAGCGCAGGCGGTAGAGCTGGGCGGCATCTGCCAGGGTGACTGCGGGCAGGGTGAGCGTGGTGGTGGTGGCTTTGGCGATGTCGGTGAATTTAGCGGCGCTGCCTTTGCTCCACTGATTTTTCACAGCTGCGCTGGAGGTGACGGTAGCGGTAAAGATGGCGGGCTGACCGAGAGCGGCGATCTGCGGCTGCGGCGGGACGGCGATGATGGGGCTGGCGGAGCTGAACGTGGCGACTCCCTCACCTCGGATGTTGAGCAATTCAGAAGGCTCATTGAGGTCGTTGCTGCTGATGATGAGGAAATTGCCCGCCGTGCCGACCATGGTGGGGCTGAAGGTGATGTTAAACGTGAGGGTGCCATTGGCAGCGATGCTGGCAGGGAAGGCGGCACCGTTGATGCCGAAGGGGCTGACCATGTCGATGAAGCTGACGCTGGAGACCTCTAGCGCGGCGTTGCCACTGTTCCGCAGGGTGACGGCGCGGCTCGCGGTGGTGCTGTTGACGACGGAGCCGAAGTCCACGGTGTCCATGTTCGTGAGCACGGTTTTTGCCGGGGACTCGATGCTGATCTCGGGCCCGATTCCGGTGCCGGTGAGGCGGATGTCATAGGCGCTTTCGTCCAGGTCATCGCTGAGCAGATGCAGGACGGCACTGCGTTTCCCGAAGCCGGTGGGGACGAAGGAGACGGCAAAGGTGGTGTCGCCACCAGATGGCACGTTCATGAGCCCAGGCGGTGTGGAGACGGAGAAGTCCGCCGGGTTCAAGCCATCGATGGCGATGGGCGGGGTTTGCAGGTGCAGTGTGCCCGTGCCGGTATTGTGCACGGTGAAGGTTAGGCTGACCAGGGAGTTTACGGGCACGCTCGCGCCGAAGTTGACCTCCGCTTTGCCATCCACCAGCACGGAGCCAGAGTGCTGCTCCACCACGATCTCGGGCACGAGCCCCATGCCCGTGACGGCGATGTCGTAGGGGTTTTCGTTCGCGTCGTCACTGGCGATGCGGATCACGGCACTGCGGGCACCGGCGGCCAGCGGGGTAAAACGGATCTCGAAGTCGCTGTCGAGGCCGCCAGGGACTTCGTCATCCATCAGAGTGATGGTGAAGTCACCCGCGTGGGTGCCAGAGACCGTGGCGGCGAGGTTTTTCAGAGGCTTCGTGCCCTGATTGATGATGCGGCCCGTGAGGGTCTGGCTCACGCCGACATTCGTGCTGCCGAAGTTCGTGGCCGGGGCTCCATCGGCGATGGGTGAGCCGTCTGGCAGCTCCACATCGATCTCCTGATCTGTGGCGGCGACGACGGTGCCGAAGGTGGTGATGGAGATCGTCGAGCCAGCGCTATTTTGGATACCAAGGAAGGTGCCTCGGAAGCCGACTGCGGTCGCTGCAAAGGTGATCGGGAGCGTGAAGCGGGCACCGGGCTGAAGAACCAGGTTGGTGATCACAGGGTGAGAGAAGTTTGCGCTGTTGCTCAGCGTGATGCCCTGGATGGTGACGGCGGCAGTGCCGTTGTTTACGAAGAACATGTTTCGGGTGGGGGTGGTTCCCACGGCCACATTGCCAAAACTGAATTCGCTGCCCGTTACCAGCGCGTTGTCGTCCTCATCCAGCACCATCAACCCAGCACTACCACGACTCTCGGCGGTTAGGGCGATGTCAAAGGAGGGCTCGTCGGCGTCATTGGTGACGATGTGGAGCACGGCGCTGCGAGTGCCGATGCTATCCGGACGGAAGCTAATTTGCAGCGGGCTGTTTGCCCCGCCTGCGATGATCTCTGATGGCAGGAAGTCGATCTCGAAATCCGATGCCTGTGGGCCATCTACGGCCACAGAGATAACCCGCAGACCGCCAGTGCCGAGATTTGAGACGGTGAAGGACCGCGTGGGTTCCGAGCCAGCACCAAGGAAGTAGGTTCCGAAGTCCACGGTGGAAACGCCATCCGTCAGAGGCGTGCTGCCCTGATTCACGGCGATCTCCACCGGCAACTTCGTGACATTCAGGATGAAGTAATTCGGCGTGGGGTCCAGGTTTTGACCGTCAGCACCGGAGTCGATGACCTGGAAACCAATGCGAACATAAGGCGTGCCCGAGTCACCCAGTGGCGGCGTGTAGCGGATGGTGCCAACGGGCATGTAGAGGATGTCTCCCACGCTCGGAACGATGCCATCCACCCAGAATTCACCTTCCGCAGGCAGCTCGGTGACTTTGAAGGCCACGAAGCTGTGAGGCACGACATCGCCGACATCGCTGAAGCTGAAATCGGATTCGCCGAAGACCTGCGGCTGACCTTCATCAACGGTGAAAGTCTTGTCCTGAGCCTGGGGCGGATAGTCCACATTCAGGACCGTGATCTGAAATTCATCCGTGACGGTGATGGGCGGTGTGCCGTCGTCCGTGGCTTTTAAATGCACAATCAGCGGGCCGACATCAGCATTCTGTGGCGTGCCCGTGAAGAGGCCTGTGGCGGCATTGAAAGTTAGCCAGGTGGGCAGAGAGGAACCATCGGCTTTCGTGGCAGAGCGAGTCAGCTTTTGACCCGCATTCGGATCAGTGAAGTGGTTCGTCGGAACCTGGATCAGCATCGGGCTGTCTTCATTGACCACCACATCGGCGAGCGGAGAGACGAGCACGGGGCTCAGGTTCAGGATGCCCACATTGAGAGTGAGGACATCGGGCGTGAGGTCGAGGTTTGAGCCCGGAGCGCCGCCGTCTTCCACCTGGAAGGTCAGCTTGGCGTAGGCGGACTGCCCTGAAACACCCGTGGCCGGGGTAAAGGTCAGCGTGGGTGCCGCCACGCCGGTGGAAAGTCGCAGATATTGGCCGCTGCCGAGAGCCGCTGCCAGGGAGCCATCCGCAGAGCAGGCGACGTGGGACCAATTAGCCGTGTCACCACTCGGAGTCCAGGTCGCACCGCCATCGCTTGAGGCATAGACTTTGTCGCTAGAGAACGCTGCGGCAAAAAGGCGTCGGCCAGTGGTGGAGCAGGCTACGGACTTCCAGTTCCGCACTTCCTCCCGCTCTGTCCAGGTTTCCCCGCTGTCATTGGAGACATAAAGTTTCCCATTGGCCACGCTGGCGAGCACGGTGCGCCCATCAGCGGAGCAGGCCACGGAAGACCAGCGCTGAGGCGTCTCGCGCACCTGCCAGGTGGCACCACCGTCGTTGGAGGTTATGAGCTGGCCGTCGGTGTCCAAGGCACCGGCCACGACGAATAGACCATCGTCCGAGCAGTCGATGCTGTTCCAATAGAGTGAGTTGTAGCCCGTGGTCGCTGTCCAGGTCGTGCCCGAGTCCGTGGAGACATAAATCGTGCCCGTCTTGGAGCCGAGGTTATCCGTGACGGCATACATGCGGCTGCCATCGGCGGAGCAGGCCGTGTCACGCCACTGACCGCCCGTCGGTCCGCGTGCAGTCCAGGTGGCACCGCCATCGGTGCTGACGCGCAGTTGATCCGCATACACTCCAGCCACGAGATGGCTGAGTGTGCTGCTTCCTGACAAGCCGTTCCAGTTGTTGAGTGCCGGCCCTGACTGAGTCCAGTTTTGGCCGCTGTTGCTGGAGATAAATGGTCTGTCTCCTTGGCCGAGGACGACGAGCTTCGTGCCATCTTCTTAGATCGCGAGGCCCTGCTGCCCAAACACCGCAAACTTCGTCTCCCAAGTACCGCCCGCCATGCCGCGCTGCACGCTGAAGCTGTCTCCCACCGCCACCGGTGCGCCATTGAGCAAAAGAGTGCCTGCGGCGGGCAGTGGACCGGTGATTTTCACCCTCTCAAAGCGGTGCGGCGGGACATCATTCGGATCGCTAAAACCGAAGTCGGAAAGCTGGAAGGTGTGAGTCAGGTTTGGCGCGATGGCCAGCGGCCCCGTTTTCCCGAGCGGCGGATAGTCCACATTCGCCACACTGATTTTAAAAGTGTCTGTGGCGCTCAATCCACCCGGATCACGAGCCGTGACGAGGATATTGAGCGTGCCCACATCGCCCGCCTTGGGTGTGCCTGCGAAGGTGCGGCTGGCTGAGGTAAACTTCACCCAAGCTGGCAATGGTGCGCCACCGACGAGTGTGGCCGTGAAGGTAAAGGCCGTGAGATCTGGATCGGTGAAGCTGGCAGCCGGGAAGGCGTAGCTAAAGGCGGCAGCCTCTGTGGCGCTCTGGTCCGGGATGGGCGTGGCCAGCACTGGCGTGTCATTTACCGGGGTGAAGGTGAGGGTGATTTTGTTCGCCGTCGGATCGCGAGGGGTGCTGCCGCTGTCCTCGACATTGAAGGTGAAAACAGCGTCCGCGTTGTTGTTCAGCGCGGGCTGGTAATGAATGACCGGGTGAGAGGTGTACAGTATGCCATCCTGAGTGCGGGCAAAGTAGCGGCTACCATCCGGGGCCAGGGCCACATGCACCCACTGAGCCGATGTGCCGAGGTTCGTCCAAGTGGCGCCGCCATCGGTCGAGAGGCGCAG
>CAYMHJ010000028.1:14715-34659 GCA_964390165.1 uncultured Prosthecobacter sp. | reverse complement strand
TGCGGGCAGGAGTGCCCGCATCACGTTCCGCAGCGGGCTTTTTCATGCCTTCGCCGTCTCGGGAGCCGGTGCGCGGTTTTTCGCCATCGCGTTCGCCGGTGCGGGGCTTGTCGCCGTCGCTCATGCCGGGTTTCTTTTCACCTTCGCCGTCGCGGGGGCCGGGTTTGCGGGTGCCGTCGCGTTCGGTGCTGGGTTTGCCGGATTCGCGCTCTGCGGAGGGTTTGCCGCCTTCGCGTTCGCTGTCCTTCATGGCGGGTTTGGGGGACTCTGTTGACCGTGGTGACTCTGTTGACGGTTTTGCGGTGGTGGAGCCTTCGCGGACCTTCGGTGGGACTTCTTTTTCGGCGGCGCGGGCGGTGGTGAAGGAGTAGCCGACCAGCACGCTGAGCGTGAGGACGAGCAGGGCCTGAATGACGGGCTGGCGGGTGGTCGGGGTGGCGATCATGAGGATGCGTTGACTCATGTGAACGTGGATGTAGCGCCGAGTGCGGCGAATAAGGAGGAAAGAAATGAAACGGTGCATGAACGGCAACAAGTCAGAGGCCTTGACTTACAAATGTAATCCCTGAAGGATTACATGCGTAATCCTTGCTTGGCAAGCCTCTTTTTTTGCCCGCTGTTTTGTCATATCTTTAGCAGTCATTGTCCTGTGCCTTGCGCGGAGCTGGCAGTCAGTGAAATGTGCCCCATCCCCCCACAGACATGAATCCGCGCCACATCCCACTCATCCTTGTTTTCCTTGGTCTCAGCTACGGCATCTGGCACTACCATTCGGATGCCGGGCGTCTGCGCCTGGAAATGGATCAACTGAAGGCATCCCACGTGCTGGCACTTCAGGCAAAGGATGAGGAACTGCAGCACACACTCTCCGCGCAGAATGCCCAGCATCAAAAAGCTCTCCAAACACTCAGCGACGAGCATGACAAAAAGCTCGGCGAACTGCGGACGGAGCAGCGGCAGCAAATAGCGCGGGCCTACAAGGAGTTTGAAAACATCTTCACAGGTAACAAACAGACGCTGGATTACATCGCCGCACTGGAGGCAAAAATGAAGGCCGGCCAGACGCTCTCCAAAATAGAGCTCGAAAAGATGGTCATCATCGCCAGCGGCGTCAGCTTCCTTCAAAAGCAGTATCAAAAGCCCCTGCAGGAGTTCACCGCCCTCCAGGATTATTTTGAAGACGTGGCCAAGCGCCCGAATGAAAAGCCAACGACCCGCTTTGGATTCTTCAAACGCATCTTCAGCAAGAACTTCCGCGAAGCTGAAAAAGAACACCTCAGAGAGGAAGGTGCCCGCCGTGCCTTCGAGGAAGCTCAGGGCAAGTTTGATGGCGTCTATGCCTCGGCCCAGAACTCGATGAAGGCCGTGAATCTTGACACGAATGCCCTGCTCAAAAAGCTCGACGATGTTATTCAAGCCAAACAGGAAGCCAACGCGACGGACCTAAGCGCCGAATTCGCCAAAGCCCGCGCCGCCCTGCGCACGCATCAGGACATTCTGGACTTCGATCCCGAAGTGCCCACTCAGGCCCCGAAGGTGCAGCCTTGATGCGCCTGCCTACAGCCCGCGCAGTCTGACTTTCCCAGACAGGATGCCGTTGAGGAAGAAGCCTCGGCCGATGCTGCTGACACCGCCCTGCTGGAGTACGCCGTGGATGGGTTTTGCCTTCAGGCTGCCGGTGGGGATGACGGTGCCGCTGAAGAAGCCGGTAGCAGAGGTGATCGTAAGCTTCAGATTCTCCGGCTGTGGAACGGAGACAGCGACTTTGTTTGCGGGGCTGATGGTGAGCGCCTTCATGGTGAGGACGGCGAACCCTCCGTCACTGAAGTCGGCATTGCCTAGACCGGCGGGATACCACACGCTGAGCGCACGCTGCCCAGCCGTGGGTGGGATGTAGCGTGCGGTATGGGCAGCAGCTCCACTGATGTCCAGAGTTTGCAACTCGACGGATTGATTGGCACGGCCCGGGCGTAGCAGAGAAAGGCTGCCGCCGCTGAGTGACTCGGGGGTGATACGTAGATCAGCTCGCGCGAGGAGGCGGCCTTTTCCAGCATACAGGGAGGCTCCGAGATAGGCGTCATCATAGGAATCGACGCCACCACTGGCGGTGACGCTGGTGCCATCAAAGAGCTTGCCCGTCATGGTGGCGTCACCTCCGGCGGTGACTTTGATGGAGGCGGCAAAGAGTGCCGGGATGCCTCCGCCGCCATTGGTATCCGCAAAGGTATGCATGCCTGCCACTGTGCATGGCGTGAGGGGGCTGAAATTCGTAGCGTAAATGGTGTTGACGTAGGTGCTGCCCATCTCGCCATCACTGAGGGTGACGCGGTAAAGTTTGGTCGCGGCATTCACCAGCTCCAGCGTCAGCGTGCGCAGGGGTGAGGTGGCGGAGCCGAGGCGGACGGTGAGCTTTCCATTCACCAGCTTACCAGCGAAGGGAAAGCTCCCTTTTGCCATGATGACCTTCCCGCTGACGGCACCTGTGCCGGTGATCTTCAGGTCCACACTCGCGGCGATGCCGCCCGAGTCGAGCCGAGTGCTGACCCGTCCGGCCACTGGCAGTGGCATGTCGTCATCCTCGATTGTTACATAGATGATTTGGAAGCCATCAATGAGCATGCCCGGTGTCCCTGTGCTGATGAAGAGTGTGATCGTCTCATCTCCTTCAAAGATGCCATCATCATGGATGGGGAGGTAGATGCTGCCATGTGACTGCCCGACGGTGAAGATGACGGATTCATTCACCGAAGAGAAGTCCTGACCGGGCTGCACCAGAGTGGTGTCAGAGAAATCTGAGGTGACTCGCATGACGATATTCCCAGCCACGCCAGTGCGGATCAGTGGGATGGCGATGCCTCCAATGCCTTCTTTAACCCGGAGGGTTTCCATGGAGAAGCCTGCGCCCGTGTGGAATGTGTTGGGCAGGATGAACACGCTTTTCGGTGAGCTATCTCCCACGCTGGAGCCTGGGCTGGGGGCGGTGAGGTTGAGATTGAAGGACTCGAAACTCTCGGCAAGGACGAGGTCCTGCAAGATGGTGAGGCTCACGGTCTGCCTCCAGCCAGTGTTGTCATTGATGAGCGGGTTCGGGAAATTCAGCACGGAGTTGATCGCGGTGTAGTCGGCTCCTGCAATGGCTGTGTCGTTGGTCGTATTCACGGTGACATTCGCCGCCACATTGCCTGCGCGGAAGCGGAACACCCGAAACTCGGTCGTTCCCTGAGTCTCACTGACATCATCCGGTGCATGGGCGATCTCAAACACACCGGGATTTCCCTCCGGGAAGTAGCTGAGGTAATATGGGCCGACATTGCTGCTATGCCCGCCGACCCAGATGCGGTAGGGCGTGCCCGCCGAAGCGGCAAAGACGACGCGGCTGTTGTTACCGAATCCATCATCATCATCCGAATCCACCGGCACGAGTGTGGCGAGGCTGTCACCGGTGAATACGGCGAGTTTTGTATCGAAGCTTACGTTGGGCAGGATCTCACTGAAGTTTGTATCCACCACAGCCTGACCATTAAAGTTCGGCGTCCAGCGGTACCACACGCCTGCATTGGGAATGTCGTTGGGTAGGCTGGTCGGGGTGTCGTTGACGTTGCTGGCGCCGACGTTGGTGCCTGTGACGGTGCCTTCATTGCCGGGCAGGACGATGGCATCTTGGAAGTAGTCATTCGGCACGCGTGTGGACTGGAGCGTGATGTCGAAGAGGCCGTTCCCCTCCACGCAGATGTAGTAGCGCCTGCCGTTGACGATGGAGAAGACAAGCTGCTCGAGATCGTTCGGAGTGATGTTGTTGGTTTGCGTGATGAACTTCAGCGTGCCCGCATTGCCATCGGGATCCGTCAGCTCGAAGACGCCGGCACGCACGCCGACTTTGTCATTGATGATGATGCGGGTGAAGTCGCTGGTGAAGGCTGCATCAAAGCGATACCAGACACTGCGCGCTAGCTTCACCCCGCTGATGAAGGGATCCAGCAGGTCCGGCTTTGAGCCCACGCCTGTCTGATTCAGCAGCACCGGCGCGCTACGGGAGAGCGGCAGTGCTTTTTCGAAAGCATCATTCACAGGTGCCGCAGCCGCTGCGAGTGGCACCAGGAGTGCGAGGAGGATGAGTGAGTTTGTTTTCATGGGGGTGGAGTTTTGTAGCTGCCTCCATGCTGCCCGCCTTCCGCCAGGGCGGGTATTCGCGCCCTGGCGAAAAAGCATTCGCGGAAAGGCGTATAGGCGGCGCAGTGGCCGCGTGGTAGTCTGCGCTCATGCCAAAAATACTCCTCATCGAAGACCAGCCGCAGATGCGTGAAAACGTGGCGCTCATCCTCGAGCTTAATGGCTTTGACGTGACCACCGCTGCGGATGGCAGGCAGGGCGTGATCAAAGCACGCGAGGAGCGGCCCGACCTCATCCTCTGTGATGTGATGATGCCCGAGCTAGATGGCTACGGCGTGCTGCATCTGCTGCGCAAAGAGGAGTCCATGCGCGCCGTGCCTTTCATCTTTCTCACCGCGAAGGGAGAGAAGCAGGAGCAGCGCACGGGCATGAATCTCGGCGCGGATGATTACCTCACGAAGCCCTGCTCTGAAGCGGATCTGCTCTCCGCCATCCAGGTGCGCCTGCGGAGGACTCGCGACATCTCTCTGAATGCTGCCGCCGCATCACGCCCTGACTTCAGCTCTGCCACGCCGCTGGAGTCGCTGGGCCTCACGCCGCGTGAGGCGGAGGTGCTGCTCTGGGTCACGCAGGGGAAGAGCAACGCGGACACCGCCAGCATCCTCGGCACCAGCGAGGCCACCGTGCGCAAGCACCTGGAACACATCTACCCGAAGCTCGGCATCGAAAGCCGGGGCGCGGCCAGTTTGATCGCCATCGAGACCCTCAGCAAGCTGACTTGAAATGAAGCGCCTCATCGCCATCGCCTTTCTGCTCAGTGCTGTGTCTCAGCTCAGTGCGCAGCAGACCAGCGTCGGGGAGATCTTTGACCAAGCCGCGCCTATCACGCCGCAGGAACTGGCAAAGCAAAGGCCAAGCCGCGAGCAGCGCCATGTGGTGAAGTGTGTAGTCATGTTTCAGCGGCTGGATGACATCTTCATGGCTCATGGCGACGGGATGAACTTCATCCTCACGCCGCGCCGTGCCTCAGGCTGGCCTGCTCCGCTGACCCCGGTGCGGCTGCGCGCAGGAGATGAACTGGAGCTGTCGGGACTGCTCCTCTTTACCAAAGACATCCTCCAAATGACGGATGTCGTCTTCCGCGTGATCGGGCGTGACCGGCCTGTGCCCGCGCCCATCTCACTGAATGAAGCAGACCTCCCCAACGCGCCTCATCGCTGTGATCTCGTGCGCCTCACGGCGCCTCTGAATTACCTCATCAAAAGCAGATCGATCTCGCACCTCCAGACGCGCTTTTTTCTAGGCGAAGATGGGAAGATCGTGGCCATCGTGGGCACGAAAGTGCCGCTCTCCCGCGAGCACATCTCAGATGGCTACATGCTGGAGGTCACCGGCTATCTCACGAAGCAGAGCGACGGCCAGTCCTATCTTTGGATGCGCACGCCGGAGGACATCCGCGTCCTCGGCCCGGGGCTTGCCATGCAGAGACAGCGCCAGTGGCAATGGGGCACGGTGGGCTCGCTCGCCGCTGCGGCCATCGCGCTGTGGATCGTGCTTTTGCGCAGACAGGTCAGCCTGCAAACCAGCGCCCTCACTCAGGCGAATGCACGCCTGCAAGCCAGTGAGACAGACCTCATCGCCAACCTCGCGCGGGAGAAGGAAGTCAACGACCTGAAGAGCAGCTTTGTCAGCATGGTGAGCCATGAATTCCGCACGCCACTGGCCGTCATCCTCAGCTCTACCGAGCTGCTGCGGAACCACGCCGCGCGCCTCAGTGAAGACAAACAGCGCACGCAGATGGATAACATCATCCAGAGCACGCAACTCATGTCCGGCATGATCGAGGAAGTGCTCGTGCTCGGGAAAGTGGAGGACGGGCGCATGACCTGCGCACCCGTGCCACTCTCCCTCGCCGACTTCGCCGCTGTGCTCGTGGATGAGGGCCTCTCTGCCACGAAAAACCGCTGCCCCATCCAGCTCCACATCGGCCCCGACTTGGAGGACAAGGCTCTTGCCGACCCCGCACTGCTGCGGCACATCTTTTCCAATCTCATCAGCAACGCCGTGAAGTACTCCCCCGAAGGCAGCGCCGTGGATTTCACCATCACCCGCGCGGGCACGCTGGCCATCTGCACAGTGAAGGATCGCGGCATCGGCATCCCTGAGCCGGATCGCGCACGCTTGTTCGAGGCCTTTCACCGCGCCAGCAACGTCGGCCAGCGCACCGGCACAGGTCTGGGCCTCGTCATCGTGAAGCGCTGCGTCGATCTCCACGGCGGCAGCATCACCGTGGACAGCATCGAGCGCGCAGGCACCGCGGTGACAGTCACGCTGCCGGTGTTTACTTCTTAACCCGCAGATCCATCTCGCAGTCCGCATTCGCAGGCACGGGGCTGTGGGGATGGCGCTGCTCCCATGACGGTTCTCCATCATGGCTTCTCCATGACCGTGACTTGGTCCTGGTAAAGCCCGACCTCATGGCGCTGACCATCTTCCGTCCAAAGATCGAACTGCTCCACTACGCGCAGACCTTTGGTGACAATCAACGCATTGAGTTCGCTCGTCGTGGCATCGCTGCGCCAGCCTCCGCTATGTCCCGCAGCCGTGCCGTGATGAATGACCGCACGCCCTCCCGGTTTCAGTACTCGGTAAAACTCTTCCAAATAGGAGGCAATATCCACCAAGTTGATGTGAACAAACACATCGAAAGACCAGATCACCTCCACGCTGGCACCGATCACACCCGGCAGGTTGTTGCCTTGATTGATGCGAAATCGGGCGGAAGTCGCAGCAAACCGCTTTGTGCAGAGATCCACACAGGTCTTCGACAGATCAATGCCCGTGTATTCACCGGCTAACGGAATCAAATGCTGCGTCCAACGCCCCGCCCCCGGTCCGATTTCAACCACGATGCTGCCTACGGGCACACGGGGTTTCAGCACCTTCCTCACAAGAGACTGCTTCCATTCTTCAGTGACGGTCCATTCCTCTCCACCTGCCTCCCAGTCCCAATGGTCCCAGATCTCCGCATTCAGGACGCGGCTGTTGATGCCCGGCAGCCCACGATTCTTCCGCAGCGTCTGCATCGCCACAAAGGCCCTGTTGCCCAGAGCACCCCCCATGTAGTGGGCTCCCAGCAGAAGACTGTAGATCCACCCGTTCTCCTTGAGTGTCAGTCTCAGCACACGCAACTTGCTGAAAAATGGCACTCGCCGACGGTTGACCACCAGATCTTTGGGGATGGCAGCCTGCTTCGGCAACTGGCTGACCGGATGGGCTGTAAACGTGGATGGAAAGTGGGGCTTGAACGGAGTTGTCTCCTGGGAAGAAGGCATCGGCATGCTGATGGTGTGAGTTCTGAATTTTGTCAGAACTCCCATCGGGAGGCCGGGAATGTCCGTCCATGGGGTGAAACCCCACTCTTCTCTGGACCATGCATTCAGCTTCCTCATCGCATGTCTGAGCGCTGCGAAAGGAGCGATGCGAGCCTCACCTTCAAAGTGGCTCTCCCCAAGTTCAATCGACGAACGGCCTACTTTTTCGCAGAGCGGAGATCCATCTCACAGTCCACATCCGCAGGCACGGGCTGGCCGACAGACTCGACGGGATGCGTGTAGAGATACTTCCAGACATCCTCGTGGGCGAATTTGCCGTCGGCGGTTTTCACGGAGGCGCTGCCGGGCGTGACGCTGGAGTGAGCGCGTTTGTCGCTGCCCTGCACATCGCCATCTGTGATGAGGCGGCGCGTGTTGCCATACGGCGGCTTGCTTTGATCCACATTCACGATGGGGCCGAACTCCGCGAGCCCGAGCAACTGCCAGGAGCGGCAGTAGTGGTCGCCAGACCAGCCGCCATCCAGGACATGACTGAAGCCGAAGAAGCGATTCGCTGGCGTAGCGGATGGGAGGCCCTGCCAGGTCTGGTATTGATCACGCGGGCCACAGAGCATCACGACGCGGTCCACCTTCTGATGCTTGGCAAAACGGGCGGCCGTGGTGCTGCCATGGGAGGAGCCGGAGATGATGACACGATCCCAGCGGATGCCTTTGCCATCAGCCGAAATAAAATGCTCCCAGCGGCCCTGTGGATTTTCCTTCGCCAAATGCTTCACGAACTGATACGCGCGCTCCATCATGCCATCAGGCTTCGGGATGCTGACGGTGGGGCTGAAGTCCTCACCCGTGGCCGCTTCGAGGCGGATATCGCCGATGAAGTTCACGTCCGCAGGCGTGGGCTCTTTGCCAAACTTGCCGAACCAACCATTGGCATAATGCACCTGGATGGCGTGCAGTCCGTAGTTGTTCAGCCGCTCGAAGAGGTTGCCATTGTGCCCCATGAGCCAGATGACGAGCTTCCCCTGCGGAGCCACGCGGGTATCGACGGAGGCGTTTTCCTCATCGGAAGGCTTGCCCTTCTTTTCAAAGACGAACTCGATCTCCGGATGCGGCTGCGCGCGCGGATCAATCACACTGGCGCGGGCCTTTAGCAGGTAACGCTGAGGCGATGGATCAGAGAAGGTGAGCGCGTCCTCAGCATGGACGAATGTGATGAGGAAGAGTGGGAGGAGGTACCGGTGCATGGGAATCAATTAGGACAAGGTGCGGGTGGCTGTGATCCAAGATGTATCGCCAACGAAGTGCCTGGCTTCCTCGGCGAGTGTGGCAGCCTGGACATCGTTCTCAGTGATGGCGAACATGGTGGAGCCAGAGCCGGACATGAGGGCGGCGCGGACATAACCATGATCGAGGAGCCACTTTTTCAGAGTGGGGAGGAGGAGGAATTTCGCGAACACTGGCCGCTCGAGGCCATTCACCATCTCGCCCCAAGGGCAGATTTGCGGAGCGTAGGGAACGCCGTGGAGTTCTTTGGACGCGGCCCACTTCTGATACGCCCAGGGAGTGGGAACGGGAAATGGTGGTTTGATGAGGACGAGCGGGAGCTGCCACGGAAACTCCACAGGGATGACACGCTCCCCCCTGCCCTCTCCATCAGCGGCTGGGGTGTCGAGCAGGAAGCACGGAACGTCAGAACCGATTCCAGCGGCGATTTCAAGCAGGACATCGAGAGTCAGCGGCACACCGAGAAGCTGGTTCGCCGCACGGAGGATGGTGGCTGCGTTGCTGCTGCCCCCGCCAAGACCGGCCCCATGAGGTATGCGCTTTTCCAGGTGGATATTCCAGCCATTCGAGACTCCAGCGCGGGCTTCGAAAGCCTTGAGGGCCTTGATGGCGAGATTGGAATCGTCTGTGGGAATGCCGGGGACATTGCAGGTAAGCTCGATGCCTGGATTTTTTCCGGTCAAAGTGAGATGGACGGTGTCCGCAACATTGATTTTCACGAGGCGGGTCTGCACCTCATGGAAGCCATCCTCTCGCCTGCCCAGGACACGTAGCCAGAGATTGATCTTAGCGTGGGAGGGGAGTTCGAGGGTGATTTCTGGCATGGTCAATGAACTTGTATCTTCGCATCATCTCTGCCTGCCGAGCAAGGCAAGCATTCGGCCTGTACGACCTTTTTCCAGCCGGTAGGAATAGTATCGGGATGGATCGGAGGAGGTGCAGATGCCGCAGTCTGCGTAATGATCGGGACGGATACCTGAGCTGAGGCAGCTCTCACGGATCTGAGCCGCGAAGTCGATCTCATAAGCCGGAGGGCGAATGCAGGGCGCGAGCTGTACACGGATATTTTCCGGCTTCGCTCCAAAGTGCTCCTGCATGAGCCGAATTCCATCCGCTGCGATGCCAAGTTCAGAGCCTTTTTTACCAGAATGGAGCACACTAAAGGCTCCGCTCACCGGATCCGTCATGAAGACAGCGCCGCAGTCAGCGACGTAAATGCCAATCACAAGATTTTTGCTGCCCGAGATGATGCCATCCACCTGCGGAATAGCTTTGGCGGTAGGTTGATGTACAACAGCGATGCCTCTGCCGTGAATTTGTTCGGCGATGCAAAGTTGTTCGGCGGAAAATCCCATTTCACCTGCCTGCCCGAGATGCCAGGACGAGAGTCTCTCGACAACTTCCTGCCTATCGGCATCGACGGGGATGCTCGGATGACGAAGGATAAAACGATGTGTAAAGGAAGAGGATTGTGCCTCCAACAAGGGGAATGTCATCCACAGCGGGTTACTCATGCTTTGGAGATGGCACAAAAATCAAAGGGCGCACGAGGTAAACCCGAGCGCCCATTGACCGAACACACACAAACAAAATAAGGTTTATCTAGCCATTACAGCATCTCTCGAATGATAGGCGGTAAGAAAACCGGCAGCATCCGTGGCTGAGGATTCATTCATCGCATCAGCGATCTGGCTCTGAAGTTCATCACGCAGACGGCTCACAAGATCGAGCCCCTTGGAAGTTACACGGACCATAACTTTCCTGCGGTCATCGATGGCGTGGGTGCGCTCCATGTATCCAAGTTTTTCGAGACGATCCACAAGACCCGTGGCGGCTGCGGTGGAATGTCCCATTTTTTTAGCAATATCCGTCATGGTCAACTCTTTCGAGGAAGCCAGATAACTGAGGAGGAAAAATTGTGCGAAGGAGATGTTGTCGCGATTTAGCTCCCTTGACAAATTGAGCAAGAACTCACGTTGACTAAACAGAATGAAGTCCGCCAGCTTTGCGTGGTCTTTGCTCTGAGGAGAGGCTGGTGTCATGGTAGGCATATCGGAAACTTTAAATTGTCGAGAGTTTTTAGGATGTGACGAAATATACAAAGATCGGAATTTAAGATCAAGCTAAAAACCATAGCCACTGTAAAATAGTTCGGTAAATAGGTGAGCTCATCTCAAGGGTGAGAAATTAATTCACCCAAATTATCAACGATGAACTGCATTAAGACAAGTGTTTTATTAATGCTGCAAGAATCATCCGCCTTAAAGAGCTGTTTTTTTGAAAATTCATCCATCATCAACATGATCTTCAACTGTGGGCAGAACGGTAAAAAATAAAAAGCGGAACCTGCAATCCAGGTTCCGCTTCAAAATCTACATGAGGCAAATCACCAGCGTTCTTCGCTGCCACCACCGCCTTCATATCCACCCTTACGACGGTCATCACGCTCCCATTTTTTCCCGCCGCCTCCTGCGCCGCCGCCGCCGCCACCACCACCATAGCCACCTCGTCCGCCACCACCACCGTAACCACCACGTCCGCCGCCGCCACCACCACCACCGAATCCTCCACGGCCGCCACCGCCACCGCCACCGCCGAAGCCACCTGGACGCTCTTCACGCGGCCGTGCTTCGTTGATGGCCAGAAGGCGACCGCCAAAATCTTTGCCATTCAGGCCGGTGATCGCAGCCTGCATGGCCTCGGGTGTGTCCATGCTGACGAAGGCAAATCCACGCGGGCGACCGCTATCGCGATCCACAGGCAGGAAAACATCTGTTACGCCTCCGAATTGGCCGAAAAGGTCGGTGATATCCTGGGCGGTGGCTTTGAAGGGGAGATTCCCCACATACATCTTGGTGTTCATATTTGACTTGAGTTCGGACGCTGATGCTGGTCAAGGATGGCTCCACCGCAGGCCGATCCACCGGTATTCCCGATGACGCACCTGAGATGCTGCTTATCCTATCCCTTTCACAGGTGGTCGCGGCCGGTATTTAGTCCGAACAGCAACGAGACGGCAAGCACTTTGATAGGCGATTTTTTGTCACTTAATCACGGCAGATATCATGCCAGAAAGACAAGTTTGCAGCGCAGTGGCATCGACTTTCCCGAGAGAGGTGCGTGGAATATTTGGAATTTGAATGACCTCGGAAAGCTGGCAGAGCGACTCGGTGGCAGCATTGAAAGGCTCAAGAAGATCGGCACCAGCTTTACATTCGGTCACAAGCAAGAGTCGGCTTCCCATCCTCGGCTCCGGCACACTCACAATGACAGGTGGAAATGCGACACCATGCGCTAATGACAGCGAATCCATCCGCGCCTGCAATGGTGCGATATGGATCAGTTCCCCGAGTATCTTTACAAATCCCGATTCCCGCCCAACGAAACGCAAAAACTGCCTGCCGCCACATATGCTGAGGCTGATGATATCCCTGGTCACCAGTTCATCCCCGATTGGCTGCCACGACCAGATACCTTTGTCAGAATGGAATGCATAACCTTTTGCCAGAGATGCTCCACGGAGCACCAGCCTGCCATCCGTCTCCGTCCGGACCTGCCAGTGGGGCAAAACATCCAGTTCCAAATCATCTGAAGCCAAGTCCCGTCCGGCATAGGACTGAGTAGCTATCTGGGAAGCCGCCTCAGTCATTCCATAAGTCTGAAAAACAGGCCATCCCAGAGCCCGCGCAGCGGCAGTTAACTCCGTGGGCAAAGCTCCGCCTCCGATGATTGCCACCCGCAGATCAGGCGGGGCAAAAAGTCGATTTCTGACCAAGTCATGCACCTGGGTCGGAACCAGGGAGACGAGGGTAACTCCTTCACGCCTGCACGTCTCGACAAAGGCGACCGGTTGCCATCTGGAACAATCCTCCACCAAGCCCGAACCGGACAAATGCGCCCTGGCATGAATGGCGAAACCTCCCACATGATGCACTGGCAGTGCGATCAGCCACCGGTCCGCATCTGTGACTTTGAAATGCTCATTCACCGCCTGGCCAGAGATCAAAAACGCCTCTTTTTGCAATGCCACCCACTTCGGGCTACCCTCACTGCCCGAGGTCTGAAAAAAGCACATTTTCTCCAGTCCCTGGTCTACGGCAAATTTCTCCAGCCCTGCAGAATCGGCACAGCGATGCGGATTCACAGCGACGTGATTGGCGTTGGATGTCCAGAATTCCCGGCAGAGCATGATTGATTTCGCGAGTCATCGTCACTGGGGCATTGGATGCAAGCCGTGAAATCCAAATGAATGATTGCCAGTGGGATGAATTGCGGCGATAGGGCCGCCATAAGTCAACCTGATGCAGGCCATACTAAGCTGTTCATCAGGTGATTCATTAGATTCGTTGGTGTTCTGAAATCCGCAGTCGGAGCTTATCATACCCGCATTAAGGCTGATTAGAACCCAAGATAAGACAACGATATGAATAGCAAAATGTATGTGGGCAACCTGCCCTTCAGCGCCACCGAAACCGACCTCCGTGCGCTCTTCTCCGATTACGGCGCCGTGACGGATCTCTTCCTCCCTGTGGACCGCGATACCGGTCGTCCACGTGGCTTCGCCTTCGTGACCATGGACACACCCACGGCCATGCAGGAAGCCATCAAAGGCCTCAATGAAAAAGACTTCATGGGTCGCCCTCTGGCCATCAATGAAGCCCGCCCTAAAGAAGATCGCCCTGCCTACGGTGGTGGTGGTGGCGGCGGTGGCCGTGGCGGCTACGGCGGCGGCGGTGGTGGCGGCAAAGGTGGCCGTGGCGGCTACGGCGGCGGTGGTGGTGGCGGCGGCGGATATGGTGGTGGCGGCGGTGGTCGCTACTAAGCCAGACCGCATTCGACACTGAATGCATTCTTTTTAAAAGCACGGGCCTCAAAGCCCGTGCTTTTTCTTTGGAAAAAGGAACCACTGAACTGAGGTCAGGCAATAATGCCGAAGACTTCAGTCCAGCACAGGATCGCTCTCGACGAGGGTATAGACCTCCACCGGATCGGGCTGGCCTTTCACGGGATGAATACCGACGTTTTTATAATGTTGGCTGCCTTCCGGCCAGCCATCGATGAAACTGGCACTGACCAGAACGGGAACCTGGAGCTTGCGGGTGAGGCTTTCGATTCGGAAAGTGACATTTACCGCCTCACCGACGGCGGTATTCACGCCGCGGCCCATGGCACCGAGCGCGACATCACCAATGTGGATGCCGATGTGGCAATGGACTTCAAGGTTACGCTCGGTCTTGAGCGCTTGACGGACGGGAGAGTCACTGGCCTCAGGACCACTGAGGAGCCGTGCGGCTTCTGTCGCCTGGGCACGGACCCCAGCGCTGTCTCCAGCCCAGTAGGCGAAGACACCGTCTCCGATGAATTTGTCGATGATGGCCCCGCGTGATTTCAGCACCAGTTCACACTGGGCATACCATTCGCGCAGCATGGCAGCGACCTCCTCAGCGCTAAGCTGGGCGGAAAGGCTGGTGAAATTTCGCAGATCACCGACCAACAGGGTGGCCTTCACTGTCTTCACGGGCAGGGCGACCGTATGCATCATCTGATGACCGCTGATCGAGTGGCCGGTATGGTCGCCATCATCGGTCTCAAAGATAAAGAGGCAGGTGCCGAGCTGGATGCGGTCTCCATGACGAAGCGCGCGGGCGGTGGTGACAGCGACATCATTGACGAAACTACCATTGGCGCTGCCGAGGTCGGACACCCAATAAAGAGTGCCGTCACGGCGGATGGTCGCGTGCTGCCTGGAAACGCCAGTGTCTTGAAGCCGGATGGTGGCATCCGGGCTGCGCCCGAGGAGGTTAAAGTCCGCCAAAGCGTGCTCTACTCCTTTATCGTGCTGTCTCAGAAATGCTGCCATGATAGTTGTCTTTAGAGTCTTCAAGCAACTGCCACGGAGGAAGTCAAGCTCCACACAGAAAATTCCCTTCCGAGCAGTAATTTAAAACGCCGCCCAGAATCCTCTCCATGCAGCAAAGATCATCACGCAGGCGCTTGCACGTCCGGTATGACTTGGGATGGTGGCAAACTCATGCCTGCCCATGCCTATGCCCAACTTTGCGATCATGCGCGCGAAGTCTCCCTGCTCTCCTCCACCGAGTCCATCCTTTCCTGGGATCAGGACACCTACATGCCGGCGAAGGCACTGGCCTTTCGTGCTCGCCAGATGGCCTGGCTCAGCGGCAAGGCCCACGCCATGGCGACGGGGAGGATGATGCAGAAGCTCCTGGCCCAGGCACAGTCTACCAGGCATCGTGATCCGAAATCAGAGGCAAATCTTCAGGTGCTGGCGGAGGATTATGAGCGCAACGCCAAGATACCTAATCGTCTCATCGTGGAGGAAAGTGAACTCACGGCACACGCCAAGCACGCCTGGATGGAAGCCCGAAAAAAGGCGGACTTCGCCCTTTTTGCCCCTCATTTGGACAAGCTTCTGGGCATCGCTCGAAGGAAAGCCGAACTTTGGGGCTACGCAGATGAACCCTACGATGCCCTTCTGCACACTTATGAGCGCGGTGCCCGCACGCTGGAGGTGGCGGCCCTCTTTGCCAAGTTAAAGCCAGAACTCACCCAGATCGCCAGGGCGGCGGTGGAACGTGGAAAAACGATCAAAGCCAATCTGCTGCGCGGCAGCTACCCCATCGCTAAACAACAGCAACTCAATGCGGAGATCGCCTCAAGCATCGGTTTTGATTTCGACGCAGGGAGGATCGACACCACGGCGCATCCTTTCTGCACCACCCTCGGTCCCCGCGATGTGCGCCTCACCACGCGCTATGATAAGAAGGACTTCACCTCTTCACTCTTCGGTGTGCTGCATGAAGCCGGGCATGGCCTGTACGAGCAGGGCCTGCCGGAGGAAGACTTTGGCCTGCCCTCCGGTCGGGCCTGCTCGCTGGGCATCCATGAATCGCAGAGTCGGCTTTGGGAAAACCATGTTGGCCGTTCGCGCGCCTTTTGGGAAAAATGGCTGCCGCGCACTGCCGAGATCTTCCCCCACCTGCGGAAGATTGGGCTGGATGACTTTCTGGCGGCGATCAACCGCTCGGAGTATTCCTTCATCCGAGTCGAGGCAGACGAGGCTACCTACGATCTGCACATCCTCCTGAGATTCGAAATCGAGCGCCGCATGGTGCGCGGGGATCTGGCCGTCAAAGATGTGCCCGCCGCCTGGGACGCCCTTTTTGCCGAACTCTTCGGCATGACACCTCCGGATGCCTCGAAGGGCTGCCTCCAGGACATTCACTGGAGCATGGGGGGGCTCGGCTACTTCGCCACCTACACACTCGGGAATTTGAACGCAGCACAACTCTTCGCCACAGCACGCAGGCAGCGCAAAATCGCCACAGCCATCGACAAAGCGGACTACGCGCCGCTCCTGGAGTGGCTGCGCCAAAACGTCCATGCTCATGGCGGTGCACCGCGTCCGGGGGAGATCATGCAGCGCGCCACAGGGAAAACCACGGACGCTCGCCACCACCTTCGCCACCTGCGCGAACGCTTCGTGGGCTAAACCCTTTTCCTTACCACGAAACATCATGCCAAAGCCCCCACCCGTCGCCCGTCAGAACCGCCATGTCTCGCCGAGCGCCTCCATGCCGCATCTTTACGAAGAAGCGGACCTCCCCAGCCTGCTGGAGGACAAGCCCGACCCGCTCGTGCTCATCCTCGACTGCATCCAGGATCCCCACAATCTCGGAGCCTGCCTGCGCACCGCCGATGCGGCGGGATGTGTGTGCGTGATCATGCCGAAGGATAAGTCCGCCCCCATCACCGAAACCGTCGTGCGAGTCTCCTGCGGCGGCGCACACAGCGTGCCTCTCGTGCGGGTCACCAATCTCGCCCGTGCCATGGAGCGCCTGAAGGATCTCGGCGTCTGGATCGTCGGCACGGCCGATGAGGCCAAACAATCCGTCTATCAGGTCGATCTTAAAGGCCCCATTGCAGTCGTCATGGGAGCCGAGGGAGAGGGCATGCGGCGCCTCACTGGGGAGCTATGCGACTTCCTGGTCAATATCCCCATGAGCAGCAGTGGCAAGGTACCCTGTCTTAATGTCTCCGTGGCCACGGGAGTCTGCCTTTTTGAAGCCGTCAGGCAGCGCCAGAAATGACTATCTTGCTTTTCTCACTCCCATAAATTCCGCTGGATTTCCCCGGTGGCTCCGTTCAATCTCCGTCCCCTTCCCCCTGACCCATCGCTCAACCAACCCCACCCTCCATGTCTGACAAAGCCTGCTCCCCCTCCCATTGCTGCCCGCGCTTCGATCTCGCCGCTGCCAATCTGATCACTCGTCTTTGGGTTGGTCTGCGCCTCTTCATGGCTGGCATGGACAAATTCCGTGCTGGTGACGGTGCCGAGGCGACCTTCAACATGGCCAACTACGATACCAAGACAGGCCTGATCGCCAAGCTGATGACCGAAAACAGCTTCCTCCCCTCCTTCCTCCCAGCCTCAGCCATCGACGCCTACGCCCACAGTATCGGCTTCATCCTCCTCATCGTCGGCGTCTGGGTCGTCATCGGACTTTTCAGCGAGCTCTCCCTTCTCGCCGCTGGCCTCACCTTCCTTTCCCTCGGCTTCGGTCTCGCCGCTCTTCCAGATGACACCGAACTCGGCGTGAACATCGGCATCGGCGTCATGATCACCTTCCTCGCCCTGAGCACCGTGAAACACGGCTACCTCTCCCTGGACGGCCTTCTGCGCAAAAAGAAGTGCAGCGCTGCCAAATCCGCCGACGCCTGATCTTCGACAGGACGTAACGATCCAAGAACCAAGCCCAAGCTTATGAGTTCAAACACCACCCCTTCCCAGCCCCAGAACGGGCTCTCCAAGTTCATGGATCGCCGCTCCTTCCTGCGCACCAGCGCAGTCGCAGGCAGCGGCATCTACCTCGCCACCAGTAAGAGCGCCATCGCTCAGGGCGAGGCCGCCGGACGCACTGTCAAAGCCGCCCTCATCGGCTGCGGTGCCCAGGGCGATCGCCTCCGCGCCTCCTCGAAGTTCATGAAGACCGGCCTCCAGTGGGTGGCCGTCTGTGACATCTGGGAGCAGCAGACCCGCAAGATGGGTGCCTACATGCGCACCGAGAACAAGCACCAGGTCGAGGGCGAAGTGAAGAGCTACACCTCCGTCGAGGAAATGCTCGCCAAACAGCCCGAGATCGAGGCCGTCTTCATCGCCACCCCCGACTTCCTCCACGCCCCCTACTCCCGCCTTTGCCTGGAAAAGGGTAAAGCCGTGTATTGTGAAAAGATGATGTCCAACACCATCGAAGGCGCACGCGACATGGTGAAGGCTGGCAAGCAGACCGGCGGTATCTTCCAGATCGGCCACCAGCGCCACTCGAACCCGCGTTACATCCATCTGCGGGACAAGATCATCAAAAAAGGCCTCCTCGGCCAGGTCACTCATTGCTACGGCCAGTGGAATCGCGGCGTCTCCGCCAGCAAGCCCATCGCTCCAAAGAACGTCAAAATCGACCCCGCCCTGCTCACCGCCTCCGGTTACAACAGCCTTGAGGAATTCTTCAACTGGCGCTGGTTCGCCAAATACGGTGGCGGTCCCATCTCCGACCTCGGTGCGCACCAGATCGACATGTTCAACTGGATGTACGAGACCACCCCCGTCTCTCTCTTCGCCACTGGTGGCGTGGATTACTACGACGGCACAACCGGTCCCGATGGAGCCCCCAAAGCCAAGTATGAGCTGCCTGACAACGTCATGTGCCTCTACGAATACAAGCTCCCGCAGGGAACCATGCGCGCCTACTACCAGGTGCTCACCACCACCGGCAGCCAGGGCTACTATGAAAAGCACATGGGCATCGCTGGCTCCGCCATTATCTCCGAAAGCCCGACCTACAACCAGGTCTATGCCGAGCCCGGCAACGATTGGAGCGAATTCGCCGCTGGAGACAACCCCATCATCGTCAAGAGCCCCGACTCGGTGAAAAACAAGTTCTGGGAACATCCCCGCTCCTGGGCCAAGCCTGCACCGAAATCCTTCAATGTCACCGGCGTCGCCAAAGCCGTCGCCGATGCTCGCGAATCCAAGGCCCTCGACCCCTGGGAAATCCCCGTCATCCTCGAAGTCTATCCCCATGCCCCGCATGTGCAGAACTTCATCGAAGCCGTTCAGCAGAAGAGCCACGCTCATCTCACCTGCAACGTCGTGGATGCCTTCAAGTCCTGCGTCACTGTCCTCAAAGCCTACGACTGCCTCAAAACCGGCCAGAAATATAACTTCACCCCCGCCGACTTTGAAGTCGCTTAAACCCGCAATCCTCCCCCAATGAAATACACCACCCCCGCCCTCCTCCTCTCCCTGGCCCTTGTGTCCAGCGGAGACAAGAAAGATGCCGCCGCTCCTGCCGCTGACGCCAAGGCCGCCGCTCCTGCACCCGCCGCTGCCGCAGCACCTGCCGCCCCCGCTGGCGACCAGGAAGAAATCAAGCTTGAGTTCCCCAAGCCAATGTTCATCGGCACCCCGGTTCCGGCCAAGCTCCCCAACCTTGAGCAGCCTGATCCGAGCAAGATCATCAAGACCTTCATGGCACCAAAAGGCACTGTGAACCTTGCCAAAGACAAGCCCGTCACCTCCAGTGATCCAGCCCCGATCATCGGTGACCTCCCCCTCGTGACTGATGGTGACGCCGACGGCTCCGACGGCTGCTTCGTCGAGCTCGCTCCCGGCCCACAGTGGGTCCAGATCGACCTCGGTGCCGCCACCACGGTGAACAAAATCGCCATGTGGCACTACCACAAGCAGGCCCAGGCCTACGTCGATGTCATCGTCCAGCTCTCCGACGACGCCGAGTTCAAAACAGGTGTCACCACCGTCTTCAATTCCGACCACGACGACACCCTCAAAATGGGCGCCGGTGCTGATCCTGCCTACATCGAGACCAACCACGGTCGCGTCGTTGACGGCAAGAACACCAAAGCCCGCTACGTCCGCCTCACCAGCAATGGCAACACCTCCAACGAGATGAACCACTATTGTGAAGTGCAGGTCTTCGGCGTCCCCGGCAAATAAGCCCCGCTGAGTTTCAGACTCTCCAATCCACACCGCCGCGAGCATTCCTCGCGGCGGTTTTTTTGTGCCCTGAATTAAAAAGATGGAACCTCCGGGCTGCCGTTTCCATTTTCTGCCTGCTCCTGTTTGATGTAATTCCGAATACCGGATCACGCCTTCAATGCCTGGCTGATGTCCGCC